>JARXKK010000130.1:2461-8402 GCA_030278895.1 Acidobacteriota bacterium
ATGCCGAGCCGGTCCCCGGGGAAACCGGTGAAGAATATAGACCCCGCCGTGGGCTGTCAAGCGGGAAACCTTCGCGTTCAGAGTTGGCGGTGAAGCGTGGCGACGGAATCGCCCGCGTCGAGTGCCTTCCGGACCCTGCGGACGAGGGAGAAAACCTCGGGCCGGCTCACCTTCGCCCCCGAGCCCTTCTGTTCGAGCTGGTCGAGCGTCGCCCAGGCCAGCTCAACGGGCAGGGCCGTGAACTCCAGGATGCCGCGCGGGGCCTGGGCCCGCTCGAGCGCTTCGATGTACTCCCCCGCCGCCCCGAGGTCGCGCCGGGCGAGGGAGAAGACCGCTTCCACGGGGACGTCCGCGGGCAGGTAAGAGCGTCCCTCGGCGGCGTCTCCGGCCGCATCCTTCAGGATATTAACGAGTTGCAGAGCTTCTCCGAAGGCGGATGCGCGCTTCCGGAGGTCCGGCGCGACGGCCGCAAGCTCCGCCCGATCGAGCAGAAAGAGCTCCGTAAGCATCTCTCCCACCAGGCCCGCCACGACGTAACAGTAGGCCTTCAGGTCGTCCAGAGAGGAAAGAGCAAGCCGCCCCTCCCGCGTGCGTGCGACGAAGCTCGCCATCCCGTCCGCCGAACGGACGACGGGGCCTCGGATCGCTTCGATGGCACCCGGTGAGAGAGAGAGGAAGGCGTCCAGCACGAAGGGAATCTCTCCGAGGAGCTCCTCGTACCCCGGATGCGTGGCCCAGCCGGCTGATGTCCACTCCCCCGAGAGACGCGCTGCCTCGACGGGCGAGGGGCTGTGAAGCAGGCCGATGAAATCGCGAAGCGCCCCAACTCGGGCCTCTGGCGGATGGTGCGCCGCGTCCTCGAACGTGTCCGCGATCCGAAACAGAAGATAAGCCACCGTGACCTCCCGGCGGGTCGGCTCCGGCAGCGGCGGGATCGAGAGGGCGAATGTACGGCTCGTCTTCTCGAGGAGATCGAGGAGGTCGGCCTGAGGGCGTCGAAGTCCGTCCATCGCTGTATGTTACGAGATCCGCGCGCCGCTGCCGCTCCCCTGACCGGCCCCTCTGTAGTGCACCTGAATCTGGATGGAACGTTGCCCGAGGAAGTACCTTTGGAAGGAGGCCTTGAAGGAGAAAGACATGAAGTCGCTCGCTCTCTTCGTGCTGACGACGGCTCTTTGGACGTCCGGGGTCTCCGCATCCGAGGAAACCCCCTCCAGGGCCGCTGGACCGCGCCTCAAGCTCGCCATGGTTACGGCCGACAAATTCTCGCGAACCGAGCAGACGGTTTTCCCCTCTGATTTCCCGAGGATTTTCGCCGTCTACCAGGTCGCCGACGCTGCGCAGGGGACGAAGTTGAAGGCGGTCTGGATCGCGGACAGGGTGGAAGGGCTCGAAGCGAAAACCAAGCTCACCGAAGGCGAGTCGACCTTTTCAGCAAAGGGCGAGTACATGGGCGCCTTTTCCTGTCCGAGGCCGCCGAAGGGCTGGGCCGCCGGAACGTACCTCGTCGAGCTCTCCGTCGACGGCACCGTTCGGAAGACACTCTCCTTCCGCGTCGAAAAACAGTAAGGCCTTTCCAAGGGTAACCTTCCGCGCACAACGACGGAGGGTTCATGAATCGATTCTGGCTCGCCCTGTTCGCCGGTCTTCTTCTCTCGATCGCGGGCTCCGGCGCTGCGGCGACGCCGCGCTTCGCCGTCTCCTTTCCAAAGGAGAAGAGCGCGACACCGCTCGACGGGCGCGTCCTCCTCATCCTCTCGACGGACGGCTCGGCGGAGCCACGGACGCAGGTCGGCGTCGGCCTGAAGACGCAGCAGATCTTCGGCGTCGACGCCGACGGGCTCGCTCCGGGAAAGGCGGTGAACTTCGACGCGACCGTCCTCGGCTATCCGGTGGAGAGCCTGGCCGGCATTCCGAGGGGAAGGTATTTCGTCCAGGCCGTCTTCCACAGGTACGAGACCTTCCACCGCGCCGACGGCCACACGGTTAAGCTGCCGATGGACCGCGGCGAGGGTCAGCACTGGAATCTCGCGCCCGGAAACCTGTACAGCACCCCGAAAAAGGTCGACATCGATCCCACGCGAGCCGAGGCGATTTCGATCTCGCTCGACCAGGTGATCCCGCCCATTCCCGAGGCGCCCACGACGAAGTGGATCAAGCATGAGCGCATCCGCAGCGAGCTCCTGTCGAAGTTCTGGGGTCGCGACATGTTCCTGGGCGCGCACGTGCTCCTCCCGCTCGGCTTCGCGGAACACCCGGACGCGCGCTACCCGTTCGTCATTTTCCACGGGCACTTCCCCGAGACCATCGGCGGGTTCCGCGAGGAGCCGCCGGACCCGAACCTCAAGCCGAAGTACGACGAGCGGTTCCACCTCGAGGGCTACAACCGGATCCAGCAGGCGGAGGCCTACCAGTTCTACAAGGACTGGACGTCGCCCGGCTTTCCGCGGGCGATCGTCGTAGAGATCCAGCACGCGAACCCCTACTACGACGACTCGTACGCCGTGAACTCCGCGAACCTCGGCCCCTACGGCGACGCCATCGAATACGAGCTGATCCCCTATCTCGAGAAGAAGTACCGCGCGCTCGGCGCCGGCTGGGCGCGCTTCGCCTACGGCGGCTCGACCGGCGGCTGGGAGGCGATGGCGGTCCAGGTCTTCTATCCCGACGACTACAACGGCGTCTACGTCGCCTGCCCCGATCCCATCGACTTCCGGGCGTACACCGTCGTCAACATCTACGATGACGAGAACGCCTATCGCGCCGACGCGCCCTGGAAGACGACGCCCCGGCCCGGGATGCGGAACTACCTCGGGCACATCTCGTCCACGCTCGAAGAGATGAACCGGCTCGAGCTCGTCCTCGGCACGAACGGCCGCTCGGGTGAACAGTGGGACATCTGGCAGGCCGTTTACTCGCCCGTGGGCGCGGATGGCTACCCGAAACCCATCTGGAACAAGACGACCGGCGCCATCGACAAGGACGTTGCGGCCTACTGGCGGGGCCACTTCGATCTGACGGCGATCCTGAAGCGCGACTGGGACAAGGGGCTCGGGAAGAAGCTTGAAGGCAAGCTCCACATCTTCGTGGGTGAGGCGGACAACTACTACCTGAACAATGCGGTGTACCTCGCGGAGGAGTTCCTCAAGTCCACGAAGGACCCCAATTACGGCGGCGAAGTGGACTACGAGCCGCGCGCCGAGCACTGCTGGAACGGCGACCACACCCGCCCGAACGCGATCTCACGCCTCCGATACAACCAGATGTTCCTGCCGCGCATCGTCGAGCGCATCAGGAAGACGGCGCCCGCGGGCGCGGATCTGAAGAGCTGGGATTACTAGCGCCCCACCTTGAAAGGTGAACCGTCGCGCTCGCCGCGAAGATGAGCAGAAGAGGATCTGTGAAAGGAATCCGGAACCGCATCACGACCTGATGCGGAATGTGCAGGAGCCACGTTACGACCAGGAATGCGACGATCCAGCCGAAGAGAATCGCGTCGTTCCGCCTGAATTGAGCGAGGCCGACGGCTGCAAGGGCGTAGAGCGCGATGTTGAGGATCGCGCTCCCGAATACCGCCATCCTCCCGTGCTCCTGCGGGTTAAGCCACGGGCGCCAGTAATTCCACGCCTTTCGCGCGGCGAACGCGGCCGCCTCCACCGGATCTCGACGAATGTTCTCGAGACCGGCGGCGAGCCAGGCGCGACTGCGCGCCCGGGGTGACGCGCCGGGCACTTCGAGGTTGCGGGCAGTCGCCTGTGTCAGATCCGTCTCGAAGGCTCGTGCGGCGCGTCGGTACTCCGTCACGTCCGCGATGCGTGCGATGCGATCCATCTCAGGATGTGAGCCCCGCCATAAGCTGAAGCCCGCTGCGTCGTTCACGAGGATCAGTTCGTGATAGCGAACCGCATTGCGCGCGATCCACGGCCCCAACGCCAGAATCGCACCCAGGGCGAGCGCTGCCACGCTCACCGCGCGCGCCATGCCTTTGACCGCCCCCCCCGCAAACGCCAACCAAATTGCCGCAAACGCGAGCGCCCCGAGTCCAGCAGGCCGCGTGAGCGCGGCAAGACCGAATGCGGCACCGGCGAGAATGAAAATAAGCATCGACATGTCTCGAATTGCCCGAAGGAACAACCAGATCGCGGCTGTCAGAAGCAGCATGAAGAGAGGTTCCGTCCGGACTTCGACGACGCCGAAGACGAAGAACGGATCGAGCGCCGCGAGAAGCGCGGCCAGCGTCGCGATCGCAGTCGACGCGAAGAGCACCCAAGCGATCTCACCGATGACGAGCGCGGTTGCCGAATCACAGAAAGCCAGCGCGACCTTTACGACGGCAACTCGCTCGGGGCGGCAGAACGTCGTTACCGCGATAAAGGCAGGCAGCAGAGGCGCGCGAAAGAACGGAAGGTTCCCTCGATCCGGATACGCGTGCTCCCGGCACACCTTGTCCGCCGTCGCCAGGTAGTCGGGTGCGTCGCCGAACCCGACAGCGGAAGGGCCGACCCACAGAATCGCCGCGATGCGTATCCCGAAAGCGATCCCGAAGATCGCCAAGCGGGTCCGTCGATTCCTCATCGACTGAAGGATAGAGAACACGGCGGGATTGCGCTGGGGCCGCGAAGACTGGCAATGTGGTGATGAGGATCGTGAAAGTGTCCCGCTAGGTTCGCTTGCATAATGCTTGCAATTTGTAGCCATCTCGCGCTAACGTTTTCGACATGGCGACTCTCCACGTACGAAACGTGCCCGAAACCGTCTACACGAAGATCCGGTCGCTCGCGCGCGCCGAGGGACGGTCCGTGAACGCCCAGGTGGTTCGACTCCTCACGACGATCGCGCGCGGCACCGCCACGTCGCTCTCGGTTAAGGAAGCTCTCGACGGGGCACGCAGGATCCGGAGTTCCGGGAGCGCCGCGCGGCGCGGACCCACGGGATTGACGCTCCTCCATGAAGGGCGACGAGAGCGCGATCGCAAGTGAGGTTCCCGGAGAACTTCATCGTCGACGCGAGCGTCGGCGTGAAGCTCTTTCTGAAGGAGGGGGGCTCGGAGGACGCCGAACGGCTCTTCGCGCTCCTCGGCGAGGAGCGTCCGCCCGTCATCGCCGTTCCGGATCTGTTCTTTCTCGAGTGCGCGAACATTTTCCGCAGCCGCGTGCATCGGCGCCTCATGGCGGCCGAACAGGCGCGAGAGGCATTCACGTACCTTCGCTCTCTCCCCCTTCAGATCGTCTCGACAACCGATCTCGTGCCTCTCGCGCTCGATCTCGCGCTCGCGCACGGACTTTCGGTCTACGACGCGACGTACGCGGCGCTGGCCGAGCGGCTCGGCGTGCCCCTCGTCACCGCGGATGGGAAGCTGGCGAAGAAGCTCGAGGACACCGGAGCAAAGCCGATTCTCTTGAAATAGAAAGAAAGAGGGCCGGCTTGCGCCGGCCCCGAAGATCAGATTTCTTAGAAGGTAAGAGGGGCTAAACCTCGTCGTCCAGATCCGCCGCGATGACCGGCGTCTCGTCGTCGAAGTAGAGCTCTTCCGTCTCCTCGGGCGCAGGCGGAATTTCCTCGCGCTCGAGTACGACGTTGCGGTAGTAGTCCATGCCGGTGCCGGCGGGGATGAGCCGCCCGACGATGACGTTTTCCTTGAGACCGCGCAGGAGGTCGACGCGGCCCGCGATGGAGGCCTCCGTGAGGACGCGCGTCGTCTCCTGGAACGACGCGGCCGACACGAACGAATCCGTCGAGAGCGACGCCTTCGTGATGCCGAGGAGGAGCGGACGCCCCTGCGCGGCCTTGCCCCCGGCCTTGAGGATGCGTTCGTTCTCCTCGTTGAACCGGAAACGGTCGACCTGCTCGTCGACGAGGAATTCCGTGTCGCCGACTTCCTCGACGCGCACGCTGCGCATCATCTGGCGGACGATGACCTCGATGTGCTTGTCGTTGATGC
>JARXKK010000131.1 GCA_030278895.1 Acidobacteriota bacterium
GCTTTCGGAAGCCGGTCGGCGACGACGAACGGTTCGGGCGCCTACTCGTTTGCGGCCGTCCCGGCGGGCACCTACCCGAGCGTCGGGGCCAGCGCCTCCGGCTACAACTCCGGCTCGGCGACCGGCATCATCGTGACGGATGCGACGACGACGACGCGGAACTTCTCGCTGGCGTCGGCCCTGGCAAGCGCGTGTCCGGCCGATACGACGCAGGCCGACTTTCAGCGCGGCGTGTCAACCAACCTCGACCTGACGACGTCCCCCGGCGACGTCACCCTCTCGAAGGCGACGGCTCTGGATCAGTCGAACACGGCCGGCACCACGACCGGGACGAGCTTCTCTACCGCCAGCTGGGGTGGACAGACCTTCATTCCAGCCGTTACCGGCCAGCTCGTCCAGGTGGCCGTCCAACTCTTCTGCAGTGGATGCACGGGGACCACACCTGCCCTGACGCTTTCCATCCGCAGCACGAGCGGGGGCCTTCCTACCGGAGGAGACCTTGCCACCGCTACCCTGCCCGGCTTTTCCAGCGGCGCAGGTGTCGAGTACACCGTTAGTTTTGTCTCGCCGGCAACGCTGACGTCCGGAACGCAATACGCTCTGATTCTGCGACCCGTGGCCACTCCCTCCGTCGGGGGCTACTTCTGGATTCGCTCCAGCCCCAGCACCTATGCCAACGGGCAGCGAGTCATCTCGACCGACAACGGCGCGACCTTCACCGCCGACTCGACGCGAGACTTCAACTTCAAGACGTACATGCAGACCGGCTACGCGGCGTCCGGCACGTTCGTCTCGGGTCTCATCGACGCCAACCCGGCGTCCGGCTTCACGCTGACCTGGTCGACGCTCTCCTTCACGGCAACGACTCCCGCGAATACGTCGGTCAGGTTCCAGGTCGCGGGCAGCAACTCGTCGTCCGGCCCCTTCAACTTCGTCGGCCCCGACACGACCGCGGGGACCTTCTTCACGACCAGCGGCGCGTCTCTCGCCCAGTTCAACGGCAAGCGCTACCTTCAGTACAAGGTCTTCCTCGCGACGACCGACTCGGCGGCCACGCCGGCGGTGAACGACGTCGCGGTCTGCTTCGCCTCCGTCTGCACCCCGCCCGCGACGCCCACGATCACGCCCGGCGGCCCGACGACTTTCTGCGCGGGTGGAAGCGTCACGCTGACCTCGTCGAGCGCTTCCGGCAACCAGTGGTACCTGAACGGCAACCCGATCGGCGGCGCGACGAACCCTGCCTACGTCGTCACGGCTTCCGGCAGTTACACCGTCATCGCGACGGTCGCCGGCTGCGCAAGCGCGCCATCTGGCGCGACCGTCGTCACGGTCAACCCGATTCCCGCGACGCCGACGGTCACGCCCGGCGGGGCCACGACGTTCTGCTCGGGCGGCAGCGTCACGCTGACCTCGTCCAGCGCGACGGGCAACCAGTGGTTCCTGAACGGCAACCCGATCGGCGGAGCCACGAACCTGACCTACATCGCGACCGCGTCCGGCAGCTACACCGTTAAGGTCACGACCAGCGGCTGCACGAGTGCCGCTTCGGCCGGGACCACCGTCACCGTCAACCCGATCCCCGCGACGGCCACGATCACGCCCGGCGGGGCCACGACGTTCTGCTCGGGCGGCAGCGTCACGCTGACCTCGTCCGGCGCGACGGGCAACCAGTGGTTCCTGAACGGCAACCCGATCGGCGGCGCCACGAACCTGACCTACATCGCGACCGCGTCCGGCAGCTACACCGTCAAGGTCACGGCCAGCGGCTGCACGAGCGCTGCGTCGTCGGCCACCTCCGTCACCGTCAACCCGAATCCCCCGGCTCCGGTCATCACGGCGCCGACCCCGGTGCTCCCCGGCTCAACGGGCAACACCGCGACGGTTCCCGCGACCGCGGGCTCGACCTACGCGTGGTCGATTTCGAACGGGACGATCACGAGCCCGCCGTCGGGGACGGCGATCACGTACACCGCCGGGTCGGTCGGAATCCTGACGCTCTCGGTCGTCGAGACCAACTCGAACGGCTGTATCTCGAACACGGGCTCGGTGAACGTGACCGTCGCGGGCTCCGACTTCCACGCCCTGTCGCCCTGCCGTCTTCTCGACACGCGCGACCCCGCCGGCCCTCACGGCGGCCCGGCGATCGCGGCGCTTTCGCCCCGGACCTTCGTCGCCGCGGGCTCGTGCGGAGTTCCCTCGGGCGTGAAGGCGCTGTCAATCAACGTCACGGTGACGCAGGGCACGGTCGCCGGCGACGTGTCGATCTATGCGGCGGGCACCGCTCCGAGCCTGACTCCGGTCATCGATTACGCCGCCGGCCAGACGCGGGCCAACAACGGCATGCTGGCTCTGGGCGCGGGCGGCGATTTCGTCGTGAAGACCGGTCAGCCGACCGGCACGGTGCACGTCATCGTCGACGTGAACGGCTACTTCCAGTAGCGGCAGATGGGACCCGGCCGGGGGCGCGCCCGGCCGGGTTCATTCCGCGGATCGGCTTCCGCGCGGCGGGCTGGATCCAGCGTTCCGCCCACGCGGCCATGGCGTCGATCGCGGCGGCCAGATCCCGGCCCTTTTTCGTCAGCGCGTACTCGACGCGGACCGGCGTCTCCGGGATCACGGTGCGCTGGACGATTCCTTCCTCTTCCAGCTCCTGAAGCCGCTCGCTCAGCATCCGGTCGGTGATGTCGGGAATGGCGTCGCGCAGCGTCGCGTACCGGCAGCGGGAGCGGAGCAGCAGGAAGACGATCGCCCCGGTCCAGCGGCGACCGATCAGCTCGATGCCCCGGTGGAAGCGGCCGCAAAGGGCCAGATCGACGGCGGGGGAGCCTCGCATCCTTCTCACGGGCAGGAGGATAGCCGGTGGGACTCCGCGTGACAAGTAGATACTTGACTTATAGTCGCTATACTTTATATAGTTTGCACTCCGGGGAGGCAAACGCCTCGAGCCCCGCAGAGGAGATCGACTCATGGATTCAGGAATTCTCGTCCTCCGCATCGTCCTGGGCCTTCTCTTGGCGGCTCACGGCGCGCAGAAACTCTTCGGGTGGTTCGGGGGCCACGGGCTGGCCGGCACCGGCGGATTCTTCGAATCCCTCGGGTTCCACCCGGGGCGCTTCTTCGCGACGGTCGCCGCGGTCAGCGAGGTCGGGAGCGGCCTCCTCATCGCACTGGGCCTTTTCGGCCCCATCGGCCCCGCCCTGATGGTCTCGGTCATGATCGTGGCGGCGGTCAGCGTTCACGGCCCGAACGGCCTCTTCGCCGCGTCGAACGGGATCGAGATGCCGCTGCTTTACGGGATCGGTGGCGCGGCCCTCGCCCTCACAGGGCCCGGAAGATACTCTCTCGACGCGCTCCTCGGCCTCACGAGCCTCTGGAGCCCAGCTCTCAGCTGGGCCGCCCTCGGCGCCGGTATTCTCGGCGGCATCGCGAACCTGGCGCTCAGGCGCAAACCCGCTCCGGCTTCGGCCGCGGGGTAACGGCTTCTTTCCCCGAAAGGATTCTCCCCATGACGACGACACTGAATCGCTCGAAAAAGGTTCTCGGAATCGAGCAGGCACCGCCCCGGCACTGGGTCGGCGACGGCTTTCCCGTTCGCTCGATGTTCTCGTACGACTCCGCCCCGGCCCTCAGCCCGTTCCTCCTTCTCGACTACGGGGCTCCGTCGGAGTTCCCGCCGGCCCTCGCTCCGCGCGGCGTGGGGGAGCACCCGCACCGGGGCTTCGAGACGGTGACGATTGCTTACCAGGGTGAGGTCGAGCACCGCGACTCGGCGGGTCACAAGGGCCGCATCGGCCCGGGCGACGTTCAGTGGATGACCGCGGCCTCGGGCATCGTTCACGAGGAGATGCACGGGCGCGAATTTACGAAGAACGGCGGCACGCTCGAGATGGTGCAGCTGTGGGTGAACCTGCCCGCGAGGTTCAAGAAGGCCCCGCCCGGCTATCAGGACGTCGTGGGAAGCCGGACCCCCGTGGTCGCTCTCGCGGGCGACGCGGGAACGGTCCGCGTGATCGCGGGCGCGTTCGAAAAGGAGAAGGGCCCGGCGCGGACGTTCACGCCGATCGAGCTGTGGGACATGCGGCTCAGGGCGGGCAAAGTCGCGAACCTGAACGTGCCGGCGGGACAGTCCACCGCGCTCCTCTTCCTGCACGGTGGCGGGCGCGTCAACGGCTCGAAGTCGGTCGATGAGGAGCAACTCGTGGTCCTCGACCGCGACGGCGAGACACTTTCGATCGAGGCCGCGGCCGACTCCACGATCCTGCTTCTCTCGGGAGCGCCGATCGACGAGCCCGTGGTCGGCCACGGACCGTTCGTCATGAACACCGAGAACGAGATCCGCCAGGCGATCGCGGACTACCGCAACGGGCTCATGGGGCACCTGGACTGAAGTCCCGTGCCCCATGCACGGGGCGGGAAAAGCATGCCGCTCCCGGTGTAACGTCCGCGCGTGACGAACCCGCTTCTGAACGACCGCGACGTCTCGTTCCTCCTCTACGACGTCTTCGATGCCGCGTCGCTCCTCGCGCTGCCTCACTTCGCGGATCATTCCCGGGAGACGTTCGACGGATACATCGGCCTCTGTGCCCGGTTCGCGCACGAGACGGTGTTTCCGGCGTTCAAGGCCCTGGACGAGGAGCCGCCGAGGCTCGTGGATGGGCAGGTGTTCGCTCATCCGTGTCTCCACGACATCCTGCCGAAGATGCGCGAGGTCGGCGTCTTTGCCGCGTCGCGACCGTTCGACGTGGGCGGGCAGCAGCTGCCGCTCACGATCGCGACGGCGGCCCACCTCTACATCATGGCCGCGAACCCGGCCGTCTACAGCTTCGCGGGCCTCTCGACCGGCGCGGCGCATCTCATCGAGGCGTTCGGGAGCGACGACCTGAAGGCGCGCTACATGACGCCGCTCTACGAGGGCCGCTTCACGGGGACGATGGCGCTGACCGAGCCCCACGCGGGCTCGAGCCTCGCGGACGTGTCAACGCGAGCGACGCCTGCGGGCGACCACTTCCTCCTCTCGGGCTCGAAGATCTTCATCTCCGGCGGCGACCACGACCTCACGGAGAACATCGTCCACCTCGTCCTGGCGCGGATCGACGGCGCGTCGGCCGGCATCAAGGGCGTCAGCCTTTTTGTCGTGCCGAAGCGTCGCGTCACGGACGGCGGCCTCGAAGGGAACGACGTGAAGATCTCGGGCCTCGTCCACAAGATCGGATGGCGCTGCCTGCCGGCGGTCATCCTGAGCCTCGGCGAGGCCGGCGACTGCCGCGGCTGGCTGGTGGGGGAGCCGCACCAGGGCATCCCGTACATGTTTCAGATGATGAACGAGGCGCGCATCTCGATCGGCGCGGACGGCGTCGCGGGCGCGTCCGTCGGGTACCACGAGAGCCTCTCGTACGCGGCCTCCCGCCCGCAGGGGCGGCCCGTCACGAGCAAAGACCCGCGGCTGCCGCAGGTGCCGATCCTCGAGCACGCGGACGTGAGGCGCATGCTGCTGCGCCAGAAGGCGATCGTGGAAGGCGGACTCGGCCTCGTCCTCCAGGCCGCGCTCTGCGCGGACCGCGCGCGCCACGCGGCGACGGAACCCGAGCGGCAGCACGCGCAGCTTCTCCTCGACCTCCTCACGCCGGTCGCGAAGAGCTTCCCGGCGGAGAAGGGCTTCGAGTCGAACGCGCTCGCGCTGCAGATCCACGGCGGCTACGGCTACACGAGCGAGTACCTGCCGGAGGCGTGGCTGCGCGACCAGAAACTGAACTCGATTCACGAGGGAACGACGGGCATCCAGGGCCTCGACCTCCTCGGCCGCAAGGTGATGGCGAAGGGCGGGGCGGCGCTCGTGGCACTGGAGACGGAGGTCTCGGCCGCCTGCCGGCGCGCGGAGGCCGCGGGCGTGGACGCAGCGTGGGTGATCGCCGTGCGCCATGCGGGTGCGAGCCTGAATGCGTTGACGCGGGAGCTGGGCGCGCGGGGCAGCGCGGGCGACGTCGAAGGAATGCTGTGCCACTCGGCGGACTACCTCGAGCTCTTCTCGACATACGCCGTCGCGTGGCAGTGGCTCTTGCAGGCGGCTGCCGCGAAAGAGGGCCTCGCCAAGGGCGGCGAGCCGCGCGACCACGACCACCTCGAAGGCAAGCTTGCCGCGGCTCAGTACTGGATCAGGACCGAGCTTCCGAAGAACGCGGCCCTCGTCACGCTTTGCCGGGAGAACGAGGACAGCTACGCGCGGATGAAACCGGGGTGGTTCTGACGGCGAGGGACCGCGGGCGGGTCGCCCGCGCGGCCAGCCCCGTGCCATGATCCGCCGTCTCAAGAAAAAGACGGAGGCGCCGAGTGCCCACTCTTTCTAAGAAGTATTCCTTCCTCTTCCTCTCGCTCGTTCTCGCGGCGTCCGCGGCGCTCGCGCAGGCGCCGACCCCGGCGCCCGCGCCAAAATATCCGAATTACGCGAGTGAGATTCCGGGCACGTTCACACAAACGTACGACGGCTGGGACCACGTGAAGCGCCCCGTGGAAATTCCGATGCGAGACGGCGTGAAGCTCCACACGGTGATCCTCGTTCCGAAGAGCGCCCTCGGTTCGAAGAGCGCCCCGATCCTGCTCACGCGCACGCCTTACGACGCCGACAAGCTTGGGAGGATCAATGAAAGCGCGCACCTCGGTCTCAGCCTCGACGGCTACGACAACGCGGTCGAGACGATCGTCGAGGGCGGCTACATCCGCGTCGTCCAGGACGTTCGCGGCAAGCACGGCTCCGAGGGCGACTACGTGATGAACCGCCCGCTCGCCGGGCCGCAGAATCCGACGCCGGTCGACCACGCGACCGACACGTGGGACACGATCGACTGGCTCGTGAAGAACGTGCCGGAGACGAACGGCAAGGTCGGCATCCTCGGCATCTCCTACAACGGTTTCACGCCGCTCATGGCGCTCGTGAATCCGCATCCCGCGCTCAAGGTCTCGGTCCCGATGAACCCGATGGTGGACGGCTGGCGTGGCGACGACTGGTTCCACAACGGCGCGTTCCGCCAGGGAGGGAATCTGGCCTACATTTACGATCAGGTGGCCACGAGGAAGGGCGACTCGAAATGGTGGTCGAGCGCCTTCGACGACTACGACACGTTTCTCGAGGCCGGGTCGGCCGGGGAACTGGGCCGCCGCCGGGGGATGGAACAGATCGGCTTCTGGAAGAAGATCCTCGAGCATCCGTCCTACGACGTGTTCTGGCGTGACCAGGCGATGGACCGCATCCTCGCGGCGCAGCCGTTGAAGGTCCCCGTGATGCTCGTTCACAGCCTCTGGGACCAGGAGGACATCTACGGCGCGCCCGCCGTCTACAAGGCCATCAAACCGAAGGACATCGCCAACGACAAGGTATTCCTCGTTGTGGGTCCGTGGTATCACGGCCAGGAAATCAGGGACGGCAACGCGCTCGGCGCGATCAGGTTCGAAAGTAATACCGCTCTTACGTTCCGCCGCGAGATCCTGCGTCCCTTCCTCGACCAGTACCTCAAGGACGGCGCGGCGAAGGCCGACATCGCGCCCGTCATGGCGTTCGAGACGGGAACGAACACGTGGAAGCGCCTCACCACCTGGCCTTCAGGCTGCGCGGCAGGTTGCGCGCCGAAGGCGACACCGTTCTATCTCGCCGGCGGCGCGAAGGCCTCCTTCGTGGCGCCGAAGGCGGGCGAAGCGGCGTACGACGAGTACGTCTCCGATCCCGCCAAGCCCGTGCCGTTCAACCATCGGCCGTACCCCGTCTCGACCTGGGAAGGGAACCGGCAGTGGCGCGAGTGGCTCGTCTCCGACCAGCGCGAGGTCGCGACGAGGACGGACGTCCTCGTCTACGCGTCCGACGTCCTGACGGCGCCCGTCCGGATCGCGGGCGAGCCGATCGCGAACCTCGTCGCCTCGACGAGCGGGACGGATTCCGACTGGGTCGTGAAGGTCATCGACGTCTACCCGCCCGAGGTCCCGGGCCAGCCCGCGATGGGCGGTTACCAGCTCGCGGTCTCGATGGACATTTTCCGCGGCCGGTACCGCGAGAGCCTCGAAACGCCGAAGGCGCTCGAGTCGGGGAAGGCGCTCCTCTACAAGTTCGCGCTCCCGAACGCGAACCACGTCTTCCTGCCGGGCCACCGCATCATGGTGCAGGTTCAGTCGAGCTGGTTCCCGCTTTACGACCGCAACCCCCAGACGTTCGTCCCGAGCATTTTCTGGGCGAAGCCGGGCGACTACGTCAAGGCGACGCAGCGCGTGTACCACGGTCCGGGGCAGGCGAGCTTCGT
>JARXKK010000132.1 GCA_030278895.1 Acidobacteriota bacterium
GGCTTCTTCGTCATGATGTCGACGATCTTCAGCTTGTCGAGGACCGCGTGGAGCTCCCAGATATCGAGCGTCGTGGCGCGGGACGGAGAGACGTCCTTGAGGTCGCGATCGGACACGATTCCGACCAGCTTCCCGCCACCGTTGACGATCGGAATCCGCCGGATCCGTTTCTCCTTCATGAGGTGAATCGCAGTCGAGATTGAATCGGTCGGCTGGAGCGTGAGGACTTTCGGGGACATCCACTTCGAGACGCGCATCGGCAAACCTCCGTCGACTCCTGGATTCAACCCGGAATGACCGGGCAGAGCGATGATTCCCCTGAATCAGGTCGCGGATTTCGAGGGGCGCACGGACTCGAACCCCGGAGCGGCGGCGCCGAGGCCGAGCGTGACCTCGAGCTCCTCGGCGGCGACCGGCCGGCCGAACAGGAAGCCCTGGACGTCCGCGCACCCCATGCCGAGGAGAAGGGCCGCCTGTTCCTCCGTCTCCACGCCTTCGGCGGTGACGCCGAGTCCGAGATTGCCGGCGATCGAGATGATCGTGGCGACGATCGCCTTGTCCTTTTCGTCATGGGCCATGCCGGCGACGAACGACTGGTCGATCTTCAGGCGCCGGATCGGAAAGTGCTTCAGGTAGTTCAACGAGGAATGACCCGTCCCGAAGTCGTCCATCGAGATGTGGACGCCGAGGTCGTTCAGTTCGGAGAGGATCCGGCCGGTGTGGATCACGTCCTGCATTGCGATCGACTCCGTGATCTCGAGCTCGAGAAAGTCCGGAGCGAGCCCCGATTCCTCGACGATGCGGCGCACGGAGGCGGCGAAATCCTTCTGGTGAAACTGGCGCGCCGACACGTTCACGGACATGCGGAGGCTGGAAGCGCCGCGCGCGTACCACGCCACGAGCTGCTCACAGGAACGGCGAAGGACCCACTCGCCGACGCGCGTGATGAGGCCGATGTCCTCGGCGAGAGGGATGAATTCGCGGGGCGACAGGATCCCTTTCTCGGGGTGTCGCCAGCGGACGAGCGCCTCCACGCCGATCGGCACGCGGGTCGCGAGGTGGAGGATCGGCTGGTAGTGGAGGACGAACTCGCCGCGGGGGAGCGCGCGCCGGAGCCCGCTCTCCATCGCCGCGCGTTCCTGCGATTGTTCCTGCATCTTCTGCGTGAAGAACTGGAAGCTGTTGCGGCCCGTCTCCTTCGCGCGGTACATCGCCGTGTCGACGTTGGCGACGAGCTTCTCGGCGTCTTCGCCGTCGCCCGGGTAGAGGCCGATACCGATGGATGCCTCGACGAAGAGCTCGCGGTTCTGGATCAGGTAGGGCTCCGAGACGACCTGCAGGATCTTCCGCGCCATCGTCGCCGCGTCGGCCTCGCGCCCGATCCCGTTCAGGAGGAGCAGGAACTCGTCCCCGCCCACGCGCGCCACCGTGTCGTCCGCGCGGATGCAGCACCGGAGGCGGTCCGCCGCCTTCACGAGGAGCTCGTCGCCCGCCGAGTGTCCGAGCGTGTCGTTGACGCGCTTGAAGTGGTCGAGGTCGAGGAACATGACCGCGAGGGACTGGCGGCGCCGCTGCGCGTGGAGGATCGCGAGGGAGAGCCGGTCGTTGAAGAGGACGCGATTCGGCAGGTCGGTGAGGGCGTCGTGGTTGGCCTGGTGCCAGCGCTGGTGCTCGGCGTGCTTGCGATCGGTGATGTCGATGAGGCTGCCTTCCATCACCGCTTCGCCTCCGCCTTCGGGCTCGAGGAGACTCTCGTTCGCGAGGACCCACACGGTCGTGCCATCCCGCCGCTTCAAGTTGAGCTCGAAATTGATGAGCACCCGCTGGCGCGCCAGCCGCGCCAGGAAGGAATCGCGGTCCGAGGGGTCGGCGTAGAGATCCAGGGCGGAGACCTTCAGGACGTCTTCCCGCGCGGGATAGCCGAGGATTCGCGCGAACGCGGAATTGCAGTCCAGGATCCGGCCGTCGAGGGTGGTCCGGAAGAGACCGGCGAGATTCCGCTCGAAGAGGAGCCGGAACCTCTGCTCAGACGAACGAAGGGCTTCGTCGCGGCGGCGCAGGAGGCGCGCGATAAGCGCCGATGCGGCGACCGCGAGCGCGCCCAGGAGCAGGGTCATCGCCAGGATGGCGGCGACCAGCCGGCTGCGCACCCAGCGGGTCGCCTGAAGCACCGTCGCCGAGAACGCATCCTCGATGATGGTGGCGCGCTCGTTAAGCCGGTCGATTTCCTTCGCGAAGCCCGCATGAACCTCGCGTGGGAGCGGCAGCGTGTGCCCGTGGATCCGCGCCCCGAGATCGAGCATCTCGGCGACAAGCAGGTCCCCGCGCTCCCAGACCTCGACCGCGCGAGAAAAGATCGGTATTCCGTGAAACCGCAGGTAGAAGCGGGTCATCTCGTCCACGTTGGCCCCGCCGTTGCGTCCCTCGAGGAAGCCTTGCTGGGCTGCCGCAAGGTCCGGCCGGGGCAGCTCCAGGGCCAGCCGCGCCTTCCGGTCCCCGAGCGTCACGCCGAGGCGGCCCACGAACCGCCTGTAGTCCGATTCGTCGCCGGTATCGAGGTACCTGGAAAGAGCAAGGGAGGCGTCCTTCTGGCCCTTGGCCCAGTGGGACTCGGCGCTCACGAACGATTGCAGTCCGGCGAGGACGTCCAGTCCGTAGGCGCCGACCGCCACGAGCGCGACGATCACGACGAGGAACAGGCCGACGACGATCGCGATCCAACGCCCGACCGGCAACGGGGCCTCAGCGGTCGCCGTCGCCGCGGAGCGAGGCCTCGACACGATCCCCGTTTCCGAGTTGGACACGCGGAATTATAGCGGGCGGGCCTCCACCGGAGCCTCGCCGATGTTGAGGCCCATCGTGCCGAGGAGCCGGCTCTCGTATCGCGCCCCTTGAAGCCCTGCCTCCTGCATCAGCGCTTGAACGCCCCGTTGGGCAGGGTAGCGTTCCAGCGACTCGGGGATGTAGAGGTAGGTCTCGGGATCGCCGTGGAAGAGCCACCCCATGACGGGCATGACCGTGCGGAGGAAGGCCTGATACAGGGCGCCCGCCACGGGGTTGTCCGGCTTCCCGAAGTCGAGGACGACGACGCGCCCGTGAGGCGCGAGGACACGGCGCATCTCGCGAAGGGCCGCGAGCGGATCGGCGATGTTCCGGAGGCCGTACCCCACCGTCACGGCGTCGAAGGCGCCGTCCGGGAACGGGAGGCGCAGGGCGTCTCCCTGCGCGAATCCGCTCCGGCTCTGCGTCTCGAGACGGCGCCGCGTCGCGACCCCGAGCATGGGAAGCGTGAAGTCGACGCCGATGACGCGCGAGCCCGGGAGCGCCTTTTCCTCCGCGAGGAAGGAGAGGTCTCCCGTGCCGCAGCAGAGGTCGAGGATGCGGGCCGGGCCCGTCCTTCCTTCGAGCGCGAGCCGGATCGTGTCCTTCTTCCATTTTCGGTGGAGCCCGAAGCTCATGACGTCGTTCACGAGGTCGTAGCGCGCGGCGAGGCGCGAGAACATGGCGCGCACCTTCGGGGCACGCTGGTCGTCGTACGAGAGATACTTGTTCGTCACGGAGGGATTGTAGGTGGACCGCTTTCTCGTCGACGGCCCGGTGCGCGCACCGCGTACGCTCGTCCTCGCGCACGGCGCGGGAGCGCCGATGGACTCGCCGTTCATGAACGCCGTCGCGGGTGGGACCGCGAAACAGGGCTTTCGAGTCCTGCGATTCGAATTTCCTTACATGCGCGCCCGCCGCGACGAGGGACGCCGGAAGCCGCCGGACCGCGAGCCTGTGCTTCGCGCGAGCTGGCTGGAGGCGATCGCGGAGGCGGCGGGGAAGAAGGGCGCTTCGTCGGTCGCGATCGGAGGCAAGTCGATGGGCGGCCGCATCGCGAGCATGGTCGCGGACGAGGCCGGGGTCGCGGGCCTCGTCTGTCTCGGCTACCCGTTCCACCCCCCGGCGCGGCCGGAAAAGCTACGCGTGGCGCACCTCGAGAGGCTCAAGACACTCACGCTGATCGTCCAGGGCGAGCGGGACGCATTCGGAACGCGGGAGGAAGTCCCCCGGTATCCCCTTTCCAAAGCAATCCGAATCCTCTTCATTCCGGACGGCGACCACTCGTTCAAACCGCGCGTGTCATCCGGGCGGACGGAGGAACAGAACCTGCGCGAGGCCATCGCGGAGGTCGCCGCTTTTCTCGGGACGTTGCCCGGCTAGAAACTCCTTCTGAGAGCCAGGAACGCGACGGCCGCAAGGGCGATTCCAAGAATTGCGAGCTGGGAAGGTGCAAGGGCGGGAACGGCTGCAGCGAATGACGGTACCTGGGGAAACGGGCCGCCGCTGCATGCCGTGACGTTATCGCTGTCCAGCGTCACCGTCCCGGTTCGTGCGAGAACTCTCCCGTTCACGCTCGCGCCGGTGTTCACCGTGATGCTCGTAAGCGCAAGAACGTTTCCCGCCAGCGCCGTCGTGGTCCCGAGCGTTGCCGAGCTGCCGACCTGCCACCACACGCCGCAGGCCGAAGCACCGTTCGTGAGAGTGATCGAGGAGCCGCTCGCCGTCGTGAGGCCGCTTCCGACCTGGAAGATGTAGACCCCCGCCCCGTTCAGGATGAGGTTTCCCGTCAACTGCGCCGTCGACGAGAAGCAATAGACGCCCGGAACGAGCGTCGGGACGGTTCCTCCGGAACCGAGCACGAGGCCCGTCAGGTTGTTGAGGGCGGGGCAGGCCCGTCCCGCGGCGTCGTTGTACGCCACGGTGAGACTGGCCTGGGCCTGTTGTGCGGCCGGATCACCGAAATGAAGGGCACCGATCGCGTTCCCCGGGGGGAATCCCGTGATCGACGCCGCGGGCCATACGCCGACGTCGCCGATGACGACGGTGGGGCCGGTATTCGTCACGTTCGGCGTCGCGCCCAGGACCGCGAATTGCGCGGCGGATCCGAGCGGGACGTTCTGGGCCAGGAGCTCGGAGGGGACGCAGAGCAGCGCGATAACACATGCGGAGGAAGCCAGGAAAACGGCCGTCTTGATCTTCATTTTTACAACTCCCGAGTCCGGTGACCAAAGCGGCTCCGCTTCTGCCCGCGGCTCACGATTCATCATCCGCCCGAGGAGCCCGTTTTGCAACAAACGGCCCGCGGTCGTCGGATCGTTCTTCGGTCAGGCTCGGGGCGTCGCGCGGGTTTCTCCGATCTTCAGGACCCACGCCCGGTCGTCCGGGTACCCCGCGCGGTTCGCGGCTGCGCGGAAGCGGCCGGGTGGCTCGAAGGGGGGCTCGTCCGTGAGGACGATCGTGCCCCAGTGCATCGCGACGAGCGTGGACGCGCGGACGTCGCGCCCGAGCGCGACGGCCTCCTCGGGATCGCAGTGGACGGGACGCATGATCGAAGACGGTTCGTAGGCGCCGATCGGCACGAGGGCTAAATCGAATGGCCCGTACTGCCGGCCGGTCTCGGCGAAGACCGGACCGTAGCCCGTGTCGCCGGCGAAAAACAGGCTGAGAGAAGGCGAGACGATCGACCACGAGGCCCAGAGCGAGCGATTGCTGTCGAAAGGGGTCCGGCCAGAGAAATGGATGCAGGGGAGACAGGAGAACTTGAGATTTCTTAGAAGGGTGCGATCGCCCCATCCGAGCTCGCGGACATCCGAGTACCCCCGCGACGAGAAGAACGAACCGAGTCCCGAAGGCACGACGGCCGCCACTTTCCCTCTTCCCTTCAAAGAAATCTCTCTTACGGACCTGTCATCGAGATGATCGTAGTGATTGTGGGAAATCACGATCGCGTCGATCTTCGGAAGGCCTTCGAGAGAAATCCCCGGGGGAACGTAGCGCCTCGGGCCGAGGCCGGCGACGGGGCTCGCGTAGTCGGACAGAAATGGGTCCGTCAGGATGCTGAAGCCCCCGGTTCGGATGAGGAAGCACGCATGGCCCAGCCATGACAGGCTCTCGGGACCTGCGGCGGCGAGCATGGCCTTCGCTTCCGCGAGTGGGATGACATGGCCCGCGGGCACCGCCGGCGGCCGGTCCAACGCGCGGCGGAGGAAGAACGGGGCGAAGTCCGCTGGGCCTGCGATCTGGGGCGGGCTGCCCGGCGGGTTCCGAAAACGCACGGGTCAGGATACCGGCCTGCCCGCGGGTTAGCATCCGGTCCGTGCGGCGGATTTTCGCTTCCTTGCTCCTCGCGGCGTCGTCCCTGGCGGCCGCGGCCCCGCCGGATTCGTTCGACGAAAAAGCTGCCGCCCGTTTCGCGGGCCTCGCGCTCGCGTGCGTCGGGAAGGAGTATCCGAACAAGATCGCCCACACGCTGGAGAGCGACGAAGACGCGAAACCGCCCAGGCTCCTGACGCCCGTTTTCTTCGGCTGCTACGACTGGCACTCTTCCGTTCACGGGCACTGGCTCCTCGCGCGGCTCGCGCGCCAGTTTCCGGAGAGTCCTTTCGCCGGACCGGCGCGCTCCGCCCTACGCGCCTCGTTCACGCCGGAGAAGGTGTCTGGTGAGGTGGCGTATCTCACCGGAAAGGGGCGGGGGACTTTCGAGCGGCCATACGGGCTCGCGTGGTTGCTCCGGCTCTGTGCCGAGCTCCGAAGCTGGGACGACGTGGAAGCCAAGGCCTGGGCCAAAACGCTGGAACCGCTCGAGCGGGCGGCTGCCTCCCGGCTCGGAGAATGGCTCCCGAAACTTGCCTACCCGATTCGGGAGGGCGAGCACGCGCAGACGGCTTTCGCCTTCGGGCTCGTCCTCGACTGGGCGCGTGTTGCCCACGATGCGGCGATGGAGCGTCTCGTGGTGGCGAGGACGCGCGACCTCTACGCGAAGGACCGCGCCTGTCCGATTGGATACGAACCGTCCGGTCAAGACTTCCTCTCGCCCTGCCTCGCGGAGGCCGACTTGATGCGGCGGATCCTCGCCCCGGAGCCGTATGCGTCCTGGCTTCGCCGGTTCCTGCCCGGGGTTACAGGGCGCGGCTCCTCCTGGTTGCAAGTCGCCGTGGTCACCGACCCGTCCGACGGCAAGCTCGCCCATCTGGACGGCCTCAACCTCTCGCGCGCGTGGATGCTCGAGGGCATCGCCGCCTCACTGCCACAGGCGGACCCACGATTGCGTGCCCTCCGTTCGACGGCTGCGGCGCACAGGGACTCAGGGCTGGCCGCGGTCACGGGCGCGCATTACGAGGGGGGGCACTGGCTCGGCACGTTCGCGGTCTACCTCGTGACGGGTGCCGGGCTCCCCGGCTTCGAGCGTGCCATCCCATGACGACGGCCCAGATTGCGCTCCTCCTGGGCTCCGCGGTCGCCGCCGGAATCATGAATGCGCTGGCGGGCGGCGGCACCATCCTGACGTTTCCCGCCCTCCTTCTCGCGGGCGTTCCGGCGATCCAGGCGAATGCGACCTCCACCGTCGCGCTCGTTCCGGGCGCCATCTCGAGTCTCGCGGGCTATCGCCGCGAGGTCGGCGCGCATCGGCAATGGTTGACGCGCCTCCTGATCCCCAGCCTTCTTGGCGGCGCGCTGGGCTCGGTGCTGCTGCTCCTCACGCCCGAGAGGATCTTTGCGCGGCTCGCACCGTACCTCGTGCTTTTCGCGACCCTGCTGTTCCTCTTCCAGATCGTCTGGTCGCGCCGGGAAGCCGGAACGGCCGGGGGCGAGCGCACGTCATGGGGGCTCGCCTCGCTCGCGCAGTTCTTCGTCGCGATCTACGGCGGTTACTTCGGCGCCGGAGTCGGCATCCTGATGCTCGTCATCCTTGGTTTCCTGGGCCTGACGGACATCCACGCGATGAACGGACTCAAGAACTTCTTCGGAATCTGCATCAACGGCGTCGCGTCGGCCTGGTTCATCTTCAAGGGCGTCGTGATCTGGCCGCTCGCGCTTCTCATGATGGCCGGCGCGATCGCCGGTGGCTGGATCGGGGCGGGCTTCGCCCGGCGCATCGGGAAGGAAAAGGCGCGGATCGCGGTCGTCGTGATCGGCTTCGGGATCACGGTCGTCCTTTTCCTCCAGCGTTCCTGAACGCGCCCGGGCGCACAATCCCGGCCGAAAGGAGACATCACATGCCTGCTCGCACCGCCAGCGCCGTCTGGGAAGGGGATCT
>JARXKK010000133.1:0-5606 GCA_030278895.1 Acidobacteriota bacterium
CCCTTCTCGGAGAGCCGGAGCGCGCTCACGCTTCCGCCGAAGCCGGAGCCCACGATCACGTAATCCGCGTCGAAGGTCGCCTCCACGCTCGCGAGTCTATCTTTTCAATGGCGGGAGGCGTGCTAGGCTGATCGCGCACGGGAGGCCGCTTGCGCAATTTCCTGATCGTCGTCGTGGCCATCGTGCTCGCCGTGTTGTACCTCCGGAAAGCGCCCCCGGCCGCCCCCGGCGAACCGTCCGCCGGCGGCGCCAGCGGCGCCAGCGCCACGTCTCGCGGCCCCGGCTGTCTCATGGCGGCCGAGAGCGCGAGCCGCTCGCTTTCCGACGCCACCCACCTCCTGATCTCGATGCCCGTCGACGCATCGAGGTGGAGCGACGCCGAGAACGTCGCGTCCTCCGCGATCGCGCGCGCCGAGTCGACGTGCTCGGGCGGGGCGACGGACGCCGAGCGCGAGGGGATGGAAACGGCGCGGGACGCCCTCGCGCTCATGCGGACGAACCTCGCGGAGGCCGCGAAGGCCGCTCTCGGCGCGGGAGGCTTCCAGGGCGTGGCGCGGCAGGAGGCGATCGACAACCGGCTCGCTTCCGCGCGCGCGAAGCTGGGGCTGCGCTAGAAGAAGCCGTTCGGGTCTTCGGAAATGGCACAGGAGATCGAGCGCAAGTTTCTCGTCGATGGCTCTTCGTGGAAGGCGGGCGCGACGGCCACTCTCACGCGCCAGGGCTATCTCTCGAGCGGCACGGGGCGCACGGTGCGCGTGCGCGTCGCCGGGTCGATGGCGTTCCTGACCATCAAGGGTCCGACCCGCGGCCTCGCGCGCGCCGAGTTCGAGTACCCGATACCCGTCGACGACGCGGAGGCGATGCTGGACGCTCTCTGCGAGCGCCCCTTGATCGAAAAGACCCGCTGGCTCGTTCCCTTCAAGGGGTTCATCTGGGAGGTCGACGAGTTCCACGGCGAAAACGCCGGCCTCCTCGTCGCCGAGGTCGAGATCCCGACCTCCGAAACGAAGCCGGAGCTTCCCCCGTGGGTGCGCGAGGAGGTCTCTTCGGATCCCCGCTACTTCAACTCCAACCTTTCGAAGAACCCCTACAAGAGCTGGAAGTAGGGCCCTGCCTCAGTCGACGTACTTGTACCCGGTGCCCGTGTCGAAGACGACGACGCGTTCGCCGGGGTCGATCTTTTTCGCCGCCACGAGCTTTTTGACCGCCTCCCAGGCCGCCCCGCCCTCGGGGGCGGCGAAGAGCCCCTCGAACGACGCAAGCTCGTTCACCCCGCGGCGCATCTCGTCGTCGGTGACCGTCACCGCTTCGCCCTTCGACGCCCGGAGGATCTTCAGGATCAGATAGTCCGCGTAGGCCTTCGGAACGCGAAGGCCCGACGCGTAGGTGTGCGCGCTGCCTTCGCGCACGGAGACGTCCTTGCCCTCGGCGAAAGCCTTCGGGATCGGGGCGCAGCCGTCGGCCTGCACGGAGACCATGCGCGGGCGCGCGGGGCCGATCCATGAGAGGCGCTCCATCTCGTCGAACGCCTTCCACATCCCGATGAGGCCGGTTCCGCCCCCCGTGGGATAAACGACCACGTCGGGAAGGGTCCATCCGAAATCCTCGGCGAGCTCGTAGCCCATCGTCTTCTTGCCCTCGACGCGATATGGCTCTTTGAGCGTCGACACGTCGAACCAGCCTTCCGCGTCCTTCCTCTGCGCCACGATCCGCCCGCAATCGTCGATGAGCCCGTCCACGAGCGTCACGCGCGCGCCGTACGCCTCGCACTCGATCTTGAACACCTTCGGCGTGTCCCTCGGCATGAACACGTGACATTCGAGCCCCGCGACCGCCGCGTACGCGGCGGCGGCGCCGCCCGCGTTTCCCGCGGTGGGGAGCGCGATCTTCCGCGCCCCGAGCGCCTTGGCCATCGTGACGGCGGCACCGAGGCCGCGCGCCTTGAACGATCCCGTCGGATTGCCCGCCTCCTCCTTCACGTAGAGCCGCGGCATTCCGTCCCGCGCGCCGAGCCGCTTCGCGTGGAGGAGCGGAGCGCCTCCCTCGCCGAGGGACACGATGTCCTCGGCGCGGCGCGCCGGCATCATTTCGTGCCAGCGCCAGATCGTGCGCGAGCGCCCCGCGGTGGCATCCCGCGAAATTGCGGCGGCTGCGTAGTTCGCAAAGAGGGCGCCGGCGCATCCCTCTTTCGTGCAGACGTTGAGGAGCGGGCCCACTTCGTAGCGCGCGCCGCATTTCGTGCAGGACAGACTCTCGAGAAGCGAAAATGGCATGGAGCGATCTTATGATCCGGGGGCACGCATGGCACGCCCGCCCTCTTCTCGCGCCCTGATCGCCCTCACGCTCGCCGCGGCCTGCGTATGGACCTGCGCGTGTGCGACCGCCGGAAAGGACGCGCCGGCGCGGCTTTCCCCCGCCGAGCGCGAGCGGGTCGACGCCTTCCGGTCCGACCTCGAGGAGACGCGCGCGGAACTTGGCATGGGTAGGGTCACGGCCGCCGTGGTGCGTGACGGGCTCGCGGAATGGACAGCGGCCCTCGGAGGCGGCGACGTTTCCGCCTCCTTCCCTCTCGCCGAGCTGACCGAGACCTTCACGGCCGTCGCGGCGCTGCGGCTCGAATCCCGCGGAAGGCTCCGTCTCGACACGCCCGTCGCGGATCTCGACCCGTCCTTTCCCGGCCCCCGGACGGTTCTCGTGCGGCACCTCCTTTCCCAGACCTCGGAGGAAACGCCCGGAACGACGTTCCTTTTTGACCGCGGCGCGTTCGCGCGACTGACCGGGATCCTCGCGTCCGCCTCCGGAACGAGCTTCGCCGCTCTTCTCGAAGACGAGGTGCTCCGGCCGGCTGAACTCCAGACCACGCAGCCGACTCCCGGCCTCACCGCCGCGACCGGCCTCACGTCGACCGTCCGCGATCTTGCGCGCTTCGAGGCGGCCCTGTACGGGAACCGGCTGCTCGCGCCTGACGCGCTCCTGCGCATGACGTCGCCGACGTTCACGCCCAACGGATACCTTCCCTACGGCCTCGGTTGGTTCGTGAGCTGGTCGGCCAACGAACGGATGATCTGGGCGTTCGGAGAATCCGCGGATGCGTCGGCGCTCTTCTTTCGCCTGCCCGACCGCGGCCTCGCCCTGATCCTCCTCGCGGAGGGTCCCGCCCTCACCCGCCCTTTCCATCTCGACCTCGCGAATCCCCTGCGCTCGCCGTTCGTGCTCGCGTTTCTCAAGCGGTTCGTGCCGCTTGGCGAAGAGGCGCGAAGGCTCGTCGCCGTCGACGCGCTCGTCGATCGGGCGCTCGTCCTTCAATGGAAACACGATCCGGCCGCCGCCGCGGCGTTCCGGACCGCCCTCGCGAGCCGCGGAGCCCTCGCGGTCGCGGATCCGGCGCTTCTCACGGCGCTCGCACAGACGACCGAGCCCGATCTGCTCGCCGCGGGCGAGACGATCGGGCGTCAGGTCCAGGCGGGTGGCTGGGACAACGCCCGGACGCTCCTCGACCTCGCCATTCTCCAGGTTCACGCGGGGCAGTCGAAGCGCGCGGCCGAGACCCTGCGCGGACTTCTCGCGCGGCCGAACGTGCAGAGCGCGCCCCTTCTCGCGGAAGCGCGGCGCCTGCTCGCGGAGACGGGAGAGAGCACGCGTCCGTGACGCCCCTCACGCGCTTCCGCGCGGCCACCGCCGCGGCCGCTCTCGTCGCGGCCCTCCTCGCCGCCCACCGCGCACCGACGGTCCTCTCCGAACCGGAGGGCCGGTTCGAGGATCCCGACGCGATGTTTCACGCGCGGCGCGCGACACGCGCCATTGCCGAGGGGACGCTTCTGCCGCCCGTCCTCGACCGTTTCGAGAATTTTCCCGCCGGAGGCCGCGCGCTTTGGCCGCCGCTCCACGACGCCGCCCTCGCGCTTTTCGCGCGGCTCGGCGGCTCGACACGGGGCGCGCCCGCGCGGGGCCTCCCGGCCGCCGCTGCGCTCCCCGTCGTGGAGCTGATGCTCGCCGTCTTCGTCGCCGCTTCTCTCGCGCGTCGGGTCGCCGGCGACACCGGCGGCATCGTCGCGGCGTGGCTCCTCGCGCTCACCCCCGCAATCATCCGGCGCGGGTCCTTCGGCGAGATCGACCACAACCTCACGGAGGTCCTCTTCGCGCTCCTTCTCGTCAATTTCGTCGCGCTCGTGTCCCGCCGCGGCCCGCTCGCGTGGGCCGTGGGCTGGGCGCTCGTCGTTCTCGTCGCTCTCGGCTTCTACGCGGGTCTCGTTCTCTCCGTCGGCATCGCCGCCGCCGCCGCCTGCGCCGCGGCCCTCTTTTTCCATGGGGAGGAGGACGAGAGCGGGCGCCTCGCGCCTCTCGCGGCGGGTCTGGCAATCGCCGCGGCTTCGCTCCCGTTTTTCGCGGGGCTCCGCGTTCGCCCCGACCCCTCCGACCCCTGGCGTCTCGGTCCGACGTACGTTCTCCTGCTCTCGGCGGGCGCGGCGGGCACCGCGGCTGTTTCCCTTTTTCTTCTCGCTCGAAGGAGGACCCGATCTCCCCTGGCGGCGCCTCGCCGGCTCGACGGGATCTTTTCGGGAGCCGCGCTTCTGACGGCGGCGCTTTCGGCCCTCCTGCAGCCGCGAGCCGCCTGGGGCGCGCTTGCACGCGGCTTCGGGTTTCTCGGCGCACGCGACCCGTGGCTCGCGACGATCGACGAATTCCGCCCGCTCCTCACGTCGCCGGCGGGGCTCCTCGCGGCACTCCCTTCGGTGCCGGTCTTTCTCGCCGCGCTCGCCCTCGCGCTTCGCGCGCGGACTCTCCCCACGGAAAGGCGCGGGGCCCTTGCCCGGCTCGCCTTGCCGGCCCTCGCGTTTCTCGCGCTCGCTCTCGCGCAGAAGCGTCTCCTGCCTCCGGCGGCCGCGTTGTGCGCCGCGGCCGCGGGCGCCGCGTGGGTTCCATTGCCCCCGCTCGCGCGCTGGATACGGCGCGGCGTCGTCGCGGCCTGTTTCGTCGGCGCGGGACAGGCGTTCCTTCTTCCGTTTCTCACGCTCACGCTCCGGTGGACTCCCGCGCCCGTCACGTCGGCCGGCGAGGAAGCTGCGGCGGCGCTCGTCGCGCTCACCCCCGCGCCCGCGGATCCCCCCGCGTGGGGGCTCCTCGCGCCCTGGGATTACGGCCACGATCTTCTCGCCCGCTCAGGCCGCGCCGTGGCTCTCGACAACTTCGGCAGCATGCATCCTGGGTTCGCGCGCGCGCTGCACGTTTTCCTCGAGACCGATCCGGAGGCCGCCGTCGCCGAGCTGGATGCGCTGCGGCTCCGCTACGTTCTCGCGGTCTATCCCCCTAATGTTCTTCCGCACGCGGCGCACAGCCTCGGTGAGGATGCGCGGCTCTTCTTCCTCGAGGGCTACGACCCGGATCGCATGACGCCCTATCGGCCGACCGCCGCGGGCAGCCGGACGTTTCTCGTGAGGCTCCATCTCGAGGACGGCCGGCCGATGCCGGAGGACTCACCCCAGGCGCGAGAGGCCCTCGCGCGGCTCCGGAAGATCTGGGAATCGCCCGAGACGGGACCGGACCCCGGGGGACTCGAGGTTCCGTTCATGAAGCTCTTCGAGGTGCGGCCGGCGCCCTGACCGCGG
>JARXKK010000133.1:5706-8018 GCA_030278895.1 Acidobacteriota bacterium
CCGGTCATCGAGCTCGACGCGCAGGCCAGGAGTGCGGCGGCGGCACCCAGCGCGAGAACGAAGTTCACGCGAGTCATGTCTTTCATGGGGGAACACTAGCAGAGCGGCGCCCGCGGTCAGCGCGTTTCCGTCACCTTGCGAATGCCGCGCGGCCGGTCGGGGTCGAAGCCCCGGGCGAGCGCGGCGTGGTAGGCGAGGAGCTGGCCGGGAATCACCGAGACGAGAGGCGCGAGAAACTCGGGCACGACAGGGGACGGAATCGCGCCGTTCCCGCGCGGCCCGATGCGGATCACCGGGCTGCCGCGCCGCGCGAGGTCGCGGGCGACCGCGCGCATCTCGGCCTCCGGACGCGTCGCGGGCGGCGACACGACGATCACCGGAAGGTTCTTCTCGGCCATGGCGATCGGCCCGTGCTGGAAGTCGGCCGCCGAAAAGGGCTCTGCGAACAGCAGCGCGAGCTCCTTCAGCTTCAGGGCGATCTCGAACGCCGTCGGATAGTGCACGCCGCGCGCGAGGACGACCGCGCGCTCCGCCCCCTCGAGCGCGTGCGCCGCCCGGTGCGCGGCCGCCTCCGACCGGAGCGCGCGCTCCATCGCGTCCGGCACCTTCAGGAGAGCGTCGAGCTCCTTCCTCCGGCGCGCGAACGACAGGACGAGGAGCGCGACCGCCGCAAGCTCCGCCGTGTACGTCTTCGTCGCCGCGATGCTCCGTTCCTCTCCCGCGTGGAGAGGCAGGACCTCTCCCGCGGCCCGGGCGAGAGGACTCCCGGCGTCGTTCGTGATGGCGAGCGTCGGAGAGCCGGCGCGGCGGGCGGCGGCGATCGTCTCGACGATGTCCGGGGAGCGGCCGGACTGCGAGATGCCGATCACGAGCGCACCCCTGAGGCGCGGCGGCACGCCGTAAAGCGTAACGAGGGACGGCGCCGCCAGCGCCACGGGCAGGCGCGACGCGAGCCCGAAGGCGTACTGCGCGTACCGCGCGGCGTTGTCCGAGGTGCCCCGGGCCGCGATGAGGACGAACGGGACGTTCGCGCGGCGCCAGAGAGCCGCGAGCGCCGCCGCGTTCCGCCGCTCGCGCTCGAGAAGGCGCGCGACCGCCGCGGGTTGCTCGAAGATCTCGTCGTGGAGCACGGAGCGGGCACCGCCGACAGCCATCGTGCGATGCTAACGCAGCGAGAGAATCGGTGTTTCTACGCGGCTCGAAGAGGACGCACCGGCGCAGGGCGCCGCGGTTTCTGAGGCCGGTCCTGCGCCCGATGGCGTTCCGGGTGCTGCCCCGCGCCCTCGGCCCGACTCGCGTGTGGCGCCTCGCCGAGCCGCTCCCTGAAGGCGTGAGAGACCCGGAGTTCGAGGTGCTTCTCCGGCGCATCGACGCATCGCCGATCCACCGGGGCAACGACGTCACGGTCTATTTCGAGGGTCCGCCCGCGTTCGCGGCGATGTGCGCCGCGATCGCCGCCGCCGAGCGCGAGGTCCTTCTCGAGGCGTACATCCTCAAGGACGACGCCACCGGACGCGCCTTCGTGGACGTTCTCGCGGCGGCCGCCCGGCGCGGGGTCGTGGTGCGCGTCCTCGCGGACGCGTTCGGCTCCAGCGACACGCACGCGGAGTTCTGGAAGCAGATGGAGGAAAAGCACATCGAGGTGCACCTCTACCACCCGCTTCTCCCCTTCCTCTGGTACCAGCCCTACCGCGATCACCGCAAAATTCTCGTCACGGACCGCCGCGTCGCGTTCACGGGCGGCATGAACATCGGTGACGAGTACGGTTCGTCGCTCAAGGGCCGCGGCGGACGCGCGTGGCGCGACACGCACGCGCGCCTCGAGGGACCAGCCGCGTGGGAGATGGCCGTCGTCTTCCAGGAGGGCTGGGACCGCGCCGGCGGGACACCGTTCGAGATTTCGCCCCTCGAACTCGCTCCCGACGACGCGCCGCCTCCGGCGGGAGCGTCGATTCTCGTCCTGGATTCGAGCCCCGGCCGCGGGCACGAAGAGACCGCCTCGGTCCTCGCCGCCATGAGCGCCGCGGCCCGCCGGACGTTCTGGCTCACGAACGCGTACTTCGCCCCGCGCCGAGGCGCGCTGCCGCTCCTCGCCCGGGCCGCCGAGCGGGGAGTCGACGTTCGGCTCCTACTGCCCGGGACGAGCGACGTGCCGCTCGTGAGGCACGCGGGACACGGCGTCTTCCGGTACCTGCTCGAACGCGGGGTGCGGATCTTCGAGTACGACGCCTCGATCCTCCACGCCAAGACGGTCGTCGTCGACGGATGGGCCTCGATGATCGGGTCGACGAACATGGACTTCCGCTCGTTCC
>JARXKK010000134.1:0-1323 GCA_030278895.1 Acidobacteriota bacterium
CTCATGCACTTCCTCGAGACCGAGGGACCGGCTCTCGAGAACCTCGTCGCCGCGCTGCGCGCGGCCGTGCGCGAGCCGGACGGCCTCCCTCCCGTCGATCCTCCGATTTCCGTCTCCCCTCTCAGCGGGCGCGAGAGGGAGATCGTGATGCTGCTCTCGAATGGCTACGCGGCGCTCAACATCGCGGCGAAGCTGAACCTCTCGCACGCGACGGTGCGAAATCACATCCAGAACGTCCTTCGGAAGCTCGAGGTTCACAGCCAGGTCGAGGCCGTGGCGCTCGCGTTCCGGCGCGGCTGGATCTGACCTCCCGGAGCCCGGCGATTCCCTCAGCCTCCCGGGCGAATTCCCCTCTGAAGGACCTCCAGCACGCCGGCCCGCGAGAACGCGCGAGAGTCTTCCCTCTTCTCGAGGCTCATGATTCCGCGGATCTCGTCCAGCGAGGAATGTCCGTGGGCCTCGAGCCACCGCTCCATCTCCTGGCGCACGGCGCCGAGGTGGCCGGGTCCGTGAAGAAGGAGCGCCGACACCATCTGAATGGCGTCCGCCCCTGCCAGGATCGCCTTCAGCGCGTCCGCTCCCGTGTGCACGCCCCCCGTCACCGCGAGAGAGAGGTCCACGCGATCGGCAAGCATGGCGATCCAGTAGAGCCTTGACAGCAGCTCGGCGGAGCTCGACAGCTTGAGGTCCGGCTTCACCTCGAGCGTCTCGAGGTCGATGTCGGGCTGATAGCTGCGATTGAACAGGATCAGCCCGTTCACGCCGATTTCCTCGAACTGCCGCGCGAGCGACGGGATCGAGGAAAAGTAGGGGAAGACCTTGACCGCGATCGGAATCGAGACGAGCGTGCGCACCGCGCGGACCGTGTCGAGCGTGTAGGCCTCGAGCGTCGCGCCGCTCGTCCAGAGATTCGTGGACAGGTGGTAGAGGTTCAGCTCGAGGGCGTCGGCTCCGGCCTGCTCGACGAGCGGCGCAAAGGACGTCCAGCCCTCGTCGGTCGTGCCGTTGAGCGACGCGATGACCGGAATGTGGACCGACTCCTTGACCCGGTTCACATGCTCGAGATACCCGACAGGATCCGAGGTCGAGCGCTCGGTGCGGAGAGGATCAGCAGCGATCTGCTCTTCGTAGAGCGAGTGGAGCACGATGGCCGGTGCGCCCGCGTCCTCGAGCCGGAGGATCGAGTCGAGCTCCGCGGTGAGGGGGCACGCTCCTGGGATGAGCGGGTGCGCCAGCTTGAGCCCGAGATAGGAGGTTGTGAGATTCACAGCGCCCAAGAGTGGCGCCTGGCGATTCACTCTCCCATGATGCACTTGTTTCAGA
>JARXKK010000134.1:1423-7815 GCA_030278895.1 Acidobacteriota bacterium
TTCCCGTCGTCGCCGATGTACGTCACGGAATCGATGACCTCGCGGCGCGGGCTCGGGCTCACGTAAGAGATCCGCTCCTTGTCGTCGAAGTGCCGCCCGTGGATACCGACCGCCTTCGTTCCCGCGCGGCCGCCGAGCTTGAGCAGAAGGACGGTTTTCGTGGGCGAGTTCTTCTCGTCGTCGCCGAATTTCGAGATGATCTTGAGGCGGTCCCCCGTGAATTTCTGCGGCCAGTGGCACTGCTCGCAGGTGGCCCGCGCGGGGCGCAGCGTGTGCACCGGAGACGGGATCGGGCGCGCGTACGTTCCGAAGGTGACCGCGAGGACCTGCCGCACGCCGTCGATCTTCGCCTTGACGACCCACGACGCGCCCGGGCCGATGTGACAGCTCGCGCACGCGATCCGCGAGTGCGGCGAGTCGAGATAGGCCGTGTACTCGGGCGCCATCACCGTGTGGCACGTCAGGCCGCAGAAACGGGAGGAGTCCATGTACTCGACTCCCATATACGCCGCGAGGCTCAGGATCACGACGTTCGCCACCGTCAGGCCGGCGATGAGGATGACCGCGCGGCGGAGACTTGCGTCCGCGAGATCGATTTTCGGATATTCCGCGGGAAGCGTTCCCTCCCGGCGGAGCCGTCGGCGCTCGAAGAAGATCCCGACGGGGATGAGGAGGAGGCCCAGGAGAAAGAAGAACGGCAGGACGAGAATGAAGACGATGCCCGAGTACGGATGGACGGGCTTCGAGTTCATCGTCTCGAAGAGCCAGAATCCGACGAGCGTCACCGCGGCGCTCGTCGTGAGTCCGACGCCGATTTGCGAGACACGATTCCGCCCCAGGTAAAAAAGTGGCCTCAGCCACCCCGAAAGGGGGCCGGACTTCGCCTCGGTCATGTGGTTCCTCCGCGATGAATGATCAAGACAAGAGAGCGTACAGCGTCAGGGTCACGAGGAGAAGTCCGAGAAGCACGGCGGTCGTGCCGAGGATCCGTCCACGCTGCAGGATCTCCCTGTCGGGCGGGGGCGCCGCGATGCGCTCGAGCCCTCCCTCCGCCACGAGGCGGGCGTATTCGGCGGGACGCTCGTGTTTGACCTCGTCCAGGGGCAGAACCCCCGTGAAAATAACCGTGTCCATGGGGAACTTCTCGGGCCTGAGATGCCCGTTGAAGAAATGAACCGTGAAGATGAATACGGTCGCGAGGAGCGCCTCCTCGCCGTGAATGAGGAGCGCCACGTTGAAGACATCGCCGGGCACGAAGCGCGCCCAGAACTTCGGGAACCAGAGCATGAGACCCGAGCCGCCGATGATCCCCATGCCCCAGAACACGGCCCAGTAGTCGAATTTTTCCCAGTAGCTGTAGCGGTCGAACTCGGGCCGTGGGCCCCTGCCGACGAACCAGCGCACGTGTCCGACGAGCTGCTTGAGATCCTCCGGGCGCGGCACCATCGAGCGCGGACCCCAGAGGATGCCGTAGTCGCGGTCGCCGAAAATCTTCTTCAGAAGCCGCCCGAGGTGCAGGCCGAACGTAAGCAGCATGCACGCGGCGAAGACGCGGTGGAGGAAGCCCGCCGGCTGGAAGCCGCCGACGACGCGCGAAAGCTGCGCGGCCCACGCGCGATCGGAGAAGAGGAGCGGGAGCCCCGTGAAGGCGAGCCCGAGGAAGCTCACCATGAGGAGGACGTGGAGCGAGCGGTCGTAGCCGTCGAAGCGGCGGACCCAGCCCGTGGGCGCCGCCACCTCGGCGGTTGGAGACGCGGCAGCCGCGAAGGATTCTTCAGACATCGCGCTCTCCGTTCTTCCTCTTCCCGTTCGCGTCCCGGCGCGCCTTCACCGAGCGGGGGAACCAGAGCACCGTGTGGATACCGAAGAATGCAAACACACCCACGAGCAGGATCTTCATGAAGAGAGAGGTTGCCCAGAGCAGCTGGCTCCGTCCCCGGTCATGCGTGTCGGCGTGCGGGTCGTACTTCACGAAACTCGCGCCCACCCCGGGGTGGCACCTTTGACAGGTCGTCAGGCGCTTCGCGGGCCCCACGGACGAGCGCGGGTCGCCGGCCGGGTGGATCTCGTGCGCCGTATGGCAGTCCGCGCACGTCGCGACGCGGGAAAAGCCCATGGCGCTGACCTGGCCGTGGTATGTGTCGCGATAGGTCTTGAGCTGGCGCTCGTGACAGCCGCCGCACTCCCTGAGGATCGCGAGACGGCGGGCGTCGGAAGAGCTCGCGATCGCGTGCGCGGAATGGCAATCGGAGCACACCGGAACGCCCGTGTTGCCCTTCGCGAGCTGCTCGCCGTGGATCGAGGTCGCGTATTCGTCGAGGATCTTCGAGTGGCACGTGCCGCAGGTCGACGGGACGTGCGCGCGCGCGACGGTACTCTTCGGGTCGCGCCTGGGGCTCCGGATCTCGTGGGTGCCGTGGCAGGTCGCGCAGTTCGGGGCGATCTTGAGCCCGGATTTTTCGAGGGCCTTCCCATGAATCGAGTCGTGAAAGCTCATGGGCTCGCTGCCGTCGGCTCCGCCGGCGCGCGGGAAGAACTTCGGGTCGCCGTGGCAGCGCATGCACGTTGCGGGGAGGTTGAAGTGGTTCGTCCGCGAGGTCTTGTCGCTCGAGCGCTGGATGTCGTGGGAGCCGTGACAGTCGGAACACCACGCAGCCTTGCTCAGGGGGCTCTTGGCGCGAGAGGCCGCGTGCCAGCTCTTGCCGTAGTCCTCGACCTGCTGGGCGTGGCACCCCGAGCAATCGGGTTTCGCGAGCTTCTCGGGGTGAGGAAAGTCGGTCGTCTTCGCGAGGTCCGTGTGGCAGTCCACGCAGGAGGCGCCGGCGGCTCCATGGACCGACCCGTCGAAGATTTTCTTGTCGACGAAAAGAGAAGACCCGTCCGCTCTCTTGGCGGACGGGTCTTCGTGGCACGCAAGGCAATCGTCGTTGGCCGGAGGCTTCGGAGGCGCCGGGGCCGCCGCCCGAAGGGGGGCGGCCGTGAGCAGAAATGCGGCGAGTACGCCCCCAAACCTCATCCGCATGATCTTAGATGGTTACGGGATCGCGGGGGTTCCCCCTGTTGTCGTTCATCTCGCCGATTTCCTCAGGGACGCCATTTGAGGTAGGCGCCGATCCGTTCGGCGCGGTAGCTGGAGCTCGAGATCTGGTAGTCGAGATACCGGTCGACGGCCCATTCGCCGATGACTCCGATCCTGGGGCTGAAATCGAACCCGGCGCGCGCACCGCCGCGATAGAGACGGTAGGCGTAGGTGCCCACGTTCTCGAAGCGGGTCCAGAAGCCGTCGATGGCGAGCTTGCCGAAATTCAAACCGAGGCCGGCTTCCAGGAGCTCGCCGTCTTCCGTGTTGAGTGAGCTGAACGTGGTGAAGTCCTGCGGGGCGCGAACGGGAATCGTGCTGTCGGCCTTCATCCTGCCGTATGCCCCGTGGAGCCTCAGCATTTTGACCGGCGTGATCGTGACGTCGCCCGTGTACTGGGTCACGGAGCCCGTGAAGCCGATCGTGTCGTTTTTCTGGTCGATCCAGAGACCGGTCGCGCCGAGGGTGACGAAACCGAAGCCCTTCCAGGTGGCGCGCACGCGCTCGCGTTTGCGGGTCAGGTAGTCGGTCCGGAGCACGGCCACGTTCGCGTCGTCCCATGCCGCCTCGGCCGCGAGGAAGAAGCCGCCCTGAGCGAACGTGAGAGCGCCCTCGTAACGATTGATCTTGCGGTCGAAATTACCGCCCTGACCGCCGGGGACGACGATCTCGGACGGATCCGGCGTGACCGTGACGTTCTGTTGAATCTGCGAGTAGCCGGCGCGGATGCCGAACGGCCCGAAGGCCTTCGCGGCCACCTGGACGTCGTAGACGTCTTCGGTGCGCTCGATGGAGGTGTTCGCGCTCAGCAGCGTCTGGATGTCGGCGAGCGAGAAGCCCGTAAAAGTCGTGGTACCGGTGAAGAGGCTGGTCACGAGGTCCTGGCCGGCCAAGGTCCCGTGACGCCGGACGAACCCGCCCGTCACGTTGACGCCCTCGAACAGGCGCGCTTCGAGACGCGCGCCGGCGCGCCAGAGCGTGCTGTCGATGCGGGACGACGTGGTCTCGGTGAGGCCGGTGAAGAAGCGCGCGATGGGGAACGACGCGAGGGAGCCGGTGGAGCTCTCGCTCGCCGTGTCGTCGCCGGTCGAGATGGTCTTGACGTAGAAGCCCGTCAATTGGACGAAATCGGTCGCGAAACCGCGCACGAAGACCGACGTCGTCGGCGCGTTGATGTCGGTCACGCTCGAGCTCGTGAAAGAAGAGAGGTTCAGCTTCTTGTCGAGCACCGGGCCCGGGTTGTTGCCGTCACCCTTCCCGCCGATGAAGCTGAGGCTTTCGGTCTCGTGAAAAATCCGCCAGCCCTGGAGGAACTCGCCCGACACCGGTCCGGCGCGGAAGCCGGCGCCGACACGGATCTCCTGATCGTGGACGCGAAGATCCTGCGCAAGCTGGAACTCGTCCCCGCCGAGGGAGGTCGTCGAGTAGCCTGGACCCTGCATGTCGTTGGACGTGTACCCGAAGAGAGGTGTCACGACGGCCCCGGGCAGAAGCTCGAGGTTGACGTCGATATTGTTGCGCGTCCGGTCCCAGGTCTGCTGGCCGACCGACGCGCCGAGCGGATTGGCGAACCCGGTGAGGGCGCTGTAAACGTCGTAGTGGCGGTAAGAGGCCCTGAGGCGATAGGCGCCCGAGAGGCCGGCGTCGAGCATGAGGGACCCGGCGGGGCCGGCCCCGAGGTCGGCGCCGTCGATCCGGAGGCGGTCGAGGATCGGGAAACCCTCGGACTTCCCGTCCTGCCCGACGTGGAGGCTGCGCACGAGAAAGCCTTCTCTCTCGTTGACCTGCGAGCGATAGCTCTCCTCGCTGCCCGTGATGGTGAGAAAGCGGTAGCCCACCTCGATGTCGAACGGAATCGCCTGGGCCCGGGCGACCCCGGCCGAACAGATGGTGGCGAGAGCGGCGACGAGGAAGGCGGAGCGGAATGTTCGCATCGGCCTGTCCTTACTTCAGCAGCTGCGGCGAACGCTGGGAACCGTGCACGGCGACGTGGCACGTCGTGCAGTTCCGGTAGCGCGGCAGCGAGATGTTGTGGAAAGAAGGGGGCTGCGAGCCGAGCGTCCCCGACGAGAGCGACGAGTGACACTCGAGGCACAGCGAAGCGACTGTCGACTTCTGCAGCTGGTGGGGATACGAGGAGCCGTGCGGAAGGTGACAGCTCGAACAGTCGCCGGCGACGCCGGTGACGTGCGGGAAGACGAAGGGACCGCGCACCTGCGAATGGCAGGAGACGCAGCCGGGCTCGCCCGCCCGGGTCTCTTTCACCGCGTGCTTGTACGCGCGGCCGTGCGGGTCGTGGCAGGAGACGCACGAGAGCGCGCCCGGTTTGAGCCTGTGCGCGTACGGAAGCGTCCGGAAGGAGGACGCCGCGTCCTGATGGCACGTGGCGCACAGCTGGGTCGGCTCGGACACGAGCAGGTTTGCCTGCTTGGCGTCTGGCTTGTGGATGGCGTGACAGGAGAGGCAGTTGACCGCCTCGGACGACGCGTGAACTCCCGTCATGAAGGACGAGCGTTCCGTGGACTGCTTGTGGCAGGTCGCGCACGTCGCGGCGCCGGTACGGCCATGGAGCGTCCGGATGAGGGTTTTGTCCCCTCCGGCCTCCATGTGCTTCGTTCCGTCTCCGTGACACGTCGCGCAGACCGCGTTGCCCGAAGCGTCCTTGTGAGCGACGCTGAAGGCACGCATGTGGGGGTTACCCGCGAAGATCTTGGCCTCGTCGTGGCAGTCGGCGCACGCGGGGCCGGCCTCCACCTTCGCAGGTGCCGGACTGGCCGGTGGGGACGGAGCCTGGGCCACGGCCACCCCCGCCGTGAGTACGGCGAGGGCGACGGCGACGAAGGCTCCGGGCGAGAGGTGCTTCACGGCCTGGCCTCGTTACCGCGCGTGGACCTTGTTGACATCGTAGGTCGCGCCGGTGGCGTGGCACGTCCCGCAGGCCTCGGCGGGAACGGTCGGGTTGTTCGGGAAGTAGGCGGTGTTGAGGAGGGCGTGGGCAGCGACGTCGCGGCTGTCATGGCAGCCCGTGCAGGCGGACGTTGCCGAGCCCCGCGGCGAGAAGAAGTCGCGCTCCGTGACGACCGGGAGGTTCGTGTTGGGGAGCGGGAGCGAGTAGGAGGCCGTGCTCACATGGCATTTGAGGCAGTTCCGGCGATCCCCGGGGAACCTGACCTCGTTGAAGTTGTTCACGCTGCCGCCGAATCCGTAGACCGTGAAGTCCTGGTTCAGCTCCTCGCCCGTGTGGATGCGGTGAATCATGCGGGCGAAGCTGACGGACTCGGGCGGATTCTGCGAGCCGTCCGCCGGGCGCCGG
>JARXKK010000135.1 GCA_030278895.1 Acidobacteriota bacterium
ACCGGCTCTCGCCCGACCGGTTTCACCCCGGCGCGAACGGCTACGGCGAAATCGCGGGACGCGTCCTCTCGACCCTGAACCTGCCGGCGGCGACGCCTCGGAAATCGTGATGGCGGATCTCCGCGAGGAAGTCGGGCTCGATATCGGCGCGACTCTGGCGAAGGCCGTCGTCGTGCCGAAAGGCGGAAGCCTCGACTCTCCGGAAAAACTCCCGACTTACGTGGGGCCGAGCAGCGACCTGTCGCTTCTGGCCGCCTTCCTGGCTGCCCATCCGGCCGCCTCGCTCGCGGCTACCGGCGCGGGCGCCGGCCGCCTGGCGAGCGCACTCAAGAGCCATGGGCCGATCGCCCTCACCGACGAATTCGAGGCCTGGGGAGAGGGCGAGCGCGTGCTGCTCACGCGGGCCGACTTCGTCCCGACGACGCCCCACCTGCTCGTGAGCCTCGGCACGGGCACGTCGATCCTGCGCGTCGGGCAGGAAGGCCGCATCGCGCGCGCGGGGGGCACGGGCCTCGGCGGCGGCACGCTGCGAGGCTTCAGCCAGCTTCTTCTCGGCCAGATCGACCACGACGCGCTCACGGCCCTCGCCGGACAGGGCGACCGGCGGCGCATCGACCTCCTCGTGAAGGACCTCTATCAGTCGGGCGAGATCTCGCTCCAGGGCAATCTCACCGCGTCCAACCTCGGACGCGTCTCCTCGCGCGACTCGCGGGACATCGCGCACGCCATCACGGGCCTCGTCGGCGAGAACGTTGCTCTCCTCGCCGCGGCCCTGTCCAAGCAGGAGGCCGCCCCCGGCCCTCTCGACGTCGTATATGCGGGCTCGACTCTCCTCAGGAACGTGGCCCTGAAGGACATCCTCGCGTTCGCGACGTCGGTGGGGGGCGCGCGGGCGCGCTTCCTTCCGCACGGAGAGTTCGTGGGCGCGATCGGCACCCTGATTCGCGCCCGCAAGCGCGAGGCGCTCGTCCCGTGACGAAGGGGCTCACGGTCGACCTCGAGGGACGCATCGCTCTCGTCACCGGCTCCTCGCGCGGCATCGGCGCCGAGATCGCGCGCACGCTGGCCGCCGCGAACGCGCGTGTCGCGCTGCACTACGGAAAATCTCACGAGGCCGCGCGCGCCGTCGCCGCGTCGATCGCCGCGGCCGGGCACGCGGCTCCGCTCCTCGTCTCGGCGGACGTCGGGCGCGAGGACGAGCGGCGCCGCCTCCACCGCGAGGTCACGGAAGGCCTCGGCGCTCCGTCGATCCTCGTGAACAACGCGGGCTTCTACCGTCAGAACGCGTTCGAGGAACCCGACGACGCGGCCTTCCTCGCGCGCTGGCGGGAAACGATGGCCGTGAACCTCGAATCCGCGGCCCACCTCAGCTTCCTCTGCCTGCCCGCGATGCGCGCCGAAGGCTGGGGACGCATCGTGATGATCGCGTCGCGCTCGGCGTTCCGGGCGGAGACGGATCACCCGGACTACGCGGTGTCGAAGGCCGGGATGGTGAATCTCGCCCGATGCCTCGCGCGCAACGAGGGCGCCCGCGGCATCACCGCGAATGCGGTGTGCCCGGGCTGGGTGCAGACGGAGGCCGTCCGCGACGCCCTGTCGGGCGCGGCCGGCGCCGAGGTGCGCGCGCAGATTCCTCTCGGCCGCGTCGCCTCGACCGCCGACGTCGCGAATGCGGTGCTCTATCTGGTTAGTCCCCTCGGCTCCTATGCCACGGGCATCGCCATCCCCCTGAACGGCGGTTCCTACCTCCACTAAAGATTTCCCACCGCCCGGCCCAAACGGGCGGATAATTTCAGGTCCCTGCATGGTGAAGCGCTCGTGGGTCCTCGCCCTGACGCTGCTCCCGGCACTCGCGGCCGGCGGTGCCGAGCTGTCGAGGGGCAATGCCGACACGAGCACCGTCGCCCCCGCGCCGCTCGAGAACACGGCCGCTCCCGCGCCCGTGGCCCCTTCGCGCCCCCCTCTCGTGCAGCAATTCCGCCTCTACCCTCTCGATCTGGTTCCGTCGCCGACGCTCGGCGTCCCGGGCCTGCCCGACGAGAAGCGGCTGTTTCACCAGCAGGGAGACCCCGATTCGATGTTCACGCTCGGCGATCCCACACCGGGAGGCAAGGTCCGCCTGAAGGCGGCGATCGAAGTCAACGAGCTCTTCCTCAAGGCTATCCCGCCCGACGCGGGCGTGGGAAGCGCAGACACGCGCCCGCGCGCCGCCGGCAGCTACCTTCCTCTCGACGGGTCCGGGCGACCCTATCAGCTCCGTCTCGGAGCCCGGCTCGTCTGGTAAGGTTCCCGGCCAGATGAGAATCACTCTTGCTGTCCTTCTTGCGGCTGTACTCGCAGGTCACGACGCGCGCGCCGCCGAGACGGCGCCTCCGCTCGTCCGGTCAGTCGAGATCTCGATCACGAACGTGGACGTCGTCGTGACGGACGCGAAGGGGCGCCCCGTGACCGACCTGACGCCTTTCGATTTCGTCGTGAAGCAGGAAGGCAAGACGCAGGCCATTTCGAACTTCTCGTTCGTGAGGAACCTGCCCGCTCCGGCGGCGCCGGTGGCCGCCGACGAAGCACCGTCCAGCGCCGCTTCCACGCCCGCCGCTTCCACGCCCGCCGCGGCAGCGCCCGTACCCGCCGGCGCGCGCATCGTCGTGCTTCTCGACCTCCTTCACATGACCACGGGGAATCGGAACCGCACCCTCGCGAGCCTTGCCGAGTTCCTCCCGAAGACCATCGGGCCCCGTGTGGAGGTGCAGGTCGTCACGTGGGACCGCGCGCTCCGCACCCGCGGCCCGTTCACGAACGACGCGAACGTACTCACCGCCGTTCTCTCCGCACTGAAGGAAGAGACCGCCCTCGGCGAGGCGCCCGCCCGCGAGCGAAGCCGCCTGTTCAGCCAGATCGACACCGCTTTCGCCGCCGATCCCAGGATTCGCGAGGTGCTCATCGACCAGGCCATCTCCACGCTGCGCGGCTGGTGCGACGCGCAGGCCGCCGACATCGACGCGACGCTCGATGCCGCGCGCGCCCTCACGGGGACGGTCTCGGGCCTGGAAGGCCGCAAGATTCTGATCTTCGCGACCGAGAAATTGACGCCCTCCCCCGGCCGCGAGATCTGGGACTACCTCATGGAGGGAGTCGACCGGCTTTCGCGGACCTCGGGCGGCCAGCGCGTCGCTTCCAACCCGACGAGCGTGACCGGCCTTACCTGGAAGGACTTCGACCGGACCGCGTCCTTCCAGCGCTTCGCGGAAGTGGCCAACGGTGCGGGTGTCTCGCTGTTCATGGTGGACGCCGCCGGCCTCCAGGCGGGCGACACGAGGCTCTCGGCCGAGTTCGCGGGAACGGGCGACAGCGTCAACGAGGGGATCGCCACACTCGACGCGGAGTCGGCGCTGCATCTTCTGGCTGACGAGACGGGCGGCGCCGCGATCATCGGCCGCAACAACCTCGCGCTCGCGCTCGAGGGTCTCGAGCCCGCGTGGACGGCCTATTACTCGCTCGGCTTCGAGAGCGCCACGGCAAAACCCGGCGTCCCCCGGTCCATCCGCGTCAGCGTGAAGAGGCCGGGCGTCCGGGTCCTCACGCGCCGGAACGTGGTCGAGCGGACGACCGAACAGAAGGTCGCCGACACCGTGCTTTCGAGCGTCCACTTCCCGAAAACGGTCAATCCGCTCCGGGCGTCGCTGCACATCGGAAAGGCAAAGCTGTCCGGCAAGAACTGGCTTCTGCCGCTGGAATTCAAGGTTCCCTTCGAGAAGCTCACGCTCATTCCGCAGGGCGGTCGCTTGAAGGGCGCGCTCCTCTTCACCGCCGCGGCACGGACCCCGGACGGACGCATCTCCCCCGTTTCGACGGAGCGCGCCCCCATCGACGTCCCGGAATCCGATCTCGCCTCGCTCACGGGCAAGGTCTTCACGTACGCGTCGACGATCAAGGTGCGCCCCGGTCCGCAGGTCATCTCCGCCGCGCTGACGGACGAGATCTCGCATCTGTCGAGCTACGTGCAGCCCCACGTCGTGGCCGGCGACGAACCCGCGAAGCGCTGAACCGCTTCAAAACAGTCACGGTCCTCTCGTCTTCGGCGCCGGGTTCAAAGCATGAGCCGCCGGATGGAGCCGCACACGGAAAGCAGCTGGGGCCCGTCCATGCGCCCGATGATGTTGCGGATGACGGACCCCATGACCTGCTGCGCCCCCGCGAGGCCGAGGTTCGCCGACTGCTGCACGATGAACCCCGGCCTGGCCAGCTTAAGCGGCTGCATGAAGTAGTAGTCGAGGCCGCTGTTCATCAGCTCCACGACGACGTCCGCGAGGGCGTCGCGGTGCGCAGCGGTGTCCTCGGCCTTCTCGAGAGCGCCGAGCACCGCGAGCGTCCTCTTGCGGAGCGCGTCGGAGTGATAGAAGCGAAGGAACGGCCTTGAAGGTGGAGGCTGACGCTTCGAGGGACGCGCAATCTTCCTGGTAGGCCCCACCGGGCGCGGGCCCGAACCGAAAGCTTCAGCCAAGAAATGTGTCTTGCTCAACAAATCGAATATCCGCCATCAACTGGCAGGGTAACGCCCGTGATGAAGTCGGAGGCGGTGGATGCAAGGAAGACGGCCGCGCCGGCTATTTCATCGGCTTCGCCCCAACGAGCAGCAGGCGTACGCGCCAGGATCATCTTGTTGAACTCGGCATAGTCCGGATTCTCGCGTGCGAGCGCGGTCATCTCGGTAGCAATCCAACCTGGTGCGATCGCGTTTACTTGAATGTGGTGCGGCGCCAGTTCAACAGCCATCGCCTTGGTCAGCTGCACGATGCCCCCTTTAGCTGCGCCATAGGACGGGAACAGCCCCGCGCCAAAGTAGGAGTACATGCTGGCGAGATTGATGATCTTCCCTCGTTTACGCTTGACCATGGAAGTCGCCGCATATTTGGATAGGAGAAATGTCGCATCGAGGTGCGTTGCCATCGTCGTGTCCCAGACTTCAAGCGATTCGTTGAGAATGCCGCCTGTCACGGTTGCGACTCCTGCGTTGTTCACGAGAATGTCGATCCCACCCAGCGCTGATTCGACCGCGTCGATGGTGCCGGAGAGCGTTTCACGCGCAGTCACGTCGAGATGCAATGCCGTCGCAGGGACGCCAATGGCCCTCAACTCATCGAGCACCTGACTGTTCTTCTGGTCATTTCGAGAAAGCACGGCAACCGCCGCACCGGCGCGGGCCATACCGAGCGCAATGGAGCGTCCGATTCCACGGTTTCCGCCGGTGATGACGCAAACACGGCCGTTGAGGGAAAAGGGGGAAGAATTGCTGGACATTCGCTACTCCGGTTACGCACTCGCCGTGGGTAAAGCTCTCATATTTGACGCAGGTGTCCTATCTGACGGGACTCCTTTCCACAACGGGCTTGAAGTCGAACTTCCCCGTGCCCTCCTGGTAGAACACGCAATCGCTTCCGGAGCGGCAACCGCTCACGTGCACCCAGTCGCCTGGCATCACGACGATCGACCCTGGGCCGAAATCCCTGGCCGACGCCGAGTCCGTCCCGGTGTACCAGACGCCGCTGATGATCACATTCTTGAGCTCGCTGCTATGCGTGTGAAGCGGATTGTCCGTACCGGCGGGCACCTTGCGCATCTGCGTATACGCCCCCTTCGTAGGATCGCCCGAAAGAACGGCGAACTGCATGCCCTTTCTCTCAGGCAGCGCGGTCCACCTGAGATCCGTGAACGACACCATCAGCGGCGTTCCGCCCTGCTTCGCCGACGGAGCCGGTCTGCCCACCTCGTCGGCGAGTGCCGCCGTTGAAAGACACACCACCGTCAGCATTAAGAAAAGTCTCATATGTGTGCCTCCTTGATCCTTCAACCGCCCAACGATACCGAGTTCAGCGGCGAGCGCAAGCGAGATGGAATGAGAAGGCCGGTCTCCCCGGCGCAGTCGGAAAATCCGCTGCAGGAACAAACGGGCTCGAGGCCCAGAAGGGAGACCGGCCGTGAAGAAGCGTAGCACCGCGAACGGGATGAAGGGGGTGGTGGAGTGGACGGTGGGAATGGACCTGGGGGATCGGACGAGCCACATCTGCGTTCTCGATGAAGGAGGGACGGTCGTCGAGCGGGGCAAGGTACAGACGACTCGTGAAGGCTTGAGCCGGCGGTTCGAGGGGCAGGCGCGAATGCGGATCGCGCTCGAGGTCGGGACGCACTCGCCGTGGGTCAGCCGGCTTCTGAAAGATCTGGGGCACGAGGTGCTGGTGGCAAACCCCAGGAAGACCCGGCTGATCTACCAGAGCCGTGGCAAGCAGGATCCGGTGGATGCCGAAGCGCTGGCGAGGATCGCGCGGCTGGACCCGAAACTGCTCTATCCGGTGGAGCACCGTGCCGAGGCCGTCGCGCAGGACCTTGCCGTCATCAGGGCGCGCGATGCGCTGGTGAGGACACGGACGCAGCTCGTCAATCACGTCCGAGGAGCGGTCAAGGCGACGGGACACCGCGTGAAGAAGTGCTCGACGCGGACGTTCACGGAAAAGGCGGTGGGCGAGATTCCCGAGGAGGTGCGCGAAGCGCTGTCGAGCGTCGTGACGACGTTCGAGGTCGTGTCGAGACAGATCCTCGTGCTGGACAAGCGGATCCGAGAGCTGGGGAAGGAGAAATATCCCGAGACGGCATTGCTCAGGCAGGTAGGAGGCGTGGGCCCGATCGTGGCGCTCGCCTACGTGCTGACGCTCGAGCACTCGGGCCGATTCCGCAGGAGCCGTGCCGTCGGCCCTTACCTCGGGCTCGTACCGGCGCGAAGCCAGAGCGGGGATTCCGACCCGGAGCTGCGCATCACGAAAGAGGGAGACAACCTGGTGCGCCGGCTGCTGGTTCAGTCGGCGCAGTACATCCTCGGGCCGTTCGGAGAGGACTGCGATCTCAGACGTTTCGGCCTGGCTCTGTCGGCCCGAGGACAACGCAACGCCAAGAAGCGGGCCGTCATTGCCGTCGCGCGAAAGCTGGCCGTGCTGCTGCATCGGCTGTGGAAGAGCGCGGAGGTCTATGAGCCGCTACGCAAGGCCGGAGATTCCCAGGACGCGATCGTGGCGGCGTAAGAAACCAGCGAAAGGAAACAGCGAGAGGTCCCGATCAATCGTGGCCACCCCCATTCGAGTCAACGCCCCGTCAGGGCAACTGCGCAGCGGACTCCGGTCCCCACGGGCTTCGGCTCGCGGCGGAAAACCGGTAACGAGATTGCAGCGCCCTTTCGGATTGGACCCCCTCATGCACCGGGCCGACACGACACGGCCATCACGAGTGCGAATGGAAGCTCGGCGACCAACTCGAACCCGGGGACGTTCACAGGAGATCTCAGCCCTCTCTTGACGACGACCGGCCTTCTCATGGAAGTCCGCTGCAACGAGGGGTTATGCAGCAGACGTCGCCAGTGCCAGGGCGCGCTGTACGGGAACGGGCAGCTCGATAGCCCGGAAGAGGTTCTCCGGATAAACGTAGTCCTCGCCCGATTCGTCGATGACGCGAAGATGACGAGCTGGACCTGGCTGGGGCACCCCCAGGCTGCGATAAACCTTACCGACTTCGAGCGATGCTCGATAGCGACCGCTGCTCACGCAGATGACATAACGCTTGCCCCGGCTGGCGGGGGCGCGGCCATGAGCGCTAGAGGAAGCGCTTGACCTTGATTTCTTGACGCCCGATGCCGCTCGCTTCATACCAGTGAATCTCCGCCCGATAGGTTAAGCCATCAGAGGCCCGCACGAAAGCGAAACCCTTCAGTTTCCGCCAGCGCCCCGGCCCATAGAGCCGGCGCAGCCTCGGCAGTTCCCG
>JARXKK010000136.1 GCA_030278895.1 Acidobacteriota bacterium
GCACGGCCACGGCGAAACCGAGGCGCACGTACATCCCCGACGAGTACGTCTTCACCGGCTCGTCGATGAAGTCCTCGAGGCCCGAGAACGCCACGATCTCGGGGATCTTCCGCTCGATCTCCTTGCGGGTGAGCCCGAGCATGACGCCGTTGATGACGACGTTCTCGCGCCCCGAGATCTCCGGGTGGAACCCGGCGCCGAGCTCGATGAGCGCCGAGACCTTCCCCTCCACCGTGAGCTGCCCGGACGTCGGTTTGAAGAGGCCGGCGACGAGCTTCAGGAGCGTCGACTTCCCGCTGCCGTTCGGCCCGATGACGCCGAACGTCTCGCCCCGCGCCACCGTGAAGGAAACGTCAGAGAGGGCGGCCACCACCTCGGACGGAGCGAGCGCGGCGCCGAGGGAGCGCCCGAGAAGAGCCGACTTCAGCGTGCCGAACGCGCGCGTTCGTCCCCACTTGCGATACGCCTTCGAGAGGCTCACGGCGGCGACGGCGGGCGTCGTGGGCGCGCCGGGTTTCACACCGCCTCCGGATACGAATCGCGCAGCCGGTCGAAAAGCGCGTAGCCGGCGAGGAACGCGGCGCACGCGATCGCGAGGAGGATGCCCCAGCGGGACGGCTCGATCCAGCGGCTGTAAAAGAGCGCGTCGTGCCAGGCGTCGAAGAGAGGCGCCGCCGGGTTGAGGGCGAGGAGCGCGCGCACGCGCTCCTGCTTGACGTCGGAGAGCGCGTAGAGAACGGGCGTCGCGAAGAACCAGAGAGACAGCGCGGTCGCGAGGAGATCCTTCACGTCGCGAAAATGGACCGTGAGCGCGGCGAGAAAGAGGCCGACTCCGGCGAGGAACACGCCCTCGAGAACGAGGAGCGGCACCGCCTGCACGAGCGGCCAGCCGATCGGGATCTTCTGGCCGAAGACGCCGAGGGAGCCGAGGATGAGACCCGCGAGAAGGACGGGGACGGCGAAGAGGAAGTGGAGACCCTGCGCGACGACCGCCACGAGCGGCAGCACCTCGGCCGGGAAAAGGATCTTCCGGAGGAGCGCCCCGTGGGTCGTGAGAGACGAGGCCGCATCCGTGAGGGCCGACGAGAGCCAGCCCCAGGGGAGGAGGCCCGAGAAGAGGAAGAGCGCGTAGGGAGACGTCGACGCGCCGCGGCCCTGAAAAATGACCGCGAACACGAACGCATAGACGGCGAGCATGAGGAGCGGATTCAGGAGCGACCAGAAGAAACCGAGGACGCTGCCGCGGTAACGGGCCTTCAGCTCGCGGGCCACGAGGACGTAGAAAAGCGCGCGTTGGCGCCACAGGCCGGCAAGGTTCTTCAGCACGCGGCGTCCATCCCGACGCGAGCATCATACGTAGGATGAGGGTGATGGGCGCCCGCGTGACGGCCGACTCCGTGTCGAAGTCCTACGGAGGCGGAGGTGGCGGAGGTGACGAAAGCCGCGCCGCCGGCGTGGACGCGCTCGCCGGCATCTCCCTGACGCTCGAGCCGGGCAGCTTCACGGCGCTCCTTGGCCCCTCGGGCTGCGGCAAGTCGACGCTCCTGAACCTCCTCGGCGCGCTCGACCGTCCGACCGGGGGCCGCATCCTCGTGGACGGGCGGGACCTCGCGACTCTCGGCGAGGACGAGCGGGACGCGTACCGGCGAAAGACGGCCGCGACGATCTTCCAATTCTTCAACCTCCTGCCCACGATGAACGCGCTCGAGAACGTCGCGCTGCCGCTCCTCCTGGACGGCGCCGCGCCGGCCGAGGCGGACGCGCGCGCCGCCTCGCTCCTCGCCGAGGTCGGTCTCCACGGCAAGGAGCGCGCGTACCCGTACGAGCTTTCGGGCGGGCAGATGCAGCGCGTCGCCGTCGCCCGGGCGCTCGCGAACCGCCCGACGCTCCTCCTCGCCGACGAGCCGACCGGCAACCTCGACTCGAAGACGGGAACCCAGGTCCTCGACCTCGTCTCGGGCCTCGTCCAGGAACGCGGGATCACCGTCGTGATGGCGACGCATTCGGTCGAGGCCTCCGCGCGTGCCTCGCGCGTCGTGCGCCTCCTCGACGGGCAGCTCCTGCCGTGACGGGCCTCCGTCCCGGATTTCGCTCCCTCCTCGGGCCGCTCGTCCTCCGGCCGGCCGCGAAGGATCGGCTCCGCTTCCTGCTGACGATTTCGGGCATCGCCGTCGGTGTCGCGACGATCGCCGCGATCCGCCTCGCGAACGCCTCGGTGCTGTCGTCTTTCTCCGACACCGTGGACTTCGTCGCGGGCAAGGCCGGCGTCACGATCCTCGCGGACGGCCCCGGCATCCCCGAGGAGACTCTCCAACGCCTCGCGTGGGTCAGGCGCGTGGGCGCGACGCTCGCGCCCGCCATCACCGAGACGGCCGCGGCCGGAGCCGCGGACGGCGAGGTCGTGGAAGTCCTCGGCATCGACCCGCTCGCGGACACCGCAGCAAGAGAATATTCATTTGCTGAAGAGAAGAAAGAAGAGAAGATTTTCTTAGAAGGGGAAGAGGGAGAGGGGCATGCGCGCGCCGCAAATCTTTCTTCCATTTTCGAAAGAGATTCCGTCCTGGTTACCTCTGTATTCGCAAAAAGAAATTCTCTTCGCCCCGGCAGCCCGCTCCACCTCGTCGCGAATGGAATCGAACGCACGTTTCGCGTCGCCGGCGTGCTGCACCCCGTGGGCGCGGCGCGCGCGGCGTCGGGCTCGATTCTCTTCATGGACCTCGCCGCGGCGCAGGAGGCGTTCGGGAAGGTCGGCCGGCTCGACCGCATCGACGTCGTTCTGCCTCCGGGCCTCTCCGAGGATGACCGCGCCCGCTTCGAGGAGGAGATCCGCGCGTCCCTGCCTCCCGGCACGACCGCGGGCCGCCCCGAGCGCCGCACGGAGACCGTGGACCGCCTCGTGCGCGCGTTCCGCGTCAACCTCTCGGCCCTCGGGCTCATCGCGCTCCTCGTCGGGATGTACTTCGTCTACAACACCCTTTCGATCTCGGTGCTCAGGCGCCGCACCGACATCGGGACCGTCCGCGCGCTCGGGGCCTCGAAGCGGTCCGTCTTCACGGTCTTTCTCGCCGAGGGTCTCGCGCTCGGCGTCTTCGGCAGCGCGGCCGGCGTGGGCCTCGGCGTCGCCCTTGCGAAGGGCGCTCTCCTTCTCGTCGGCGGCACGGCGACGGAGCTCTACATCCCGTCGGCGCACCCGTCATTGCACCTCGATCCGCTCGTCCTCCTGTTCGCCTTCGCGCTCGGGGTCGCGACGTCCGTCCTGTCGGCGCTCGCCCCCGCTCTCGAGGCCGCGCGCGTCGACCCCGCCGCGACGATGCGTCACGGCTCCGTCGAGGCGGTCCGCCGGCGGCGCACGCGCCCCCTCGCGCTCACGGGCGTCGTCCTTCTCGCGCTCGCCTTCGCCCTGGCGCTGCCCGGGCCGGTCCGTGGGCTGCCGCTCTTCGGGTTCCTGTCGGTCTTCCTCATCGTCTCGGGCGTCTCGCTTCTCGCTCCGGCGGCCGTGACGTTCGCGGCCGCGCGCCTCGACGGGCCCGCGCTCCGGCTCTTCGGCGTCGAGGCGCGGCTCGCGCGCGCGAACCTGACGGGAAGCCTCTCGAGGACGTCGGTCGCCGTCGCCGCGCTCACGATGGCGCTCGCGATGATGGTCTCCGTCGCCGTCATGGTCGGCTCGTTCCGGACCACCGTCGCGATATGGGTCTCGCAGACGCTCGCGTCCGACCTGTTCCTCTCCGCGGCGAGCGGGAAATCGGGCGCGTCGTTCGGAAGGATCCCCGACGAAGCGATCGCGGTCGTGCGCGACGTCGACGGCGTGGACGAGGTCGATCCCTTCCTCGCGTTCGGCGCGACGCGGGACGGCGTCCCGTTCACGATCGGCTCCGGGCTCTTCGCCTTCATCGCCAAACACGGCAACCTGCCGCTCGTGGACGGGCGCGACACCCGGAAGGTCTTCACGGAGGCGCTCGGGAAGGACGAGGCGATGATTTCGGAGCCCTACGCCGAGAAGTTCCGCGTGAAGACGGGAGATTTCGTCGAGCTTCCGACCGACAAGGGACCGGCCCGCGTGCGCGTCGCGGGAATCTACACCGACTATTCGAACGACCGCGGCACGGTCACGCTCGATCGCGCGCACTTTCAAAGGCTCTGGCCGCTGACCGGCGCGGTGACCGTCGCCGTCAAACTAAAGGATGGTGTCTCGCCCGAGGAGGGCGCGCGCCGCGTGTCGGCGGCGCTCCAGGGCCGGTATGCGCTCCGCGTGCGGACGAATGCAACGCTCCGGAGGCTCGTCCTCCGGATTTTCGACCGCACGTTCGCCGTCACCTACGCGCTCGAGGCCGTCGCCCTGGCCGTGGCGGTGCTCGGCGTCCTGAATACGCTCACGGCGCTCGTCCTCGAGAGGCGGCGCGAGATCGGCCTCCTCCGTGTCCTCGGCGCGTCCGCCGCGCGGGTGAAACGCGCGGTCCAGTACGAGGCCGCCGCGATCGGCGGCCTCGGTGTCGTGATGGGCGTACTTTCGGGAGGCGCCATGTCGCTCGTCCTCGTCCACGTCATCAACCGCCAGTCGTTCGGCTGGACGATCGCGATGCACGCGCCGTGGGGATTCCTCGCGGCCGCGCTCGGCCTCGTCCTCCTCGCGACGCTCGCGGCGGCGTCGCGGCCGGCGGGGCTCGCGGCGTCGACGGACGTCGCGGCCGCGCTGAAAGAAGAATGATGAAACACCTCGTTCTCGCGCTGCTTCTCCTCACCGGCCGATTTGGCGCCCTCGATCCGAAGCAAAAAATCTCTTTCCCCCGCGACCACGGGTCGCACGACGACGCCCGCGTGGAGTGGTGGTACGTCACGGGCCAGATCGAGACGGCGTCGGGGAGAAGGCTCGGTTACCAGCTGACGTTCTTCCGCACCGGAATCGCCGATGAGCGGAAGGGCGCGCGCGCGTCCGCCTTCGCCGCCCGCGACCTCTTCCTCGCGCACTTCGCGCTCACGGACCCGGCCGCCGGGACGTTCCGGTTCGCCGAGCGGATGCACCGCACGGGCGCCGGGGCGGCGACCGCCCGCGAGGACCGGCTGGACGTCGTGAACGAAGACTGGCGCCTCGAGGAAGTCGGCGGCCGCCTCGTCCTTTTCGCCGGCGACGGCGGAAACGAAGTCTCCCTCCTCCTGACGCCCGAGAAGCCGCCGGTCCTGCACGGTGAGAACGGCCTTTCGCGCAAGGGATCCGAGAGGGATGCCGTCAGCCGGTACGTGAGCTTCACGCGCCTCCATTCCGAGGGCTGGTGGACGTCGGGCGGAAAGAGCGAGGCCGTGACGGGGCTCTCGTGGTTCGACCACGAGTGGGGCTCGGGGGCGATCGGCAAGGAGACGCAGGGCTGGGACTGGTTCGCGCTGCACCTTCTCGACGGGCGCGACCTCATGATCTACCGCATGCGCGGCGCGGGCGGGAACCCCACCGGCTTCACGTCCGGAACGCTCGTCGAAACCGACGGACGATCGACGCCGCTCGCCGCCCGGGACGTCACGATCGAGGAGACCTCTCGCTGGACGAGCGCGCGCAGCGGCGGGACGTATCCCGCGCGGTGGCTTTTGCGCGTGCCGCGCGCGGGAATCGAGGTGGAGATCGTCCCGCTCGTGAAGGACCAGGAGCTCGTCACGGAGAAATCCACGCGGGTGACGTATTGGGAAGGGGCCTGCGATGTGACGGCGCCCGGCGGCGGCGCGCCGCTGGGTCGCGCGTACGTCGAGATGACGGGCTACGCGGGCGCGGGCTCCCTCGGCGCCTTTCCTTGACGCGCCTTCTCTCCGAGCCACCCGCCGCGAAAGCCGGCGCGGAGGAGGCCGGTCCGGATCGGCGGGGCGCGGCGCATGAGATCCCAGACGAACCCCGTCCGGGCGTTCTCGATCATCCCCACGATGGGCCCCTGATCCAGGCCTAGATAATCGGGGGCGACCCACGAGCCGCGGCCCTCGCGGCACGTGGGGTTGAAGCTGCACAGGTAGCCGTATTCGCTTCGCAGTTTCGGATACCGCGCCTCCATGTGGCGAAGCGTCGGCGCCACGATTTCGGGCGCGAACGGAAGCGACGAGGCGACCGCCCAGGGCGAGAGCGTTCCGTCATCCGGTCCGTCGGGAACACCGCGGGCGGCGTAACCGAGGAATCGGCGCCCGCGCCTAAACCGGTCTCGCTCGCCGGGGCCGTCGCTCGCCGTGATTCCCCAGCCTCTCGGGCCATACCCGCGAAAGCCGCGCGGGTTCGCGGCGGCATAACGCTGGTGCACGAGAGTCATCCTGCGGCTGTTCTCGAAGTAGTCCCAGCCGCGCGGAGAGAGGGCCGCGTCGCGGAGTCCCCGGAAGTCGACCCATAAGTGCGGAAGCTGGTGGGTGAAGAGCGGCCCGCAGTGCAGGACGTCGAGCCCGAAGAGCCGCCGGAATCGGTACGTCGACGTCCACTCGCGAAAGCTCGCTCGCGGGAGAGGGTGCGTGGGGGAGCCGAGTGCGAGCAGATAAAGAAGGAGCGACTCGTCGTATCCGCGGTAGCGCAGCGGCAGGAAGCCGCCCTCGGGCGTCCAGCCGTGTGAAAGGACGCGCCCGCCCGCGAGCGCCCAGCGCCAGTCCGCCCGGCGGTAGAGCGCCCGCCCCCTGGCCCTGATCTCGCGCTCTTCGGGCGCACGGCGGTCGAAGAACGAGACGCAGGCGAGAGCCCCCGCGAGGAGGATCGCGGAGTCCATCGTGGAAAGCTCGCAGCGAAGCGCCCGGCGCCCCGTCCGCATGTCGAGGAAGTGGTAGTAGAGGCCGTGGAACCCCGTCGCGTCCTCCTCCGTCCCCTGGACGCTCCGCGCGAAGAAGCGCAGCGTCGTGAGGACCCGCTCGGCCGCCTCGGCGCGCGTGAGCCATCGGCGAAACACGCCGATCGGATAACACGTCAGGGCCAGCCCCACAGCCGCGATGCTGGCGGGAGATCCTTCGCGGCTGCGGTCTCGCACGAGACCGTTGCCGGCGTTCGTCTCGTAGACGAAATAGCGAAACGTGTGCCGCTGAAGCTCGTCCAGCGCCTCGGAATCCCGAGCCCTCATGCGCGTGTCACGAGGGTTCACGAAAGCACGGCGGCGGCGCTCTGAAGCGCCTCGGCCAGAGTCGGATGGATGACGATCGCGTCGCGAAGGGCCGAGACGCGCGCTCCCGCGTTCATCAGGGTCACGAAGACGTGCACGAGCTCGGCCCCGTCTGCCGCGAGCACGGTGGCTCCGAGGAGCTTCTTCGTCTTCGGGTCGACGAGGACCTTGACGAATCCCTCCGGCTCACCGGTCTCCCGCGCCTTGCCGTTCTTCGACATCGCGAAGCGCCCCACGCTCACGCGGATCCCCCGTCGGCGGGCCTCCTCTTCGGAAAGACCCACACGCCCGAGTTGCGGGTCCGTGTAGACGGCCCACGGCACGATGCGCGCCGTCGTGCGCGTCCCGTCTCCCACGAGCTGCGAAATCAGGATGCGGGAGTCGTCCCACGCGGTTTGCGTGAACATGGGTCCGCCGCGGATGTCCCCCGCGGCCCAGACTCCCCGGACCCGGGTGCGGAGGCACCCGTCGGTCCAAAGCGTACCGTCCCTTTCGGTCTCGAGGCCGATCGTTGCAAGGCCTAGGTCGTCCGTGTTGGGACGCCGGCCGGCCG
>JARXKK010000137.1 GCA_030278895.1 Acidobacteriota bacterium
ATTTCTTCGGAACGTCTTGGAACTTTTCGACCGCCGCCTTTAGCTTTTTCGAGTGCTCAGGCCACTCCTTCATCTTCTTCTCGATCGCGTTCAGCTTCTCCTCGGTCTGGAGCCGGGCCGGGTTCGCGGGAAGGCCCACGATCTGCGATCTCAAACTGGCGAGGAGCTTCTCGAGGCCCTCGGCGTAGATCTTGTCGAAGCTCGCATCAAGCTCGTCCCTCAGGTCTATCGGGTCCAGAAGAATGAAGAGCGAGCTTTCCGTTCCTTTTCCATCGGGGGCGGTCACCTGCACTACGTAGCGGCCCGGCTGGTCGATTCGCACCGTCGCGACGTAATCCCCCTTGGGGTCCACCTTCGCCGTTGCCGAGACGGTGCGGGCCCTGTCGTTGTGGTCCGCCTTCTGGTCGACGAGAAACGAAATCTTGACGGTGGGGTCGTCGCCGAGCGCGACGGTCTGGCCAGACACCTTCACCATCGCGCTCGGAACCCCGACCTGGGGCGTGACGACGAGAGTGATGCTCAGCTTTTCGACCGCGGCGTCCTCCGCCTGAAGCGGCGCCGACGCGGCGAGAGAGAGAGTGAAGAGTCCCCGAACGGCAGCCCGGGAAACAAACGTCACAGCTTTTCCAGAAGCTTCCTCGCGAGGGCCACCGCCATCGCGCGCGAATCCGTCTCGTACTGAGTCCCTTGTTTCTTGCTCGACGCCTTGATGGTGGCCAGCGCGCCCTGCATCGCGTCGCCGCCTTGAAGGCCGGCGCTCATCGGGTCCGTTTTCTGAACAGCCTGGAGCTCTTCCATCGCCTTCATCTGCTCGTCCGATCCAAGGGGCGCCTTCCGGAGCTTTTCGGCCGCCTTCAGACCCGCGATCATCTGGAGGTTCGGCGGCTGGATGTGAATGAAGGTGTCTCCCTTGCGGAAGTAGAGCGTGGACATCGCCCCGAAGATCGCCTCGTCCCCGAGACCGGGAACGTCCTCCGGCTTGCCGCCGAGAAATCCGGTCGCCTTGCGCGCCCCCTCCATCGACTGGACGGCGTCGGCGACGTCGCCCATCTGCTCCACCTCGAGGCTCGTTTCGAGCTGCAGGACGGCAGTTTTGTAAGTCACGCTCTGGCTTCCCGAGGCCTCCACCTCCGTCACGGGCTCGCCGAGAATCGCGCCAACCTCCTCCTTCGTCAGGAGGGCGGCGACGTCGACCTTCCCGCGACGGGCGCGGGCCGCGGGGCGGCCCGGAGCGCCGGTGGCGTCCGCCGCTCCGGAAGGGGCCTTGTTACAGCCGGCGAGAAGGAGACCAGAGCCGAGCCCGATCGTCAGCACGAGAGAAACAGACTTCATTTTCGACACGCTCCTCGGGGACGGTGGGCGCAATGAGAATGAGTGTCAAGGGCATTTGGGCCGCCGCCGCGCTCCCCTCTCAACCGAGCTGCGGAAGTTCCGGCTCGGACGGCGCATCGGAGCGCGCCATCGCCCCCCACGCAGCTTCCATCTCTTCCCGGCTCCAGCCGAGAAAGCGGCCGGCACCCCTGAAGTGAACGGCTCCGTCCGCGGCTTCGAGTCGGACGATCGTGCCCGCGCCTTCGTCGGCGCGGACCGCGATGCTCCACGCCGCCGCCGTGAACGAGGCCCCGCGTTCTCTCACGGGGACGCGCTCGAGGACAACCACGGCGTTCGTGAGAGTCGTGGCGCTCATCGCGCGGTCGCCGGATCGCGGGGCGGCGGAGGGACGCCCTCGGCTTCCCCGACGAACGGAACGAAGCGAACGGGCAGGACGCTCTTCTCGGTGTAGCCGCCTCCCTGCCTCTTGATCACCTTCAGCTCCTGGTAGAACGCGCCGACGGGAATGACCATGCGCCCCGACGCCGAGAGCTGCTCGAGGAGAGGCGGCGGAACCTTTTCCGGCGCGGCGGTGACGAGAATCGCGTCGAATGGCGCCTGCTCGGGCCAGCCGCGGTAGCCATCCGCCGCCCGCAGCTCCACGTTCTTCACGCCGAGCTTGAGGAGCCGCTCCTTCGCCTCGAGCGAGAGCTCGGGGCGGATCTCGATCGAATACACCTTGCCCGCGAGCGAGGCGAGGATCGCCGTCGAATAACCCGAGCCCGTCCCGATCTCGAGGACCTTTTCCTTGCCGGTCAGGCGAAGCTGCTCCGCCATGAACGCGACGACGTAGGGCTGGGAGATCGTCTGGCCGCTTCCGATCGGCAGGGGCCGGTCGTCGTAGGCGGAGTCCGCCTCGGCAGGCGAGACGAAGAGGTGCCGCGGCACGGCGCGCATGGCCTCGAGCACACGCGGGTCCCGGACGCCGCGGGCCGCGATCTGACGCTCGACCATGTCGTTCCGCTTCGCTTGCATGGAATCGGCCGGACCCCGGCAGCCTCCCGCGACGAGGACGCCGATTGCCGCGAGCGCCGCGGACACCGCCGCTCCCCGTGGATGGCGATCCTGCACGCCGGATATTCTATCGCGTGATCTCCTGCGGGGAGGCGTTCGTCTCGCGCCGGTGGCGCTCCATCGGATTCTCGAGCACGAGCGTCATCGCCCCGAGCCAGCCGTCGGGAACCCGCTCGCCTTCGCGCTGGGCACGTTGCCCCCAGCGTCCCGCCGCGGAAAAGTCTCCGCTCCAATACGCGCCTTGCGAGAGGAGCCATGCGATCTCCGCCCGATCGGATGCGCGGCCCGTGCCCGCGATCGCACGTTCGATCGAGAAGCACCTGGCCGCTCAGGCGATCGAAGCGGGTTGCGTCGAGGCTTCGCCCGCCCGCGCTCGCCAGGAATTCCGCGACCTCGGGGATGTATCCCCGGTCGAGCTGTTCCTCGGCGTTGAAGGAGTTCACGAGCCCGTTGGGGAGCGGCTTTTCGAGCTGATGGGGCAAGACCGTGAAATCGCGGGAGAATGTTCAGGCTAGGTGCCGAGCACCGCCGCGAGAAGGGCGGGCCCGGCGCGCCTCAAGAGACTGCCGAGACGCGGGCGATGAGGACGGTCTGGTCGTCGTACTGCGCGACGCCGGTCGTGAAGTCGTTCACGGCCCCGAAGATGCGCCGTGAGATCTCGGCCGGCGCCTCGGTCCGCCCTTCGATGGCCAGCGCGGTCAGCCTCTCCATGCCGAACTCCTCGTCGCCGCCGTTCAGGGCCTCCGTGATGCCGTCGGAATAGAGGAGGATCGTGTCGCCCGGGGCGACGCGGATCGACGCCTGCCTGTGAACGACCCCCGGCATCATGCCCACGGGCACCCCCCCGCTCGGCAGGAGCTCGACGCCTCCCGGCGAGATCCAGAGTCCGGGGTTGTGCCCGGCGTTCACGTACGTGAGCGTTCCCGTGCCCGGGTCGAAGACCGCGACGAAGAGCGTCGCGAACTTGCGCGTCGAGGAAAACCCCACGAGATGGCGGTTCACGCGCGCGACGAGGCCCGGCAGGTCCGAAGCGTTGTTCGGCACGAGGAGGTGCAGGCACGCGTGGACCGTCGACACGAGAAGCGCCGCCGGCACGCCCTTCCCCGAAACGTCCGCCACACAGAAGGCCGTGCGTCCGTCCGCGAGCGGATACACGTCGAAGTAGTCGCCCCCGACCTGTTTCGTCGGCCGGTTCGCACCCGAGAAAACGAGACCCGGAACGTCCGGGAGAGTGTCGGGAAGAATCGTCTTCTGGATGGAGGCGGCGAGCTCCATCTCGCGCTCCATCTTTTCCTTCTCGACGGCCTCGCGGTGGAGACGCGCGTTCTCGAGCGCGATCGCGGCCTGGTTCGCGAAGAGCGACGCGACGCGCTCGTCGGCCTCGGTGAAATCGTCGATCGAGCCGTCGCGGTTCTCCTTGTCCGCAACGACGAGCACGCCGAGCCAGCGCCCCTCCGCGAGGATCGGCACGGCGAGCAGCTTTTCCGCCGGCGACTTCGCGAGAAGCCCCACGCGTTCCTCGAGTGTGTTGCAACGGAGCACCGTCGACGGGAGGAGGCGGGCCGACTCGCCGTCCAGGAGCGGCTCGCCCAGGTGCCGCGCGAAGACGGCGCTGTCCGCCGCCCGGTCGCACACGATGAGCGTCCCGGTGCGTGCGTTCAGGAGAGAAATCGACTTGTAGAGGATGTCTTCGCCGAGAGTCTCGAGATCGAGAGTTCCCGCGATCGAGAGCCCGACGTCGTAAAGGCTCTGGAGCTCCCAGACCCGGTACTTCAGCTCGAAGTCGGCCTTCTGCAGCTCGTCGGCCATGCGCAGCGAGTCGAGAAGGCGCGCGGCGTGCGCCGTGACCGACGCGAGGCCGACGGGATCCACGGGAGGTTTCTCGAGCTCGAGGATCGCGAGCGTGTCCTCGCGGGCGGTGAGCGGGATCGCGACCGGCCTGTCCCCGCTCGCCGCGGCCTCCACCGGCTGCGTGGGATCCACGAGAACTCCTCTCTCGGCATGGGCTGCCGTCAGGAGAGCGGCGAGAATTCCGTCGAACAGCCGTTCGCGATCGGAGAACGGGTCGAGCTTCGCGAGCATCTCGTGTGCCGCGAGGATCGCCGCGCCCCCATGAGCCAGCGGGGCCAGGAGCCCGGAGCTCGCCGCGCTACTCGGACTCGCCCCGGAGCCAGGCGAGGGCGGGCTCGGGAGCGGGGAAGATCCGTGCATATTGAGCGAGCCCCATGATCTGGAAAGTCTTCTCGATCGTCGGAGTCAGCCGGCAGAAGGCCAGTTTCCCCCCCTGATCGAGGAGCTTCTCCAGGATCTCGATGAGAATCGATATCCCGATGGAGTTGACGATCTTCGTCTTCTCGAGATCGAGGAGCAGTCGGTTGACCCCCGATCCGAGAAGGGCATAGGCCTCTTTCGCGATTTCCTCGCCGCCGGTGTTGTTGATGTATCCGTCGGTGCGGAGGACCGCGACCGTGGCATCGGGCCGGTCCACGACGACTTTCAAGGTCTCGCTCATTCGGTCCTTTATACCCTATCGATATTTGCGCATCACGATGCGCGTGCCGCGTCCGCCGCTCTCGATCCGGACGTCGTCCATCAGGCTTTCGATGATCTTGATCCCCCAACCGCGCTTCCGGCTGGACCTTAGCTTGGCCGCGATCTCGGGCGTCTTCAGGCGCGTCGGGTCGAACCCGTGCCCCGAGTCCGCGACGTCCACTTCGAGGTAGGCGCCCCGGCCGCCTTCGTCGGCGCCGACGCGGAAGGAGAGCTCGACCTTCTGATCCGGCGTCGCGCTGTGCTCGAAGGCGTTGATGCAGGCTTCGACGACGGCCATCTTCACCTCGTCGATCTTGTCGCGGCTCATCTCCATCCACTCGCCCAGGGCCGCGACCTGCGCCGTGGCGGCGATTTCCATCTCCGGCGCGACCGGAATGGTCAGGTGCACCTCGCGACGCTCGACCGACGACATCAGCTTACGGCAATCCCCTCTCGGAGCTTAGAACGTCAGGAGCGCGCGGACCGCTGTGAAGAGGAACCCAGGAATCTTACTTGACCCCGCAGCGAGCGCGAAGGCGGCGGCCTCGGCGAGAAGCAGCGGCACCACGATGCGGGAGGCTGGAATGGAAGCGAGCAGCGGCAGAGACGAGACTTGTGCCGAAGCGCGTGCCGTCACAGCCTTGATCCCGCCCTCGCTGAACATCGGGTGCCTCCGGTTGTGACTTGCATCGCAAGGGGCTTGCCACGAAGACCCCTGCATTTCCGAGGAGGTTGGAGCGAAGCTAACTTGTTGGAAAGATTAGGTTTCTTAGAAGGTAATATGGGAGGAAGGCGAGTGTCGCGCTATGCGCCAAAAAGTCCCGTATATTGCGGTGCGCCAGCACTACACCTATTAACCATTCTAAGAAAAATACTTAGTGTTGGTGCGCCTTATTGTCGCATTGTGACGAAACGCTACCGCAAGGCGAGATCCGAAGCAAAATACTAATCCCAGGCTGGCTCACGAAGTTCAGCCTTGACGCGATGGGCGCCCCTCGCCCAATACTGATAGGGAGTGCGTCCGTGCGTCCGCGCAACGCGCAAGGAGTCCGGCAATGAGTTCGCTGAGTTCGTTCGAGCAGCAAGTCGGTTCTACCCAGGAGTGGTTCGACAGCCCCCGCTTCGCAGGAATCGTCCGCCTCTACACCGCGCGCCAGATCGTCGAGCAGCGCGGCACCATCGCGCACGACTACACCGTGGCGCGCGAGGCCGCGGCGGCCTTCTACGACCGCCTGCGCCAGCTTTTCGCCGAGAAGAAAAGCATGACAACCTTCGGCCCGTATTCGCCGGGCCAGGCCGTGGCGATGAAGCGGACGGGCATCGAGGGCATCTACCTGGGCGGCTGGGCGACGTCGGCGAAGGGCTCGACGAGCGAGGACCCGGGGCCCGACCTCGCGAGCTATCCGCTCAGCCAGGTGCCCGACGAGGCCGCGACGCTCGTGCGCGCGCTCCTCACCGCGGACCGGAACCAGCACTTCCTGCGCGTGCGCATGACCGAGGCTCAGCGCGCCGCCACGCCCGCCCACGACTTCCGGCCGTTCATCATTGCCGACGCCGACACGGGACACGGCGGAGATCCGCACGTCCGGAACCTCATCCGCCGATTCGTGGAGGCCGGAGTGCCGGGCTATCACATCGAGGACCAGCGCCCGGGAACCAAGAAGTGCGGCCATCAGGGAGGGAAGGTGCTCGTGGCGCAGGACGAGCAGAACAAGCGGCTGAATGCCGCGCGCTTCCAGCTCGACGTCATGGACGTGCCGGGCATCATCGTCGCCCGCACCGACGCCGAGGCGGCCAATCTCCTCGACGGCCGCGGCGACGAGCGCGACGAACCGTTCCTCCTCGGCGCCACCAATCTCAGCGTGCCTGCCTATAAGACGTGCTACCTCGCGCTCATCCGGCGCTTCCACGAACTGGGACTCCGCGGCCTCAACGGGCACCTTCTCTACGCGATTCCCGAGGGCGCGCACGCGCTCGCGACCTCCTGGCTCGAGCGGAAGGGGCTCCTCGCCCAGGTCGCGGAGGCCGTGGCGGCCTATGGCGACGGGAAGGGCTCCTCGCTCGACACGATCTTCGACGCCGTCGCCTCCCGGTTTGCCGCCGCGTGGGAGGAAGACGCCGGCCTCGAGACCTTCGGCGACGCGGTCGCCGAGGTGCTCGAGTTCCGCGCGAGCGAGGGCGAGCCTCTCGAAATGGGAGCCGACGCGTGGCGGCGCTTCGCCGGGCGCGCCTCGCTCTACGCCGCCCGCGAGAAGGCGAGCGCGCTCGGCGTCGACGTCCCCTGGGACCCCGAGCTGGCGCGTACGCCCGAGGGTTACTACCAGGTCCGCGGAGGCATCCCGTACGCCATCGCAAAGTCGCTCGCGGCGGCCCCCTTCGCCGATCTCCTGTGGATGGAGACGAAGACCGCCGACCTGACCGACGCCCGCAAGTTCGCCGAGGCGATCCACGCGGAGTTCCCGGACAAGATGCTTGCCTACAACCTCTCGCCGTCGTTCAGCTGGGACACCACCGGCATGAGCGACGAAGACATGCGGCGATTCCCCGAGGAGCTCGGCAAGCTGGGCTTCGTCTTCAACTTCATCACCTACGGCGGCCACCAGATCGACGGCCTCGCCGCCGAGGAGCTCGCGACCGCCCTGAAGCAGGACGGCATGCTCGCCCTCGCCCGCCTGCAGCGGAAGCTGCGCATGGTCGAGTCTCCCTACCGCACACCGCAGAC
>JARXKK010000138.1 GCA_030278895.1 Acidobacteriota bacterium
ACGACGCGGCGTCCGTTCATCCCGGGGATCTTACTGAGTCGGGCGCGACTTTGGAGTCTTCGAAGAAGGCCTCGCGGCGAGAGCCGCATCGCAGCGGGCGCGGCCCGCGATCGCGTCCCTGAGGAGGAGTTCGGAAGACCCGAGGAAACGCCCTTCGGCCTTCAGGCGCTCGAACTCCCCGGTGGCCGAGCCGAAGAACCGTCGTGCCTCGCGGGCGTCCCCGTTCGCCAGATAGGCAGCTCCGAAGAAGCTCGCGAGCATCGCGTGGTCGCTCGCGATCATCGCGTTGGATGGGTCCCTCGCGACGAGGTCGTCGAGCATCGGCTGAGCCCTGCGGAGGGAGACGAGGGCCTCGAGGGAGTCCCCCGCGGTCGTGAGGTTCTGCCCGAGGTTCATGTGCGCCCGCGCGAGCGCCTGACGGATCCCCATATTCTTGGGATCCGCCGCCGCCAGCTCCGTCCGGATCGCGATCGCCTTGCCATACGCGGCCGCGCCTTCTGCGCGCCTCTTGAGCCGGAACAGCGCTTCGCCGCACCCTCCGAGGCTGTGCGAGAGGTCGCGTTTGAAGAGCGCGCTCGTGGGGTCCTCGGCGAGGAGCGCCTGTTCGATCGCGAGCGACTTCTCGTATCCGGCGAGAGCCAGGGCCGGATCGAACGTCGGGCCCTCGAGCGCGAAGCTGCTCGCGATGTACTTGTGACAGAGCGCGACCGCGCGGAGGAGGCGCACGTCACGCGGAGATTCCGCCAGCAGGCTCTCGTAGGCCCCGAGCGCGCGGCGCATTTCGGAAACGGTCCCCTCGCGATCGCCCACGGAAGAGAGTCTGTTGCTGAGAAAGAAATGGGCTTCCGCGAGACCGCGCCGGAATTGGGGATCGCCCGGGAATTCGCGAACCACGCCTTCGAGGAGCTCGACGGCGCGGCGGGAAGCGGCGACGGCGCCGGCGGTGTCGCCGGTCGTCCCGAGGGCCGCGCCGTAGGAGGAAAGCGTCTTGGCGAGCAGGCCGCGGTCCCGCGCCTCCGGCGCGGCGCGCGCGACGAGGCGCTCGCGGATCTGCACGGCCGTCTTCATGCTCGACAGCGCGCCGGCGGAGTCGCCGAGCGCGGCGCCGCCCTGCACGCCCTGCACGTCCGCGAGCTTCTCGTACGCCTCGGCAAGGTCCCGCTGGAGGAGCGGATCGTTTCCCGCCTCCCGCGACAGCATGCCGAGATACTCGAGCGCGCGCCGGACGAGCAGCTCGCGGGCCGGGGTGGATCCGGGAAGATTCCGGATGGAATCGTGAAACTCGAACAGGAAGGAGCTCGCGAGCCTGCGCACGTCCTCGAAACGGCGGTCGGCGCGCGCCCTCTCAGTTCGCGCGATGCGCGTCTGGCGCGCGGTCGCGAGGATGCCGCCGACGAGCGAGAGAACGACGAGCGCGGCCGCGGCGGCGCCCGCCTTGTTGCGGTTCAGGAACTTGCCCGTGCGATAGGAAAACGTATCGCGTCGCGCCCTCACGGGGAGGCCGTCGAGATAGCGGCGAAGGTCTTCCGAGAGCTGCTCTGCGGACGCGTAGCGCCGCGCCGGCTCGGGGCGCGTCGCCTTCCTGACGATCGTGTCGAGATCCGCCGGGAGGGTCCGCTTCGTTCGCCCGGGCTCGGCCTCGGGCCGGCGGCCCGTCAGGATCTCGTGCAGCAGGACGCCGAGCGCGTAGACGTCGGTCGCGGTCGTGATGCGCTCGCCGCGGATCTGTTCGGGGCTCGCGTATTCGGGCGTGAACACCCGCACGCTCGCGCCGGTGAGATCGAGAGTCTGGCCGGATACCTCCGGGTTGAGGAGCTTGGCGACCCCGAAGTCGAGAAGCTTCGGGGCTCCGTCCGCGGCCACGAGGATGTTGCCGGGCTTGAGGTCCCTGTGGACGACGAGGTTCTGATGCGCGAAGTGGACCGCCGCGCAGATCGTCCGGAACAGCGCGATCCTCTCCCGTGGGTCGAGGCCGCGGCTTTCGCACCACGCCGTGACGGGCTCGCCTTCGACGTACTCCATGACGAGGTAGGGGAGAGAGTCGTCCGTGTTTCCGCCGTCGAGGAGGCGCGCGATGTTCGGGTGATCGAGGCCCGCGAGGATCTGGCGCTCCTGCCGGAAGCGCCGGAGCACGGCTTCCGTGTCCATCCCGCGCCGCACGACCTTGATCGCGACGCGCTTCTTGAACTGCTCGTCGGCGCGCATCGCGAGAAACACCGTGCCCATGCCGCCGTGCCCGATCTCGCGCACGACGTCGTACGGGCCGATCCGCGAGCGCGGGGCCTCCGGGGGCGGCCCGGCCGGCGTCTCGAGGAATCCTTCGTCCGTGTCGGCCGACGCGAGGAGCGATGCGACCTCGGCCTCGAGCTCCGCGTCCGTGGCCGCCGCGGTCGCGACAAAACGCGCGCGCTCCGCGCGCGGGCGTTCGAGCGCTTCGTGGAAGAGGCGCTGGACGTCGCGCCACCTTTCGGGGGTCACGGAGACCCCGCCAGCTCGCGATGCAGCCACGCCCGCGCGGCTGCCCAGTCGCGCTTCACCGTCTTCTCGGAGACGCCGAGAGCCTCGGCCGTCTCCTCGACGGTGAGGCCCGCGAAGAAACGCATCGTGACCATCCGGGCCTGCCGTTCGTCGAGCGCCGCGAGCTTCCCGAGGGCGACGTCGAGCCGCACGAGATCGACCTCGTTGCTCTCTTTCGCCGCGACGTCCGCGAGGGTGACGCGCAGTCCGTCTCCGCCCCTTTTCCGCGCGGACTTCCGGCGGGCGTGGTCCACGAGGATGCGGCGCATCGCCTGGGCGGCGACGCCGAGAAAGTGCGCCCGGTTCTGCCAGGGAGCGCTCTGGTCGGCCAGCTTCATCCACGCCTCGTTGACGAGGGCCGTGGACTGGAGCGTATGGCCGGTTCGCTCGCGGCTCAGATAGCGTGCCGCGAGCCGGTGCAGCTCGCCGTAGACGACGGGGAGCAGCCGGTCGGCAGCGGACGGATCCCCCGCGCTCCACTCGCGGAGCATTCGCGTCACGTCGGAGGACGGGTCTGCGGTCATCGTCTTGTTCCTGCGCTACAGATTCTAGATGGGACGATGACCCCCGGGGCCCCGGACTGCGCGTTCAAGGGGTAAGGAGCCCACTCACATGACGAACCGCACAATACTTTCCGCCATTCTCGCCGCTGGGCTGGTCATTCCGGCCGCGGCCGGGCTAGCCGGGACGCCGTGCGATCTTCTTCCGGACACGAACAAGAAGGAGATCTCGCCCGAGAAGATCGAGGGCACGCTCTGCAACGCCTGCGTTGGGCTGCCGGTGCCGGGCGCGAGAGATCGATTCGGAAACGGGCTCGACTACAACGACGGGGCGAAGCACTGGGAGTGCGAAATGATGGTGGGAAACCGGGGAAACGGGCAGTGCAAGAAACAGACGATTTGTCGTCCGGGGGGAACGCGCTTCGACGACAACGGCGTCTTCCGCTGTCGGTACCCGGCCGTGGTGATCACGGTGGCTGGCCTTCCGCCGAACCCCCGTGACAACTGCGAGCGTGCATTGCCTTTCACGATCACCGAAGTGCACGACGACAGGGATCAGTCCTTTCCGTCGCTCTTTCCCGGAACCCACTACCTGTGGATCCGTGGGCCCGGCGCCGCGAATGCCACCTCGGGAGAAATGACGGGAGGAGTCGGCGTGACGCTCGGCGTGGCCGCGCGGCGTCTCGGGCCCAGCTCGGTATGTCTCCCGCCGGATTGCCAGGACGTCAAGCTCGTGATCCCGCCGAGCGCCGCGGGCCCGGGCCTCGGCACGTCCCAGACGCTGAAGCTCTACACGCCCCATCGCTATCACTCGGAGACCATGGTGTTCTCCGTCAAGCTCCCGCCGACGCCCGCGCCAATGAGTCTGGCGAACCAGGGGACTGGGAGGGTCATGATCGGTGCTCCCGGGAGTGGTCCGACGCCGACGCCGACGCGGACGCCGACTCCCCAGCCGGCGCGGAATCAGAGCTACTCGGCGGGTCTCGGATGCCCGGGCGGCCAGACGTCTTCCACCAACGTCGGCCAGTCCGGCGGCCCGAGCCAGGTCTTCGAGATCAGGAGCGCGCAGGTGCAGGCGACGGCGGGCGCTCAGTGGTTGAATTCGCGGACGCTTGCGGGCGCGCAGATCTGCTCGTGGGAGGGCGCGTTCCAGTTCACGATCAAGGCGCTCGATGGTCAGGGAGACGTGACGGTGTCGTGGAACGCGCAGCACGCCAACAGCTACTCGAACCCGCTGGCGCTCTCGACCTCCCAGACCGTCACTCTGACGAGGGGACGCTGGCAGATCGTGCCCGACGGCTCGTTCCCGGTCGACTTCACGTACACCGTGTCGTTCCGCGACTAGGCCGTGCCGTGTCGGCCCGTCTTGTCCTGTCCTTCCTGTTGCTGACGCCGGCGGCACTCGCCGCCGGCCCGGCCGCGCCGCCCTTGGGAGAGCGCGAGATCGTCTGGCAGGAAGCCGAGGTGGGAGGCGCGACGCTACCTGAGCCCACGGTCGCGGACGCCTCCGCGGGCTGCCGCGCGACGACCGGTGTCGCTCGTTCAGGGGGCGTCCTCTTCTCGCTCCGCTGCCCGGGCTCGCTCGGGACGAGGTCCTCGCACCCGGCCTACGCGGGCTTCCGCCTGAAGAACGGATGGAAGGTGAAGGACACGCGTGTCGTCGTCACGGGGTCCTCCAAGGCGGGATTCGAGCTCGAGAAGCCCGTCCCCGGCTCCGACCAGCCGTTCCTGAAAGGAAAGCTGTGGGCGGGGCCGGGCGGGGAAGTCCTGATCGAGGTCTACGTGAAGGTGGAAGGGCCGAAAGGCGCGAGCTACTTCCGCTGACCCCTCGATCTCTCCAACGACGCGTTCCGATTCAAAAGGAGGCACCCATGAAGAGCTTCGCAAGGAAATCCGGTACGGTCATTCTGTTCGGGCTGCTTCTCGCGGCGTTCCGCGCGCCCTCGCAGCTTCCCGACGTCGGGAAGGCCGTCAACCAGGCCGCCGGCACCGTGAAGAAGGCCGTAGACGACTTCTTCTCCGACGTGAAGAACCGCACCATCGCGGGCGCGGGCCAGATCGGCCAATGGAGCCGCGATGCCGCCGCGGCCGGGCAGAAGATGGCCACGGACTTCGCGAGCTGTCCCAGCCCGGACGCTCAGCGTCTCTACGACGACCTCAAGGCGAAGCGGAACGAGGCGCAGACGACGCGCAACCAGGCGGCCCAGGCGGTCGCCGACGCGGACGCGGCCCTCGCGAAGTGTCTGAGGACCTGGCCGGACGGCCCGAACGGCGTCCCCGCAAGCCCGTGCCGCGCGACCTACGGCGGCCTGCCGTTTAAGGGCATCCGGGACTCGGCTCAGGCCGCCGTCGACGCGTTCAACGCCTCGATGAATGCGCTCAAGGCCCTGAAGTGCATCACGGGCTGCAACCGGACGGCGGGCGTCGACTACCCCTCCTGCGCGCTCGCGGGGGCGCCTGGCGGGGGGCCCGTCCACGTGAACGTCGGTGGAATGACCGCCGCGGGGGCGCACCCGGCTCCGATCGGGAACTCGGCTCTCGCCCTCGGCAACGGGTTCGACGTCTGCGTCGAGTGGGATCCGGGCGCCTTCAGGCCGGTCTGGAACCCCGGTCCGGACGGCGTCCAGGCGGGCGTCGACGTCAAGTTCCCGAAGTGCAAGCGCACCGTTCACGTCCCGGGCACGATCTGCACGTCGTGGGACATCACGCTGATCCTTCCCAAGCTCAAGGAGCTGAAGCTCGTCCCGATCGAGGTGCAGGCGGGCGACCTGAAGATCGAGCTCGCGACGCAGACCTTCTCCTACGTGACGGTCGAGCAAGCCGCTTCGTGCAGCCAGGAGGCCGTCCTGTGCACGGGCATATCGACGGGAATCATCGCGATGCCGCCGGCGATCCTTCCGGTCGATCTCGCCCGGTCTTTGGGTCCGCTCTGCAGGGATCGGACTTTCATGGGCTGCCTGCAGCCGGCGTTCGGTCTCGTCGTCGTAAACAAGACGGCGAGCGTGCCGGATCCGTCCCAGGGGACCGTGTCCTGGAAGGGGCCGAAGATCAAGGCGGGCTCGCTCAGGATCGACCTCACGCGCCCCGAGTTCGCGATCGCGTGCCGGCAGAAGGGTCCGGGCCCGAACACGGGCGGCGCGCCGAGCGTGACTTGCGCGACGAAGCATCTCGACCTGCCGTTCCTCTGCCTCGACCCGCGCTGGGGCAGCGTCGTCGGGAACCCGTAACCTCGGCCCGCGGGGGCGCGCTCCTTGGGGAGCGCGCCCTTGCTAGGATCGGGGCATGAAGCGCTTCAGCCCGGTTACCGCCCTCCTCGCGGCCCTTTTGCCCGTCATTCTCTTCACCGCTTCCGCCGCCGGCCAGACCCCGGCACCGCCGCCGCCCGCGCCGACAGTCGCCGAGGCCGAGACCTTCATACGGAAGGCCGAGCAGCGCCTGCTGGCTCTTTCCGTCGAAGCGAGCCGCGCCGACTGGGTCAAGGTCAACTTCATCACCGAGGACACGGAGGCGCTCGCGGCGAAGGCCGACGAGCGCGCGATCAACGCGGGCGTCGAGCTTGCCAAGCAGTCGGTGCGGTTCGACACGCTCGCGCTGCCGCCGGAGCTCGCCCGCAAGATGATGCTCCTGAAGAACGGGCTCACGCTGGCGACGCCGTCCGACCCGAAGGACAGCGAGGAGCTCACGCGCATCGCGTCGTGGATGGAGGGGCTTTACGGCAAGGGCAAGGCCTGCCGGCCGGGCAAGGACGGGAGAGAGGAGTGCCGCGATCTCGGCGAGCTCTCGAAGGTCCTGGCGACGAGCCGCGACTACGACGAGCTCCTCGGTGCGTGGACGGGTTGGCACGCCGTCGCGCGCCCGATGCGGAAGGACTTCGTCACGTACGTCGCGCTCGCGAACAAGGGCGCAAAGGAGCTGGGCTTCGCCGACACGGGGGCGATGTGGCGGTCGCAGTACGACATGCCGCCGGACGCTTTCGCGGCGGAGCTGGACCGCATCTGGGAACAGGTTAAACCGCTCTATCTCTCCCTCCACGCCTACGTGCGGACGAAGCTGCGCGAGAAGTACGGCGACCGCGTCCCCGCGGACGGGCTCATCCCCGCCCATCTCCTCGGCAACATGTGGGCGCAGGAGTGGGGAAACATTTATCCGCTCGTGGCGCCGAAGGGTGCGGATCCGGGTTACGACCTGACGCAGATCCTGAAGGGCCGGAAGACGAACGACCAGCAGATGGTGAAGTACGGCGAGGGCTTTTTCACCTCGCTCGGGTTCGCGCCGCTACCCGAGACGTTCTGGAAACGCTCGCTTTTCGTGAAGCCGCGGGACCGGGACGTCGTCTGCCACGCGAGCGCCTGGGACGTGGACCAGGTGAACGACCTCCGCATCAAGATGTGCATCGACATCACGGCCGAGGACTTCGCGACG
>JARXKK010000139.1:0-4268 GCA_030278895.1 Acidobacteriota bacterium
TCACGACGATGTCGTACTCGTCGATGAGAAGGTCCGGGCAGCCCTTGGCGGGCGCGACGGGATTCCGGCAGAACGCGCCGACCGCTCCGTTCTCGTCCGCGTCGCCGATCAGGCGGATGGGCATGTATTTCACGGCGCCCGCCGTGACGAGCGGGCCCACCTGCACGAACACCGGGTAGCCGCGGCGCTGCATCTCCGCGTACGCCCTCTGGAAGAGAATCTTGATGTCCGTCGAGGCGCTCTGGAGCTTCTGGCGCTTCCAGGCCTTCGAGATGGTTTCTCCGCCGATGACGAAGATGATGCCGATGATGACGACGACCGCCATCATCTCGACCAGGCTGAATCCCTTCCGGCCGTGCCGTTGGGGCGCGCGAGAGGGCGGGCTGAGGGGAAAATGCTGATGGTTTTTCATCGAGAAAGTCCGTCCCTTTAAAGCGAGGTTCGTGCCCAACCCCGTATTTGAAAGCCAAACGATTCCTGGAAGGGATGTTACACCCGGCACGAAGCGAACTCCTCTCCCCGGCTAGGCATGCGAGTTGACACTTTTCGTAACACCCCCTGCCCGGCGACGGACGATTCGAGCGCAGAGGCGAGAACCGGCGCGCTCGGCTACGATAGACACCGCATGGAGCCTCGCTGATGGTCCTCGAGAAGCTGCGCGGTCTCCGTTCCGAGCCGGCTTTCGTCGCCCAGCTCCGCGATCACAAGTGGACGAGCGAGCAGCAGAAGAAGGAGCTCCTCGAAAAATTCCAGAGCATCTCGAAGCCCGACGTCGAATGGGTCGCATGGACCGCGCTGGACCAGACGCCCGAGATCCGGGTAGCGGGCCTCGCGATCCTGAAGAGGCGCCACGACCGGGCCGGCCTCGAGGCGCTCGTCCCGCTCCTGAAGACCCGTTCGGACGCCGTCAGGCGCGCGGTCATGCGGTTCCTGAAGGACCTCGCAGGTTCTCAGCTCGGGCCCTTCCTCCAGGAGGTGGCGTCCCGGGGCGACGACTTCGCGCGGCTCGCGGCGCTCGAGCTCGCGCGCGAGCTGCCCGCCGAGGCCGCCTTCGACATCGCGCGCCGCGTCCTCACCGCGACGAACCCCGCCGTCCGCGCCCGCGCGTTGAAGGCCGTGAGCGAGATGAGCTTCGAGGGGAGCGCGGCCGTGGCCGCGAGCCTCGCGGTACCGCTCCTCCAGGACGAAAGCGAGGAGATCCGGTACTCGGCCCTCGCCGTTCTCGAGAAGAACCCGAACGAGAGCTACTTCCCCGACGTCCTCCAGATGGCCCGCACGGGCGGCGGGCGCGTCGCGGAGGCCTCGTTCGCGGCCATCAAGCGCCTGCTCGCGTCCGCCAAGCAGGATCACACCCCGGAGATCGTGCCGCTTCTCGCCGACGGGAACGCGGTCGTGCGCCAGGGCGCGGTGAACCTCCTCATGCCTTTCGCGCCGGACCTCGTCGCGCGCCGGCTCCTCGAGCATTTTCGCGGTTCGTTCGTCTGGGTCAGGGACCGTGCGGTCGAGACCGCTCGCGACGGGCTGCCGGGATTCGTGAACGCCCTCCTCGCGCTGACGAAGGACCCCGACCCGACGTTCGCGAAGGCCGCTTCGGAAATGACGCTCGCGCTCTCCGACGTCAAGGCGCTGCCCGTGTGGATCAAGCTCGTGGACGACCCCGATCTCTGGGTGCGGACGCGGGCGGTCGAGACTCTCGGACGCGCGGGCAAGGGAAGCGACGAAGTCCTCCAACGCCTCCTCGCGGCGCTGAAGGATCCGGAGCTCGTCATCGCGGCCGCTTCGGCCGTCGGGGAGCTCGGCGACAAACGCGCCGCGCAGCCGCTGCTCGACGCGTTCAAGGGCGCCGCGACGCATCCCGACGTCCAGATGGAGATCCTCGACGCGATGGGAAAGCTCGCGCTCGCAGAGCCCGGCGTGCAGCCGCAGATCGCGACGATCTGCACGCGCGTCGCCCAGATGGCGCAGCTGGACGCCGCGGTGCGCGGCCGCGCCCGCCGTCTCGTCGGCAAGCTCTCGGGCGACGAGGCGCGCGACGCGCTCCCCGACATCGAACCCGGAATCGAGGCCGTCGAGCTGACGGGCAACCACGGCGCGCGGCTCGTCGAGTTCCTCGCCGACACCGTCCAGCGCGGAGCTTCCGACCTCCACCTCGCGACCGGATTCGTTCCACACAGGCGCGTGCAGGGCTCTCTCGAACCCGTGGACGCGCCTCCCATGACCCGCGCGCGCGCGACCCAGCTCATCCGCGAGGTGCTCGACGAGACGGAGTGGAAGCGCCTCGAACGCGAGAGGCAGATCGACGTCTGCCTGAAGCTGCCCGGCCTCGGGCGCTTTCGCGCGAATTTCTATTCCCAGCGCGGCGGGTTCGACGCGTGCTTCCGCGTCGTCCCGAAGTCGATTCCGACGATCGAGGAGATCGGGCTCCCGACCTCGCTCTCCGACGTCCTGAAATTCACGCAGGGGCTCGTCCTCGTGACCGGCCCGTCGGGATGCGGGAAGTCCACGACGCTCGCGGCGCTCATCGACCGCATCAACGAAACGCGCCCGTGCCACATCATCACCGTCGAGGACCCGGTCGAGTTCGTCCATCAGAACAAGGAAGCCCTCGTGAACCAGCGGCAGGTGCCCCACCACACGGCCTCGTTCGCGCGGGCGCTCAAGGCCGCCCTCCGCGAGGACCCGGACGTGATCCTCGTCGGTGAGATGCGCGACCTCGACACCATCTCGCTCGCGATCACGGCCTCGGAGACGGGCCACCTCGTGCTCGGTACCCTGCACACGACGAACGCGCCCGCGACGATCGACCGCGTCATCAGCTCCTTCCCCCCAGGTCAGCAGGGCCAGATCCGCGTCATGCTCGCGGACTCCCTCAAGGCCGTCGTCTCCCAGACCCTCCTGCCGCGCCGCGGATTCGCGGGTCGCGTGGCCGCCTTCGAGATCCTGAGGTCGACCTCGGCCGTATCCGCGCTCATCCGCGAAGGGAAGACGCACCAGCTTCCCTCCCAGCTCCAGACGGGCCAGAACGCGGGCATGATCACCATGGACCAGTCGCTCATGAAGCTCTGCGAGGAAGGCAAGGTGGATCCCGAGAGGGCCATCGAGAAGGCGTTCAAGAAGGAGCCCTTCGAGAAGCTCCTCGCCGACGAGAGGCAGGCGCTCGAGTGAGCCAGGCGCCTCCCGTCTCCACGGCCGACATGGGCGCGAACCGGATCGACACGCTCCTCCGGATCGTCGTCGACAAGAAGGCCTCGGACCTTCACCTCGCGGTGGGCTCGCCGCCGATGATTCGCGTGGACGGCGACCTGTCGCGGCTGAAGTGGCGCACGCTGACCGAGGAGGAGTACGAGAGCCTCATCGCGCCGATCGCCCCCGAGAAGCCTCTCAAGGACTGGCGCGAGACGGGCGACGCCGACTTCGGATACTCGATGGGAAAGATCGCCCGCTTCCGCGTGAACCTGTTCCGGCAGGAGCACGGGTCCGGAGCCGTGCTCCGCATGATTCCGCCGAAGGTCCTCACGATCGAGGAGCTCGGGCTCCCGCCCATCGTCGCGAACGTCGCGCGTGTGACGCGCGGTCTCGTGCTCGTGACCGGGCCCACGGGATCCGGCAAGTCCACGACGCTCGCGGCCCTCCTCGACTGGATCAACCGCACACGCGCGTCGCACATCGTGACGATCGAGGACCCCGTCGAGTTCATCCACGCGCCGCAGAAGTCGCTCATCTCCCACCGCGAGCTCGGTTTCGACACGCCGACGTTCTCGGGCGCGCTCAAGGCCGCGCTTCGCGAGGACCCCGACGTCGTCCTCGTGGGCGAGCTTCGCGACCTCGAGACGATGTCGATGGCGTTGCAGGCCGCCGAGACGGGGCTCCTCGTCTTCGGCACGCTGCACACGAACTCCGCCGCGAAGGCGGTGGACCGCCTCATCGACAGTTTCCCCGCCGAGGAGCAGGAGCAGGTCCGCACGGTTCTGGCCGAAGTCCTGAAGGCGGTCGTCGCGCAGGTGCTGCTCAAGAAGAAGGGCGGAGGGCGCGCGCCCGCGTTCGAGGTCCTCCGCGGCTCGTCCGCGCTCTCGAACAGCATCCGCGAAGGCAAGACGGGCATGATCTCGACGCTCATCCAGACCGGACGGAACGCCGGGATGATCGGAATGGACCAGTACCTCGCGGATCTCGTCGCGGCGGCCACCGTCGAGCCGGACGAGGCGCTCGAAAAGGCGCTCGACAAGGAGCAGTTCAAGAGCCTCGTCGAGAAGCGAAAGGCCGCGGCG
>JARXKK010000139.1:4368-7177 GCA_030278895.1 Acidobacteriota bacterium
CGGCCCGCCCGGCCTCCCGCGGCGGCGGCCTCGCACGCGTTCTTCACCAGATTCACGAGCGCGCGGCGCACGAGCGCCGGGTCGGCAATCGCGGGCGCAAACGTCCCCGTCGCTTCCACGCGGACGCCCGGCGTCAACACGCGCTGCTCCTCGGCGATCTCGAACGCGAGGGCGCGGAGATCGCACGGGCCGGCCTCGAGCTGCTCCGGTCTCGCGAAGAAAAGGAAATCGCCGGTCACGCGCGCCACGTGCTCGGCCTCGGCCTGGATCGCGTCGAGCTGGCGCCCGCGCGCGACCGGGTCGCTCGTCTTCGCGGCAAGGCGCGCCCACCCGAGAATCGTGCCCGTCGCGTTGCGGAACTCGTGCGCGATGCCCGCCGACATCTCGCCGAGCGCCGCGAGCTCGCGGCGGGACGAGAGCTCCCGCTCGAGACGCCGCGTGTTCGTGCGGTCCTCGAGGAACAGGAGGACGCCCAGGATGGATTTTCCGGAGTCGAGGATCGGCACGGCCGTCAGCTCGACGAGGCGCGCGTCCGCACCCGCTCCGATCGTCAGCTCCAGGGAAAGCGTGGGCGAGCCCCTTCGCGCCGCCTCCACCGCCGTGCGGAGAGCGGGCACCCTTTCGATCGCCGCCTCGGCTCCCGCGGCGAGGCTCCCTTCGCCCAGTGTCAGGAGCTCGCGGGCGGGCGCGTTCGCCCGCGTCAGGCGGCCCGCGGCATCCACCACGACGAGCCCGCCGGGGTGTGAACGCACGAGCGTCTCGGCGGTCACCGCGAGATCGTCCGCGCGCCGCTGCTCGGAGCGGCGAAGCCCCTCCAGCTCGCCCGTCCGCTTCTTGAGCTCCTCGACCGTGCGCTGGAAGGTGGCGATCGCCGTCTCGGCTTCGTCGCCGCCGGCCCGCGCCGCCGGCACGAGGCCCCCCGCTCCCTTTGCGGTCTCCGTGAGGGCGTCGATCGGCCCGGCGAGCCGCCGGAGGAACGGCACCACGAGAAGGACGAGGACGCCCGCGGCCGCGGGCACCGCGACCGAGAGAATGCGGGCATTGCGGCGGGCCTCCACGTTCGGCGTTCCGTCCCAGACGACCCTCAGTATTCGCGGCGTCCCCGGGAGAGCGACGGTGATCGACGGAGCTCCGCCCTCGCCCTCCGCCACGACCGGCTCGGGAGCGGGCCGCTCGCCCGGCGGCAGCGCGGCGGGCGCGAGCCCCGCGTCCGGGAGGAACGGAGCTTCTGCGACGCGATCTCCTCGCGCGTCGTAAAGTGCCGCGCCCCGGGCGTTCAGCTCGCGAAGAAGACGCGTGACGGGCGCATCCGAGACGAACGCGAGCGCGGGATCCGGCGACTCCCCGAGGCGATCCGCGACCGCGCGCGTCTCGGCGGTCAGGCGCCTGAGATTCTCGCCGGCGCCCCACGCCGCGGTGTTGCGCAATACGACGACGGCCGCCCCCGCGAGAAATAGCAGCGTCGCCAGACCGCCCACGATCACGATGCGCACCTCGCGTTCGTACGCGCGAACCGTCACGGCAGAAGCCTCGGGACCCACGGCAGCCCTCCGGCGATCGCGTCCCACGCCGAGCGTCCCGCCACGAAAGCGACGAGCGCGCCACAGGCGAGAAAAACGCCGAACGGCACGTCGACGCGGGCGAGAAGCACGAGGAGCCCGGCCGGCGTCGCCTCGGCGCGCGCCGCGAGAACCCGGAAGAAGTCGGCGCCGTCGTCGAGCGCGAGTCGCCCATGCGCGGCCGGCTCTCCGCGCCGGACCCGCGTCCCGGCGAGCCGGACGAACGCGAGGAGACGGCCGGCGGTTGGAACGTCAGCGGTGAGGCGCATTCCGTCCGCCGCGGCCCCCGGAATCTCGCGGAATCGCGCCGAGGCCGAAAGGACGCGGCCGTCGTCCGCGACGAGGAGCCCGGCGCGGGCCGCCACGGCGAGCGCGGCCGAGGACGACGCGCGCGCGCGCCGCGCCTCGAGGGACCAATGAAGCGCGCGGAGCAGCGTCGCACCGCCCGCGACGACCGTGCCCGCGAGGGAGGCGAAGAAGAGCGTGAGGAACACGCCCGCGGGTCCCGTGAACGCGCCCGCCATCGCGAGCATCTTCACGTCGCCTTCCCCCATGCCTTCCTGTCCGCGCAGCCTCTTGTACACGCGGCGCACCCCTTCGAGAAAGAGCGCGCCGGCGAGCGCGCCGGCGACCGCTTCGAAGAGGTGGCTCCCGGCGAAGAACCTCACGAGACCCTGGTCCGAAACCGCGGCAGCCCGGTCACGGAGCGCCGCGAGGACGAGACCGAGCACGAGAGTCCCGAGCGTCACCTCGTCGGGCAGTGTGCGCGCCTCGAGGTCTGTCGCCGCGAGGATCACCGAGGCCGCCGCGAGAAAAGCGGCCGAGGCCGCGACGAACGTGGGCCCGTAAAGGAAGCCGGCGCCGAGAAAGAGAAACGCCACGAGTAATTCGACGAGCACGTAGCGGACCGGGATGGACGCGCCGCAGCGGCGGCAACGGCCGCGGAGGAGGAGCCACGACACGACGGGCACGTTGTCGAAGAACGCGATCGGCGCCCCGCAGGAGGGGCAGCTGGAGCCCGGGCGGACGACGGAGAGCCCGCGCGGCAAGCGGTGGATGCACACGTTCGCGAAGGAGCCCACGATCGCGCCCGTCGTGAAGTAGAGGCCCAGGAGGACGCCCTCCACGGCGCTCACGGGCGCCTCTTCCCCGCGAGAGCGAGGCCGGCGAGAACGACGAGCGACGCCAGCGAAACCGCCGTGCCGGCGCGGAAGGCGAGCGGACGGTAGTCGAGCTCGAGATGGTGGGCG
>JARXKK010000140.1:0-4964 GCA_030278895.1 Acidobacteriota bacterium
GGGGCACCGCCGTCCGTAGAAAGACGACATGAAGAGGATCGTTCTCGCGGTCGCTCTCGTCGCGCTCTCCTGCGCGCGGGGAGGCGGCCGGACCACGGTCGCGTCGCCGGCGGCCCGGGGCCCGGCGCTCGCCGTCACGCGGGGCGCCTTCGAGGCGCACACGGTCCTGACGGGGGAGCTCGTCGCGCGGCAGGCCGCGGCCTTGTACGTCCCCGAGACCCCCATGTGGCAGGTGCCCGTCCGCTGGATGGAGGCCGACGGCGCCGAGGTGAAGAAGGGGCAACGTGTCTTCGAGTTCGACAACGCGACGTTCGCCTCGACGCTCGAGGAGAGAAAGGTGAACCTCCTCGTCTCCGAGAACGACCGCCAGCGGCAGGATGCCGACTTCGAATCGAACATTGCCGACAAGGACTTCGCGGTCGAGCAGAAAAAGACGGCGGTCGCGAAAGCCGAAGTCGAGGCCGCCGTCCCCGAGGCGCTCCGGCCCCGGCGCGAGTGGCAGGAGAAGCAGCTCGCCCTCGAGAAGGCCCGGACGGAGCTCGAGAAAGTCCTCGAGGACCTCGCCGCCGCGAAGAAGGCGGGGGAGGCTGACCGCGAGGTGTGGCGGATCTCGTACGAGGCCGCGCGCCGCGAAATCGCGATCGCCGAAAGGTCCGTCGCGGCGCTCACACTTCGCGCGCCGGCAGACGGCATCCTCGTCGTCTCCGAGAACCCGCGCGAGCGCCGCAAGGTCATGGTGGGCGATTCCGTCTGGCCGGGCCTCGCCGTCGCCCGCATTCCCGAACGCGCCGGAATGCAGGTCGAGGCCGCGCTCTACGACGTGGACGACGGCCTCATCGCGAAGGGCATGCCCGCGGCCTGCTTTCTGGACGCCGAGCCCGGCCGCCCCGTGAAGGCGGTCGTCCTCGACATCGCGCCGATCGCGCAGGAGCCGGCGCCGAACTCTCTTCGCCGGACGCTTCGTGCGGTCCTGAGGCTCGAGGACCCGTCGTCCGTCCCTCCCCGTCCGGGCACTTCCGTGCGCGTCGAGGTCGAGGTCGCGAAGCGGGAAAACGTGCTCCTGGCGCCGCGGGCCTCGCTCGACTATTCCACGAGGAAGCCGCATGTCTTGCTCGCCGGGGGCGGGAGCACGGAGGTACGGCTGGGGCCGTGCAACGCGCTCCTCTGCGTCGTGGAGTCCGGCGCCGCGGAGGGCACGAAGCTGCGGAACCGATGGGGCGGGCCGTGACCCGTCGCATCGCCTTGGCGGCCGCGGCCGCGGCCGTCGTCGTTGTCGCGCTCGCGTTCGGCGCGTGGCGGCTCGCGGGGAGGACCGCCGCGGGGCCGAGACGGGCCGTCGCGCGGCGCACGGACCTCGTCACGACGGTCGAAGTCACGGGCACGCTCCGGGCGCTCGACTCCGATCAGGCGGGCCCGCCCGTCCTCTCGGACTTCTGGGAGTACCGCCTCGTCAAAATGGCGCCCGAAGGCGCCGCGATGAAGAAAGGCCAGATGGTCCTCCAGTTCGACACGACGGACCTCGCCCAGAAGCTCGAGGAGAAGCGGGCCGAGCGCGACTCCGCGGCCAAGCAGGTCGAGAAGCGCGCCCTCGAGCTCGCCGTGCGTGAGGAGGCGCTCCTTCTCCAGGAGGCCGAGGCGGAGGCGCGCCGCCGTAAGGCGGAGCTCAAGGTCGAGGTCCCCCCGGAGCTCGTAGGCGCCAACGAGCTCGCCCAATCGAGGCTGGACCTCGACCTATCGAAGCGCGAGCTCGCGTGGATCGTGCAGCGCAAGAACGCCGCGCGCCGGGCCGCGGACGCGGAGCGCGCGTCCCTCCGGGAGCGGAACGAGCGCGCGGGTGCTCGCGTGCGCGACATCGAGGAGCACATCCGTCAGATGACGGTGCCCTCCCCGCGCGACGGGACGCTCATCTACCTGACGAACTGGCGCGACGAGAAGAAGAAGGTCGGCGACGTCTGCTGGCGCGGGGAACGCGTCGTGGAGGTGCCGGACCTCGGCCGGATGATCGTGAAGGGCGAGGTCGACGAGGCGGACTCCGCGGCGCTCGCCGAGGGCCAGGTTGTTTCCCTGCGCCTCGAGGCGCACCCCGACGCCACTTTTACGGGCCACATCCTCTCCGTCGGCCGGACCGTCCAGCGCCAGAGCCCGAAGATCCCGAAGAAAGTCGTCAAGGTGGACGTCGCGCTCGACGCTTCGGACCCGCTCCGGATGCGCCCGGGCATGCGCGTGCGCGGCGGCGTCGAGACGGGGCGCCAACCCGGCGTCCTCGTTCTCCCGCTCGAGGCGGTTTTCCCGTCGCCGTCCGGGCCCGTCGCCTGGCGACCCGCCTGGGGCGGACCGGTCGCGTCGCCGCTCGTCCTCGGAAGACGCAACGACAAGCTCGTCGAGGTCGTGAAGGGCCTCGGCGAGGGCGCATCCGTCCTCGCCGAGGCGCCGTCGGCCTCGGGTGGCGGGGCAGGAAGCCCATGACACGCCGCCGCGCCCTCGCCGCCGCGGCCTCAGCGGCCGCGCTCGTTCTTCTCCTCGCATCCGTTCGCGCGGTGGACCGCCGGCTGGACCCGGCGTCGGGCCTTCCGGTCGTCACGCTGACGCGCGGCCCGTTCGCGCGCCGCGTGAAGGCCGAGGGGAACCTCAAGGCGATGAAGGCGACGCCTCTCGTCGCGCCCGGCAGGGACATCTCGCTCAAGATCGCATGGCTCGCGGACGACGGATCTCCCGTGAGGAAGGGAGACGTCGTCGTCCGCTTCGACTCGACGCAGACGGAGAAGAACCTCCTCGGGGGCCGGGCGGACCGCAGGACGAACGTCGCGAAGACCACGAAGACGAACGTCGAGTCCGGCGCGGCCATCCGCAACCTCGATCGCGACGGCCGGCAGTCGCACCGCGAGCTCGAGTCCGCGCGGACGTTCCAGAGCAAGGACCCCGAGATCTTCTCGCGGCACGCGATCATCGAGGCCGACATCGACGCCTCTCTCGCGGGCTCGCGCGAGGAGAACGCCTACGGGACGAAGGCGAAGAAAGAGAGACTTGCGGACGCGGACCGCGACCTGCTCGGGATCGATCGGCGCAAGGCGGACTTCAAGGTCTCGCGCGCCGAGAAAGAGATGACGGCTCTCGCGATCGTCGCGCCCCACGATGGGTTCCTCGTGTTCCAGAGGGACTGGCGCGGGGAGCTTCCTTCGATCGGGCAGGTGATCTGGAGCGGCTATAAAGTCGCGGAGATCCCGGACGTCAGCGCGCTCGCGGCCGAGGTCTGGGTCCTCGAGGCGGATGCCGGCGGGCTCGCCGCGGGCCGGCCGGCGACCGTCGTCGTCGAGTCGGACCCGGACACCGTGTGGCCGGGCCGCATCGAGCGTGTCGACAGCGTTCCGAAACCGCGCGTGAAGGGTGTTCCCGTTCAGTATTTCGGGGTCACGGTCGTGCTCGACCGCGTCGACGCCCTGAAGATGAAACCCGGCCAGCGCGTCGAGGCCTCGCTCGCGCTCGATGCGCGGGAGGACGCCCTGGCCGTGCCCCGCCAGGCGGTCTTCGAGCGCGACGGCAAGAAGATCGTCTACCGCCGGAAGGGACGAACCTTCGAGCCCGTCGAGGTCGCGCTCGGGCCCGTCGCACTCGGGACCGTCGTCGTCGAGAAGGGTCTCGCGTCCGGCGACGTCGTCGCACTGCGCGACCCCGCGCGTTCCGCGGACGACGGCCCCCGCCCAAAGGCCGCGCCCGTCGGAGGTTCCGCCCGGTGACTTCCAGCGAAGCGTTCCGCCGCGCCCTCGAGAGTCTCGGCGTCCACAAGCTGCGCTCGGCGCTCACGATGCTCGGGATGATCTTCGGCGTCGGCGCCGTGATCGCGATGCTTTCGATCGGAGCGGGCGCCGAGCGGCAGGCCCTCGCGATGATCGAGCGCCTCGGCCTCTCGAACGTCCTCGTGCGTTCGAAGGACTTCCGGCCGGACGAGCTCGCGGAGGTGCGCAAGAAGTCGCAGGGCCTCTCACCGCGCGACATGGCGGCGCTCGAGGAGGCCGTCCCCGGTGTTCTCTTCGCGGCCCCGCGCGTCAGGGTCACGCCGTGGCGCGTGCGCGGCGACGGCGTGAACGGCGAGGCGCAGGTCTTCGGTGTTTCGTGGCGCCACGCCGAGCTCACGCATCTTGCGGTGGCCGAAGGGCGCTTCCTCGACGCCCTCGACGAGCGCACGCACGGACAGGTCTGTGTCGTTGGAGCGGACGTTGCGCGCCGCCTCTTCGGTCTTTCGGGCGCGATCGGGCGCGACGTGAAGGTGAACGACCTCTGGCTCACGGTCGTCGGCGTCCTCGCCCCCGAGTCCTCGGGCGGCCTGGCCCTCCCGGGCCCGGCGGGCGGTGCGACGGGGGAGATTTACGTCCCGTGGACGACGGCCTTGCGCAAGCTCGACAAGGACCCGCTCGACGCGCCTCTCGCGGAGATCATCCTCGCGCTCAAGCCGGGTGCGTCGGCGCGCGAGCAGGCCGCGCTCGTCCCGCCGCTTCTCGATCGTCTGCACGGAGGCGCCTCCGATTTCGAGCTCGTCGTCCCGGAGCGCCTCCTCGCCCAGAGCCAGCGGACGCAGCGTCTCTTCAACGTCGTGATGGGCGCGATCGCGGGAATCTCGCTCCTGGTCGGCGGAATCGGAATCATGAACATCATGCTCGCGACGGTCCTCGAACGGACGCGCGAAATTGGCGTCCGGCGAGCCGTGGGCGCGCGGCGCGCCGACATCCGGTTTCAGTTCGTCGCCGAGGCCTTCGCCCTCTCGTTCACGGGGGGGCTCGCGGGAATCGTGATGGGCCTCGTGATCTCCCGCGTCGTCGCGGTCGCGGCCGGCTGGCCGACGGTCGTGACGTGGTGGTCGCTCCTTCTCTCGACGGGAGTCTCCGCGGTGGTCGGACTGGCCTCGGGCATCTACCCGGCGCTCCGGGCCGCCGCCCTGCACCCGATCGACGCGCTCCGGTACGAGTGAG
>JARXKK010000140.1:5064-7154 GCA_030278895.1 Acidobacteriota bacterium
GCGCGTGTAGAGGTCGGCGGTTCCGATGTCGCCTGCATCCGTCGCGATTTCACAGTCGTCGTGCATCTCGGCGATGACGAGGTCGAGCGACGCGCGGGCCTCGGCGATCATCTCGTCGAGCGAGAGCTTGCCCTTCGAGGGCCTCACGCTCGCCCTTGGGAGATAGTCGGCCGGGTCGCCCAGGGGAACGCCGCCGACCATGATCGCGCGCTCGGCGAACTCGTCGATCGTTTCGTACACGAGCGTCGCCTGCTCGTCGAGCATGAGGTGGATGTCGCGGAAGAGGGGCCCGTAACTGAGCCAGTGGTACTTCTTGTAGTTGAGATACGCGACGAGCGCGTTCGCCTGCTGGCGCTGAAGAGTGTCAACCACGGCCGCCGAGCCCTTCGAGCCGGTCTTGCCGCTCTTCTTGTCTTTCTTGCTCATGGAAACCTCCGAAGCCTCAGTTTAGATCAAGTCTAAAAAGAGATCAACTCCTTATCCTGCTACATTCCCGCCCCCATGGCCGAGCAATACATTTTCACGATGCAGAACCTCCGGAAGGTCGTCCCGCCGCAGCGGGAGATCCTTCGTGGGATTTACCTTTCTTTCTTCCCGGGCGCCAAGATCGGCATCCTCGGGCTCAACGGCGCGGGAAAGTCGACGGTGCTTCGCATCATGGCGGGGCTCGACAAGGAATTCACCGGCGAGGCGTTTCCTGCCGAGGGGACGCGCATCGGGTTTCTTTCGCAGGACCCGCAGCTCGACCCGAAGAAGACCGTTCTCGAGAACGTCGAGGAAGGCGTTGCGCCGGTCAAGAAGCTGCTCGCGCGGTTCGACGAGCTGGGCGAAAAGATGGGCGAGAGCCTGCCCGACGCCGAGATGGACAAGGTCATGGCCGAGTACGGCAGGGTCCAGGACGCCATCGAGGCCGCGAACGGCTGGGACCTGGACCGCACGCTCGAGACCGCGATGGACGCGCTGCGCTGCCCGCCGCCGGACGCGGACGTCACGAAGATCTCGGGCGGTGAGAGGCGCCGCGTGGCGCTCTGCCGCCTTCTCCTCCAGAAGAACGACATGCTCCTCCTCGACGAGCCCACGAACCACCTCGACGCCGAGTCCGTCGCGTGGCTCGAGCAGTTTCTGAAGGAGTTCCCGGGAACCGTCGTCGCCGTCACGCACGACCGGTACTTCCTCGACAACGTCGCGGGCTGGATCCTCGAGCTGGACCGCGGGGCGGGCATCCCGTGGAAGGGCAATTACTCCTCCTGGCTCGAGCAGAAGGAAGCGCGGCTCGAAATCGAGGAGAAGACCGAGAGCGCGCGCCAGCGGTCGCTCAAGCGCGAGCTCGAGTGGGTGCGCATGGCCCCGCGAGCGCGCCAGGCCAAGAGCAAGGCGCGCCTGCAGGCCTACGAGCAGCTCGTCTCCGAAAGCGGCATCGAAGCGCGCGGCGAGACGAACGAGATCTACATCCCGCCCGGCCCGCGCCTCGGCGACGTCGTCGTGCGCGCCGAGGGCGTGAAGAAGTCCTTCGGCGACACGCTCCTCTTCGACGACCTGAGCTTCGATCTGCCGAAGGGCGGCATCGTGGGGATCATCGGGCCGAACGGCGCCGGCAAGACGACGCTCTTCAAGATGATCATGGGCCTCGAGAAAGCCGACGGCGGGAAGCTCCAGGTGGGGGATACCGTCGTCCCGAGCTACGTGGACCAGAACCGCGAGAAGCCCGACGCGAAGAAGACCGTTCACGACGAGCTGTCGGAAGGAAACGACCTCGTGATGCTCGGCAAGCGCGAGATGCCGAGCCGCGCCTTCTGCGCGATGTACAACTTCAAGGGCGCCGACCAGCAGAAGCTCGTCGCGAACCTCTCGGGCGGCGAGATGAACCGGCTCCACCTCGCGCGGACTCTCAAGAGGGGCGGCAACCTCCTCCTCCTCGATGAGCCCACGAACGACCTCGACGTCGACACGCTGCGCGCGCTCGAAGAGGCGCTCCTCTCGTTCGGAGGCTGCGCCGTCGTCATCAGCCACGACCGCTGGTTCCTCGACCGCGTCGCGACGCACATGCTCGCGTTCGAGGGCGACAGCAAGGTCGTCTGGTACGAAGGCAA
>JARXKK010000141.1 GCA_030278895.1 Acidobacteriota bacterium
CGCGCGAACCTCCTCATCCTCCAGGACGTCAGCGGCTCGATGCGCTGGGACGTGCAGGCACACGCCCTGATCGAGGACGAGGACTCCGTCGGCCGCCTCGTCTGGAGCGTCACGTGCCTCGACGGGAACCTCGGCCCGACGCAGACGCCGACGGAAACGCCCACGCCGACGCCGACGAACACGTTCACGCCGACGCTCACGTCCACCCAGACGCCTACCGCGACCCCGACCCAGACGGCGACGGCCACGCCGACCGCGACGGCTACGTTCACGGCGACCTCGACCCAGACCCCCACCTCGACCGCGACGGTGACGCCGACCTCGACGCCCTCGGTGACGCCGACCTCGACCCAGACCCCCACGTCGACGCCGACCTTCACGCCGTCGCGCACCCCGACGGTGACGCCGACATGGACGCCCACCGGTACGCCCACGATCACGCCGACGATCACGCCGACGCGGACGCCGACCGGTACGCCCACGCGGACGCCGACCGTGACGATCACGCCGACGCGGACGCCCACCGGAACACCGACGACGACCGGCACGCCGACGCTGACGCCCACGCTGACGCCCACGGTGACGCCCACTCAGACGCCGACGATCACGCAGACGCCGACGATCACGCCGACCCTGACGCCGACCGCGACGATCTCGAATACGCCCACGGTCACGCGGACGCCGTCCCGGACGCCGACGAACACGAACACGCACACGCCGACGCGCACGCCGACGATCACGATCACGCCCACGAACACGCCCACGGCGCTGCCCACGACGACCGCGACGAACACGCCGACGAATACGCCCACCGTGTCGCCGACGAATACGCCCACCGTGTCCCCGACGGGCACGGCGACGCGGACGCCTACGATTACGCAGACGCCGACGATCACGCCGACCCTGACCCCGACGGCGACGCCCTCGCGGACGCCGACGATCACGGCGACGCCGACGATCACGCCGACGGTGACGCCGACGAATACGCCCACGCGGACCCCGACGGTGACGCCCACGTTCACGCCGACGATCACGCCGACGCTGACGCCGACCGCGACGCCGACGAACACCCCGTCGCGGACCCCGACGGTGACGCCCACCGGCACGCCGACGATAACGCCGACGCTGACGCCGACGCCGACGGTGACGCCGACGCTGACGCCGACGCTGACGCCGACGAACACGCCCCTCAGCACGAATACGCCGACGAATACGCCGTCGAATACGCCGACGTTTACGCCGACCGTGACGCCGACTTATACGTGGACGCCGACGGTCACACCCTCGTTGACCCCGACGGTGACGCCCACGGCGACTCCGACCTTCACGGGCACGCCGACGCGCACGCCGACGGGGACGCCGACGCGCACGCCCACGGTCAAGGTCAACGACCTCTATGTTCCGAGAAATCCGCTTTCGCGCCTGCCGGAACCGGTGGCGGTCGTCGCGTGGAACGGACCGGGGCACGGAGCCTCGCCGTCTGGCCTTGCATCGGACGCCGAGTCGTTCGAGGCCTTCCTGCCGCGGGAGCCCCACGGCGTTTCCATGGGAATCGCGGCCATCATGGCCGTCGCCACGCCGACACCTGTGCCGGTCGTGGGCGGATGCCACCGCTGGCGCTACGCGCTCCGGTGGGAGCAGCCTTCGCGGCTCGCCCTCCTGAAGAACGTTCTCGGCAACTCCGTGACGACGTACACGGGCTTCAAGGCGCCGGGGGCCGGGACGCAGAACGACTGGCCCGATCCGATCCAACACAGTGAAATCCCCGGCGCGTGGAAATACACGCTGCCCTCCCAGCCCACGGTGTCAACGTACGATCACGACTGCGGAGTCGGCCTGCCGGCCTGCAAGCCGCCAGGCGGGGCGGATGTCGAGGGCGAAAAGCCCGGGATCTATTACTCGAAGGGCACCTGGGACTGGCCGGACCCGAACTCGGCCCTGTCCTCCACCTACGATCCAAACTACCCGCCGATCTATCGCCCGGGTTTCGACACGACGGGCTCCCGCATCTATCAGGACACCTTCAGAGATCCTCCGATTTCTTCCCCGGTTCCCACGGCCTTAGTGCCCGCACCGTACGGAACGGCGGGGAACTACGACGGCTGGGCCTGGACGCTGAACTACGGCTATGGCGCCGCTCCGAACAACGACATCGTTTACGGGCCCGACCCGGGTCCGCCGCTCCCCGTCATGGACGAGACGACCATTGCCCTGAATGGAATCGACTCCACTCCCGGACAGACGGGGACGCCGCTTTCCTTCGCGGCGGGCTGGCAGACGCGAGGATTGGCCGTCATCGGCGCCCCGATTCAGACCATCAAGGAAAAGGACGCGCGCGGCGCGGCCGTCGTGGTCCAGTTCGGTGGGACCAACCAGCCCAGCTGGACCAAGAACATCCCCCGGGACCTCGTCGGTAACACGAAGGACCTCGTGAACTGGGGCCTCGTTACGTTCTCCGGGTTGCCTGGTGCCCCGGTCTACGACAAGCTCGTCGGCATCACCACGATCGACAGCGGATCGGGCGACGTCAAGGAGATCGAGGGCTACATGCGCCTCCATTTCCAGAACTCCGGACCGTGGCCTGGCCTCGGTGTGCAGAACGGCACGCCTACGAAGGGCGCCCTTTCCTATGCGGACAGCGTCATGACCACGACGTGGGACGCGGACCCGAGGAAAGCGTGCAACCGGGCCTACGGCGTCATTCTCTGCACGGACGGCCAGTCGAACATCACGAATACGGGAACCCCGGCGGACACTTTCTGGGATTCGACGACGACGCCGTGCGGCCCGGACAAGAATGGCGTGGATTTCGACAAGTTCCCTCCTGGTGCCGCGGAAGCCATGTACCTCAACGCGCACCAGCTGGACGTTGCGACAACGAAGGTGGACGCCATCGTCCGGACCCGGACGTTCGCGATCGGAATCTCTTCCGACGTCTCGCGCTGCGAGCTGAACCGCATCGCCTATCGCGGTCGCACCGACGCGAATGCGAAAAGGAAGGACGCCGGATTCGTTCTCTACGATACGACCGACCCTCTGCCCCTCCGTGGCGACGTCCGCCTGCCGCACATCAACCCGGCCCCCGAGACCGCGGCGGGTACGAACGAAAGCGGGCCGGGTGCGCCGCCCCCTCCCGCCACGAACATCAACCGGTTCGGTCCGGACCAGACGCCGGCGGATAAGAAGGACTATGCCTTCTTCGCGAGTGACGCGAAGGCGCTGTACAACGCCTTTCTCGCCATCGTGCGGAGCTCGGCCAGCGGCGACTACACGACGAGCTCTCCCGTTTCGGGAGCGGCCGTCAACCTCGGGAGCAACGTCATCCTGACCTCGGCGACGTATCCGCTCTGGCGGGGCCACATCTATGCGATCGACGCGAGCAATCCGCTACTGCCCATCCTCCCGAAACTCTGGGACGCGGGAGAGGTTCTGGGACCAGACGCGGTCGCGCCCCAGCCGTGGCATCCGACTCCGGGCAACGCGAACGGGGTCGGGACCCGGCAGCTCTACACGTGGGATCCGGCCCTCGGTACGCTGATCCCGCTCAACAGTGACGCGGCCACGGTCACCGCCCTGAACCTCATTTGCGGCGCCGCCTGCGCAACCGACCCCATCACGACCGATACCATCAATTTCATGCGTGGAATAGACACCCGGCTTACCATTCTCGACGACAACAACGTGCCGATTCCAAACCCCAACCTGGGCCTCAAGCGCGACTGGATTCTGGGCCCGTCCGTCAACGTGACGCCCGCGATCGTGGGTCCGCCGCAACGCTACTTCCAGGTGGGAAACGTCGTGGATCACAGCGGCTTCGAAGGCGTTTACAAGGACCGGCGCAAGCTCACCTGGCTGGGCGCCGACGACGGGTTCCTGCATGCATTCGACCTCGACGACGGCGCCGAGGTGATCGGCCTGATGCCGCCGAATATGATCGCGAACCAGGTCACGCTCTACAACAACTTCAGCGACCCGGATGAGTCCATTTCGACCGACACCGGACAGAACGCCGGGTTCCTCTTCGACGAGCACACGTGGGGCGTCGCGAACTCGCTTCGCTTCGCGGATATCTGGTTCCCCGGGGCTCCCGGGAAGTACAAGACGGTCGGATTCCTGACCGAAGGACCGGGCGGCGACGTCGTCGCCGCGATCGATATCACGCACCCCTTCGGGAACCTGGGAGGCAGGCTGGCCCCGGTGGTTCCGGACGCGAACTTCGCTCCCGCGAAACCCGTCGAGATCCTCTGGACGAAGAACTCTTCGGATTATCCGGGCCTCTTCAGCACATGGAGCGTGCCCGCGGTCGCGCCCGACACGTTCACGACGAGCAAGTTGACTTTCGGCGCCGGCATCAACCCGACCAGCCTCTACAACGCGTCCCAGAACGCGAGCATTTTCGTGGTCGATCCGACCAACGGCACACTCCTGTCGGCGACGGCGATCCCGCCGCTCGCGGCACCGAGTCCGCTCGTGGGCCACCAGACGTTCGTCGACTCGATTTTCTTCCAGACGAGCGCCTCCGGCTTCCAGAACGACAACCGCGCGAATCTCGCGCTTCAGGGCGACGAGAACGGACGCGTCAACGCGATCTTTGGCGACTTCTCGGCCCCGACCTCGAAGGTGCTCATCGACCTCAACGCGGCCTCGAAGGCCGCCCTCGGGGTGGATAGCCCGCAGCCGCTCTTCTATTCGCCGGCGGCGAACGGGATCGGAACGCTCGGCTACCAGGTCTACGCTCTCGGCAGCGGCAGCTTCTACGAGACGAGCCCGACCGTCTCGGGCTGGAACGTGAACCGGAACCCGGCCGTGGATCCGCCTCTCGGCTCGGGCTATAACCCGTCAGACCCCGGCTACACGGTCACGCCGCCTCCGTTCGTCCCGACCCTTTTCGTCGCGACGAATCCGAAGAAGATCACCGACGCTCTCTTCGGCACGGTGCCGCTTGGCTCGGGAGCTTTCGCGCCATACGTCATCAGCAAAGTCATCGGCGGCGAGACGATCGGAATCCCCCTCCAGTCCGGTCCCTGTCCCGGCCTGACCTGCGACCCGACGTACATCGCGGGTGTTCACACGCGCCTCGGCATCCACAGCCAGGTCACGTCCTCGCCGCTCCTCGTCGGGAACGTGAGCTCGCCGGCGCAGAGTGTCTTCTTCACCGTCTTCGATCCCGACTTCGGCTGCAACGGCTACTCGTACGTGATCAAGGTGGAATTCACGATCGCGGCTGGCGCCGCGCCTGCATTCAGCGGGGTGAACCCGACGACCGTCTACGCTGCCGGCCCGGGTGCCTCTTCGGGATTCGTCGTGACCGACAAGGGCGCCTTCGTCGGGCAGAGCGGCGTCGGCAAGCAAGTGGCGAAACTCTTCAAGGTCGACATTCCCACGCCTTCGCTGCCGGGCGCGCCGAACTTCGTCCCCGTCTGGTGGAAGGAGCAGAAGTAGTCGCGGACGGTCCCGGAGTACCCGCTAGTAGTATTCGCATGTGAGCGCGGGATCGGGGCCGTGCGGGCGGCCGAGGGGATTCTCCCTGCGGGAGCTCGGTCTGACGCTCTTTCTGCTTGCCGTCGTCATCGCAGCGGCGTTGTGGTTCATCGACCTCCGCACGAAGCTCCTCGTCGTCGAGAAGGACGAATCCCGCCTCGGAAGCGCCCTCGAGGCGGCCGCGCGCTCTCTCTCGCGGGACGTCCGGGAAGCGGGTCGCGGCGGCGTCCCGCCCGGGGAGGCCGTGCGCGTTGTCGCGGACAACACGGCGGGGGAGGGCGCGAGTTACCTCGACGCCTCGGGCGTGCCGGTCGCCGTTCGGGCGGGCACCGATCAGCTCGGCCTTCGGGGGGTGCTGCGCACGCCGCTCCTCGCCGTCCGGCTATCGCGCGGAGCGGACGCGAGCGGCCGGATTCCCTCCGATGCGTCGTCCGTGTGGCTCGTGGCGAGCCCGCTCGTCGGCAGCGACGGCTCGGGAAACGAGGACGGGCCTCGCGCCGTCGTCGAAAGACTGGAGACGGCGAATCGGCGCGCGAAGCGGTTCTTCCTGGTGTCGGATCGGGAAGGCCGCTCGGCCGTCGCCCGGGTCGCGGAGTGGCGTCGATCGGACGAGGGGCGGTCCGCTGTCGAATTCCGTCTCGACTTCGCCGATGCGGAAGCGGCACGCTTGAACCCGCGCGGAGAGGCGGACGCGGCCCGGACGCTCGGCGAGCCGGCGACGGGCGGCCTCCTCGACGACGTGGTCTGGTTCGTGGCGCGGGGGCCGGCGGGCCGGTTTCCCGACTACAACGCCACGAGCGACCCGCCGTCGATGAAATTCCCTCATCCCTTCCTGGCCGCCGCGGAATTCGCCGGGAACGGCCGGTGGGAGATCGCGCGCATCGGAGAGGACGTCGAGGAGTTCCAGGTGGCCTGGGAGCCGGCCGCGGGGACGCTGAGAGTCGCGTGGATCGCGAAGGCCGAACGCCGATTCGCGCGCGGCGACGGCCCCCAACCGCCGCTCGAATGGACTCCGCTCCTGAACGCGCCCGCGCCCGGCTCCGTGCCGGAGGCGGGGCCGGTCGGGTGGGATCCGGACGAGAGCCGCCGGATCCCGTTCGAGCGCGCGTCGAAGGAGTTCGTCCTGACCCCGCGCGGCGCGCTTCAACGTGTAAAATAGCGATGTTCTCGACTTGGAAGGAGGTCCCATGCGACGGCTGATGTTGGCGGTGGCCGTCCTCGCGTGCCTCGCCGGCATCGCGGGGGCCGACGAAATCTGGCTCAAGGACGGTCGCCGGATCGTGACGAAGAAGCCCTTCGTCGTGAAGGGCAGCCTCGCGCTTCTCACGACGACCGATGGTGTGCTCCTGTCCCTTCCCCTTTCGGAGATCGACGTCGAGAAGACGGCCGCCGAGAAGGCGCGACCAGCAGGTGCGGCGCCTCTCCCGACGCCGGGCCTTCTGAAACCCCTCACGCCCGCTGAAGCGGCGAAGCAGAAAACCGGACGCCGCGCGGCGGTAGTCCTGACCGACGACACGATCGCGCACGGGATCGGCGACGAGACGGCGGGGAAGAAGGAAGGCGAGGGAGAGGGTCGCGTCGACATCGCGAACACGAGCGTGACGCGCTCGAAGGACGGCTACGCGTTCACGGG
>JARXKK010000142.1 GCA_030278895.1 Acidobacteriota bacterium
CGCATCACTGGTGGGACAACATCGGCTTCACGTGAAGCACGATGCTGCTCTTCCGTGGCGAAGAGCACATCGGGCGCTGGTGCTCGGCGCGCGACCTTCCGCGGGGAGCCACCCTCTCGCCGGAGCAGGCCTGGCGGCTCGCCCGCGGCTGGTACGAGGACAAGCTGAAGCCCGAGTGGCGGCGGCACACCCTCGAGGAAGCGGAGGCTCTCATCGCCCAAACCGGCCTGAAGGGCCCATTCTGGAACCTGCGGGGCGACTAGCCCGACGCGACCGCCTCAGTCCGCCAGCGTCGAGAGGTCGCCCGGGTCCTCGCCCATCTCCTTCGCCTTGAGGAAACGCCGCACGATCTTGCCCGAGCGGGTCTTGGGGAGGGACGGCACGATCTCGATGTCGGAGGGTTGTGCAATGGGGCCGAGATCCTGCCGTACGTGGTCCTTGAGGCTGCCGATGAGGCCGGCGCCCTGCGTGGCGCCGGGCTTCAAGACGACGAACGCCTTGATCCTTTCGCCCTTGATCGGGTCGGGCAGGCCGACGACGGCGCTCTCGGCGACGGCGGGGTGGCGCAGGAGCGAGCCCTCGACGTCCGCCGTGCCGATGCGGTGGCCCGCGACGTTGAGGACGTCGTCCGAGCGGCCGAGGACCGCGAACCAGCCGTCTTTGTCGCGGACGGCGATGTCGCCGCAGGTGTAACAGCCCGGGATCTGCTCCCAGTACTTCTCGTAGCGCGCGTGATCGCCCCACACGGTGCGCAGCATGTACGGCAGCGGCCGGCGCAGCACGAGGAGACCGCCGTGGCCGTCGGGCAGCGAGTTGCCGTCCTTGTCGACAATGTCGGCGAAGACGCCGGGCAGGGGCTTGCCGACCTTGCCGGGTCGCGCCTCGAACGTGGGGAGCGTGCCGAGCACGGGCGCGGCGATCTCGGTCTGCCAGAAGTTGTCGACGACCATTCCGCCCGACTGGCCCACCAGGTTCTTCTGCGCCCAGAGGTGCGCCTCGGGGTTCAGCGGCTCGCCCGCGCACGCGATGAGGCGCAGGCGCGAAAGGTCGTAACGGGCGGGAGCCTCGGGCCCGTGGCTCATGAACATGCGCATCGCGGTCGGCGCCGTGAAGAGGATGTTGACGCCGAAGCGCTCGCACAGCTCCCACGTAACGTCCGCGTTCGGATAATCGGGCACGCCCTCGCGCGTGAACACGGTGGCTCCCACGGAGAGCGGCCCGTACACGATGAACGAGTGGCCGACGATCCAGCCGATGTCGGACGTGGACCAGTAGATGTCGCGGTCTCCGATCTGGTAGAAGGCCTTCGCGAGATAGTTCACGCCCACCATGTAACCGCCGGTCGTGTGGACGACGCCCTTCGGCTTCCCCGTCGTGCCGGACGTGTAGAGGATGAAGAGCGGGTCCTCGGCGTCCATCGGCTCGGGCGTGCAGTGGATGTCGCGCGCGTTCTGAACGTCGTAGAAATCGTGCTCGCGTTCGCTCTCGAAGGTGAAGGGCGCGTCGCCGGGCCGCGAGCCGCGGCGGTGGACGACGACGTGCTCGACGAACGTGAGGTCGCGGACCGCTTCGTCGACCGTGGGCTTGAGCGAGATCTTCTTGCCGCGGCGAAACGTGAAGTCCGTGCAGACGACGACCTTCGCGGCGCAATCCTCGATGCGCGACTTCAGGGCCTGGGTGCCCATCCCCGCGAAGACGACGGAGTGGACGGCGCCGATGCGCGCGCAGGCGAGCATCGTGACGATGCCCTCGGGCGTGAGCGGCATGTAGATGATGACGCGGTCGCCCTTCTTGACGCCGAGGCGCTTCAACGCGTTCGCGAAACGGTTCACCTCGCGGTAGAGGCGGTTGTAGGTGTACGCGTGCTCCTCGCCGTCCTCGCCGACCCACAGGAGCGCGGCCTTGTTGCGCTTGTCGCCGTAGACGTGCCGGTCGATGCAGTTGACCGTGGCGTTGAGCTTGCCGCCGATGAACCACTCGTGCATCGGCGGGTTGAAACGGCAGACTTCCTTCCAGGGCTCGATCCAGTCGATCCCCTTCGCCTTCTCGGCCCAGAAGTCGTCGGGCTCGTTGAAGGCGTGCGCGCGCTCGATGGCGTCGTTGCGGATCGCCGCTTCGCGCGCCATCCATATCGGCGGCAGGATGACGTTCTCGTCCTTCGCGAGCTTCTCGATGGCCGCCTGCTGCGACTGGGAGAGGTCGAGACCGGGCTTCGCCGTGGGCGCCGTTTCCGCACTCATGTGGGCTCCTTACCGAAGGGTGGATGGGATTCTATTGGGCTGTTACGCGTGCGTCCGTTCAATGAAGTAACGGCATCATAAGAAAAACTTACGCTTGACTTACGCCTCTACCGGACATACGTTTGCGGCATGTCGGCGCTGCCTCTCCCCCCGGAAATCGCCGCGCAGATGACCACCGCCGCGGGGCTTGCACGCACGCACTTCGCACCGGCCTGTCTGCCCACGGGCTGCGACGGGCTGGACCGCCTCCTCGGGGGCGGGCTGCCGCGCGGGGCGCTGGTGGAAATGTCGGGGCGCGCGTCCTCGGGCCGTTTCTCGGTCGCGCTCTCCGCGCTTGCGGCGGCAACGCAGACGGGCGAGGTGGCTGCCCTCGTCGATCCGGGCGACCACTTCGACCCCCAGGGCGCGGCCGCCGCGGGCGCCGAGCTTTCGCGGGTGCTGTGGCTGCGCCCGCGCGGGGTGAAGATGGCGCTGGCGGCCACGGAGACGGTGCTCGCCACCGGCTTCGCCCTCGTCATTCTCGACCTCGGGCTTGCGCGCGTCTCGCGCCGGCGCTTCGACGACGCCGTGTGGTTGCGCCTCGCGCGGCGCGCGCGCTTTCACGACGCGGCGCTGTTCGTCCTCGCGCCCTACCGCGTCACGGGCACCGCGGCACGCATCGTCCTCGCGGCGGATGCGGCGCGGGCGGGCTGGGACCGCAGCCTGCTCGACGGCCTGTCTTCCCGCCTCGCCGTGGAAAAAAATCTCGAGAGGCGGGAGCTGCACATGGAGGGAAAGACCAGCCTGCTGAATCTTTCGCTGCTGGATGCGGTTCAGGTGGGGAAGAAAGGAAAAGAAGAAGAAAGAAAGAAAGATTTGCTTAGAAAGGAAGAGGGGAAAAGAGAAAGCGAAGAAGAAAACGGCGCTGCGTTTTCGGGCCATCTGTCCGCATTCGCGCGCTGAGATGCCACTCCCCCGCCTCGCGTGTCTCGTGGTGCCGCTGTTTCCGCTCGCTGCGCGGCTGCGGAGCGAGCCCGCGCTGCGGGACGAGGCGGTCGTCTTGTGCGAGGGCAACGGGACGTCCGCGCACGTGGTGGCCGCCACGCGCAAGGCGCGCAAGGCCGGCATCCGCCCGGGCTTCACGCTGCCGCAGGCGCGGGCGCTCTTGCCCGATCTCCTCACCCGCGCGCGCGACCTCGAGAGCGAGCGCGCGGCGCAGGAGGCGCTCCTCGACGTGGCCGGCACGGTATCGCCGCGCGTCGAGGACGCGGGCGACGGCGTCGTGTACCTCGACGCGGAGGGCCTCGAGCGCCTCTTCCCCGACGAGCACGACCTCGGCCGCGCGCTGATCGCCGCCGCGAAGAGGGAGTCTCTGCCCGCGCGCTGCGGCCTCGCGTCCAGCAAGCTTGCCGCGCGCGTGGCCGCGACACTGCCGGACTCCCCCGTCGTCGTGCCCGCCGGTGGCGAGGCCGCGTTCCTCGCGCCCCTCCCGCTCGTGAAGCTGGATCCCGAGGCCGAGATCGTCGAGACGCTCGCCCGCTGGGGGCTCTCTTCGGTGGGCGACCTCGCGAAGCTGCCCGCGGCCGACGTCGCGAGCCGGCTCGGCGCGCGCGGGCACGCGCTGCACGAGATCGCGCGCGGGCGCGACCCGCGCCCCCTCGTGCCGCGCCGGCCGCCGCCGGGCTTCACGGAGGGCATGGAGCTGGAGTGGCCCCTCGTCACGCTGGAGCCGTTCCTCGCGCTGGCCGAGGGCGCGCTCGAGCGGCTCGGGCGGCGCCTCGAGGCCGAAGCCGTCGGCTGCGCGCGGCTGGACGTGTCGCTGACGCTCGAGCCCGAGGGCTGCGACACGCGCACGATCGAGCTGCCCGCGCCCACGCGCGACGTGAAGACGCTGCTCACACTCGTGCGCCTCGGCCTCGAGGGCCGGCCGCCCGGCGCCGCCGTGACGGGCTTCTCCCTCACGGCGCATCCCGACGCGCCGCGGAAGGGCCAGCTCACGCTGTTCGGGCCAGCCGAGATCTCGCCCGACCGGCTCGCGACGGCGCTCGCGAAGCTGTTCGCGCTGCTGGGGCCGGGGCGCGCCGGCGCGCCGCAGGCGGTGGACGGCCACCGCCCCGAGCGCTTCGCCCTCGTGCCGTTCGCGCCGCCGCCTCCCCCCGCGACGCGGAAGACGCCGCGGACCGGCCGCGGGCTTCTCTCGGTGCGGGTGCTGCGCCCGGCCGTGCCGCTCGAGGTGCTCCTCGAAGGCGAGCGCCCCGCGTCGCTGCGCGCGCTGGTTTCGGCGTCTTCGACTCCTCCCGGGAAGGGGGACGGGCGGCCGGCAGTCGACGTGGCCGGACCCGTGCGCGTGGCCTCGGGGCCGTGGCGCCTCGAGGAGGGCTGGTGGCAGGAGGCGCCCGCCTTCCGCGCGTACTGGGACGTCGAGCTTTCGGGCGGCGGGCTCTATCGCATCTTCCGCGACGAGCCCGGAGGCGAGTGGTTCGCGGACGGCGTCTACGACTAGACGGCTATCCTTCCGCCCGTGGATACCTCCGCACCAACGGACGCCGAGGGCTATCGGCTCGCGCGCCGGGCGCTCCTCGCCTTCGTCGTGACGTTCATCGCGGCGCGGACGATGGTGTTCCTCGTCATGTCGCAGCGCATCCCGAACCTGTACTTCTTCCTGCGCGGGACGCACGTGCATCACCTGAACTACGGGATCTTTCTGCTGGCCGCCGTGGCGGCGTATCTCCTTTTCGCCCGGCCCGCGGGCAGGGCCGCGCACATCGCCGCGTGGGCGTACGGCATCGCGATCGGCCTGACGTTCGACGAGTTCGGAATGTGGCTGCACCTCGGGGGCAGCTACTGGCAACGCGCGAGCGTGGATGCCGTCATCGTCGTGGCCGGCCTCCTCGGCGTCATCGCCTTCGCGCCCTCTCTCGAAAGGCTCGAGTCCCACCATCGATGGGCGCTCCTCGCACTCGTCGTCGGTATCGCGCTCTTCGGCTTCGTCCTGTTCGACACCGGCGCGCGCATCGGGACTCTCGTCGGGCCGCGCCTCCGGGAGCTGGAGCTTTCGTCGTCCCCTTAGGAAGCGGTTCCCCGCGCATCCCCCGCGGGCGTTATCGTCCGCGGGCAAGGAGAGTCCATGTCCAATCAGCCCCTTCCACCGAATCCGGTTCCCCAGTCCGAGCTCGTCGCACTGCAACCAGGCGCCGTCGTGAGCCGCACGCTCGTGAAAGCCGCGGGCGGCACCGTGACGGCCTTCGCGTTCGACACGGGCGAGGCCCTCAGCGAGCACAGCGCCCCCTTCGACGCGATCGTGCTCGGGGTCGAGGGAACCGCCGAGGTGACGATCTCGGGCGCGCCCCACGGCGTCTCGGCGGGAGACATCCTCCTTCTCCCCGCGAACAAGCCCCACGCGCTCCGCGCCACGACGCCGTTCAAGATGATCCTCGTCATGATCAAGGCGTGACGCTCGAATGAAGACGGAGAAGAAGAGCTCCGGAACGTCCGCCCCGGTTCCGGCCGCGTTCCTCGAAGCGCACGCCGCGCTCCGGAAGATCCTCGACCCCTACACGAAGAAGAAAGGCATGAAGCTGACGAAAGACGGGCCAGCGGGCTCCGTCCTCCTGGCCCCACGCAGCCCGAAATGGCCGCAGTACCCGGACGGCGTCTGGTTCGCGTCGACGCGCATCGGAAAGGGATACGTGAGCTACTACTTCATGCCGATCTACATGTGCGACGAGCTCCAGCGCACGATCTCCCCCGCGCTGAAGAAGCGTATGCAGGGAAAGGCATGTTTCAACTTCAAGGCGCCCGACCCCGGGCTCTTCAAGGAGCTTTCCGCGCTCACGAAGGCTGGCTACGAGCGCTGGAAAAAGGACGGCCTCGTCTAATGGGAAAGCTCTACGACGCGGCGTACTTCCGGAAGTGGTATCGCGACCCCCGGAAGCGCATCGTGCGCCGCGCGGGTGTCGCGCGGAAAGCCGCGATGGCCGTCGGAGTCGCCGAGCATCTTCTCGGGCGGCCGCTCGCATCGGTGCTCGACGTGGGCTGCGGCGAGGGCGCGTGGTTCCCGCTGCTGAAGGAGCTGCGCCCGAAGCTGCGCTACCTCGGCCTCGACTCGAGCGACTACGCGGTCAAGCGCTTCGGCCGCTCGCGCAACGTGCGGCCGGGCTCGTGGGGCCAGATGGCCGAGCTGCGCTTCGACGAGCCGTTCGACCTCGTCGTGTGCTCGGACGCGCTGCATTACGTGCCGACACGCGAGGTCGTGCACGGACTCGAGGTCTTGCCCGAGCTGATCGGCGGCGTCGCCTACTTCGACTTCCTGACGGCCGACGACGACCTCGAGACCGGCATCGAGGGCGACACGGTGGGCTTCAAGATGCGCCGGGCCGCGTGGTACCGGAAGAAGTTTCGCGGCGCGGGCCTCGTGGAGTGCGGCCTCGGCTTCTGGGCGGCGCCGGACCTCGCCCCGCAGCTCACCGCGGTGGAACGCGCGCCCGGGTCGAAATAGCCGCCGTTGACTTACGTCTTACTTGCGACTAGGCTCGCCGCCCCATGGCGGAAGGGCCTCCCACCCGCGACTTCATCGGCCCTGACGGCGGGTGCGGCCTGCATCCCAACGGACCCGGCGCGCGCAAGGAAAAGACGCGCGCCCGCGCCTACACGCGGCCGCCCGTTTCCGCCAGACGTGCCCGGCCTTACGCCGAGCTGCGCGTCGCCTCGGCGTTCTCGTTCCTGAACGGGTCGTCGCTGCCGGAAGACCTCGTCGATCGCGCGGCGGCGCTCGATCTCCCCGCGGTCGCGCTC
>JARXKK010000143.1:0-4394 GCA_030278895.1 Acidobacteriota bacterium
ACCCGGACGCGGTCGTTCGGCGAGAGATAGAGCGCCTGCCCCGGTTTGACGGAGAACGCGCCGTACCACGCGTCGTTGTTGCGGACGGTGTCGGCGCGATACTCGGCCGGCGCGTGGCCGTCGGTCACGATGCGCTGGCGAAGCGCGGGCTCGCGGAACTTCGTGCGCCAGCTCTGACCGAAGCTGAGAAAGAACTGCTGATCGCCCGAGAGGCCCTGGTCGTCCGGCGCTTCCTTGCCGCCGAGAGAGAGGCGGTAGGCGTCGTAGGCCGCGGCGAGCCCCGCGACGTCCGCGATGTTCTCGCTCACCGTGAGCTTGCCGTTCACGGCGAGGTCCGGGAAGGGCCGGTAGGCGCTGAACTGGCGGATGAGCGCCTGCGCCGAGGCCGTGAAGTGCGCAAAATCCTCCTTCGTCCACCAGTTCTTCAGGCGCCCTTCGGCGTCGAAGAGAGCACCCTGGTCGTCGAAGCTGTGGCTGATCTCGTGTCCGATCACCGAACCCGACGCGCCGTAATCCATGACGGCGGGGCGCCGCGGGTCGAAGTACGGCGGCTGGAGCATCGCCGCGGGGAAGTTCAGGGCGTTCATCGCCGGCAGGTTCACGGCGTTCACGAGCTGCGGGTTCATGACCCATTCGCCGCGGTCCACCGGCTGCCCAAACTTCTTCAGGTTCCGGCGATACTCGAAGAGCGACGCGCGGGCGGCATTGCCGATCGCGTCGCCGCGCACGACTTCGAGGCCCGAGTAGTCGCGCCATTTATCCGGATACCCGACGCCGACCTTGAGAGCCGCCAGCTTCGCCTTGGCCTTCGCCTTCGTCTCGGCCGCCATCCAGTCGAGGCGGTCGATCCGGAGAGCGAACGCGGCGATCTCGTTCTTCACCATCTCCTCGGCGCGCGCCTTCTCGGCCGGAGGGAAGTACTTCGCGACGTAGAGCCGGCCGACGGCCTCGCCCATGGCTTCATCCGTCACGCTGACGGCGCGCTTCCAGCGGTCGCGAAGCTTCGGCGCGCCCGTGAGCGTCGTGCCGTAGAACGAGAACTGCTGATCGACGAAGGCCTTCGGAAGAAGTGTCGCGGCGCGGGAAAGAGCCCGGAACGCCAGGTATTCCTTCCACGTCGCGAGCGGCTCGGACTGGACGAGCGTCGCGAGGCCCGTGACGGCGGACGGCTGCCAGACGACGAAGGAGCTCTGGTCGCCGAGACCCGCGGCGCCGAAATATGCCGCCCAGTCGAGGCCGGGCGCCCTGACCGGGAAGTCCGCGCGCGCCCAGTGGTTGTTGCCCTTGACGACGTCTTCCGAATCCTCGCGGCTCGCGTGCTTCGACGCGATCTTCTTCTCGAGATCGAAGATCCGCGCGGCCTTCGCGGCGCTGTCCGCGACTCCTGCGAGCGTCAGCATCTTCTCGATGTGCGCCACGTACTTCGTCCGGATCTCCGCCATGCGCGGCGACGGGTCGAGGTAGTACTCACGGTCCGGGATTCCGAGGCCGCCCTGCAGGAGGAAGGGGGAGTACTTCGCGGGCTCGTCGAGGTCCTGAGCGACCCAGAGACCGAGGACGTTCGGCGTGTAGAAGTTCGTGTTGTTCAGGACGTCGACGTCGGCCCGCAGCGTAGCGCCGAGCTCCCGCGCGAGGCCCGCGGCGTCCGCGATCGCGGCGATCCGCGCGAAGGAAGGCCGCAGGGGCTCGATTCCCTTCGCCTCGATCGTCGCCTCGTCCATGAAGGTCGCGTACGTGTCGCCGATCTTCCGGGTGTCAGAGCCGGCGGGGGCCTGGGCCTTGGCTGCGTCCGCGATGAGGTCGGCCGTGCGCCGGGCGGTCAGCTCATCCAGGACGCCGTGGGCGCCCCAGGAGCTGCGGTCGGCGGGGATCTCGGTGCTCCTCATCCAGGCGCCGTTCGCATACCCGAAGAAGTCGTCTCCCGGCGCGACCGAGCGGTCGATCCCGGCGAGGTCGATGCCGGCCCGGGGGGCGGGGGCGGGGGCGGCCGCGAGGGCGAAGATGGCGCAGGGGGTCAGGGCGGAGACACGCAGCGAGCGGCGTTTGGGAGTCATGGCCTTGGACGATAGGAAGTCCGGGCCGGGGCTGCAAGCGTTTGAATAATGCCGCTGCACGATCGGGCTCCCTGCTTCCAAAGGGTCTAGAATTCCCGGCATGGGCGAAACCGCTTCCCTGCGCGTCGTTTCGAGAGCCTGGGCGATCCGGTCCCTGCGGGAATTCCTCCTGACGCTGACGGACGAAGACCACTCCATGTGCCGGGTCGCGACCGACCGCGGCATCTTCTGCCAGGGGTTCCGAAAGCTCGACGACAAGGAGCTCAAGGAGCACTTTTCCGGCATCGTGGAGCGCCGCCCCGGAGCGAACCGCTGGCAGCTCGAGTCTCTCGGAAACCAGTGGGAGCTGGCGCGCCAGACCGTGAACAAGCTTCCTCTCGCGTGTGACGTCGAGCAGAGAGAGCACGGGACCTGCGGCGGCTGGGACGATCTGAGCAACGAGGATCTCGCGCGTTACTGCGCCGAGCTCCTCGCGCAAGAGGTCGTCGTGACTCCTCAGGGCGCGCTCACGCCGCCCGCGCCTGCCGGCTGAGACAGGCGAAGTTGCCGGGTGTCTGAGCTTCCTCCCCGCGGCCTCGACGCCCTCCGCACGAGCTTCTTCGCGTCGCTCCCGCGCTACGAGGACCGGGGATCGCTGGGGAAGGGCGGCATGGGGTATGTCTTCAGGGCGCTCGATCGCGAGCTGAACGAGGAGATCGCGATCAAGGTGCTGAGCCGGTCCCGCCCGGACGAGCGCGAAGCGGTCCTTCTCCGGTTCAAGCGTGAAGTCAGTGTGAACCGGAAGATCAGCCACCCCAACGTCTGTCGCCTCTACGACTACGGAGTCGCCGGGGAATCGCCCTACCTCACGATGGAGTTCGTCGAGGGCGTCGACCTCGGGACCCTCCTCGACTCCGGGGGGCCGATCCCTTCGGCTCGCGCGCTCCGGATCCTCACGCAGCTCACGCGGGGCGTCGCGGCGGCTCACGCGGCCGGCATCGTGCACCGCGACCTGAAGCCCGCGAACGTGATGGTCCGGCCGTCGGGAGACATCTCGATTCTCGACTTCGGACTTGCACATGACACGAGTCGAACGGACCCCCGGATCACGGGAGCCGGGACGGCCGTGGGAACCCCGCAATACATGTCTCCGGAACAGCTACGGGGGCTCGTCGTGGACGAGCGGAGCGATATCTACGCGATCGGCGTCATGGCCTTCGAGCTGTTGACGGGTCGCCGGCTCTTCACCGGGCGCACGTTCCTCTCGATCGCGCAGAAGCACCTCGAGACGCTGGTGTCGCGCGACTTGCTCGAAAAGCGGGGGATTTCGCGGGAGCTCTCGGCGGTCGTTCTCCGCTGTCTCGCCAAGAAGCCGGAAGAGCGATTTCAGACCGCGGCGGCGGTCGCGACGTCTCTGGAGGCGCTCGAGCGCCTGCAGGCTCCGAGGGCCCCGGCAGCCGAAGCGGTTCCGCCGCGCGAGGCGCGGGTCAAGACGGCGGTCCATCGGCGGAGCTCGATCCTCGCCGCCATTCAAGAGACTCCCGCGGCGGCCCATGAAGCCGCGACGTCCGCGCGCCCGCTCACCGTCCTCGTCGTGGACGACGAGGAGGGCGTTCGAAATCTCATCTGCGTGTGGCTCCGGCGCGCGGGACTCGAGGTCGTTTCCGCGGCTTCCGGAGAGGATGCGCTCACGCTCTTCGAGACGTGCGCGTTCGATCTCGTTCTCATCGACGTGCTGATGCCCGGGCTCGACGGGTTCGACACGGTGCGGGTCCTGAAGTCGCGGCCCGAGCAGGCCGCGCTGCCCATCCTCTTCATGTCGGGCTTTCCGGAGAAGAACCGCGTGTTGTTCGCCGGTCAGACGGGCGCGGTCGATTTTCTCCCGAAGCCCCTCGACATGAAGGCTCTCGTCGGTAAGGTGCTCGCGATCCTGACGAAACCCGCCGCCTAGGGCGGTGCCGCGAGCGCTTCCGTCACGAGCGAAACGTCTTCCGGCAGCCGCTCGAGGACGCCTCGAAACGTGTCGAGAAGCCGCATATCCCACCACCCCCGGCGGGCCTCCTCGGCCATGATGGCGAGGGCCTCCGTGCGCGTGAGCGCGGCGCGGTAAACCCGCGCCGTCGTAAGGGCGTCGAAGATGTCGGCTATCGTCGTGACGCGGGCCGTGAGCGGGATGGATTCTCCAGTGAGGCCCTCCGGGTACCCCGATCCGTCGAGACGCTCGTGATGTCCGTAGACGACGTCGAGCGCGAAGGACAGCGTCTTCATGCCCGAGAGAAGCTCGCGTCCCACGACCGGGTGCTTTTGAATCTCGGCCATCTCGTCGGGCGTGAGGCGGGAGGGCTTGAGGAGCACGGCGTC
>JARXKK010000143.1:4494-7006 GCA_030278895.1 Acidobacteriota bacterium
CGCGGCCATGGCCCGGAGCCTCTCCTCCCCCGTGGCGCCGCCGGTGATCATGATGACCGGAAGAAGGCGGGTGACCGGGTCGGCGCGGAGCTCGGCGAGAATGTCCTGACCGCTCCTTCCGGGAAGGTGGAGGTCCAGCAGGATGACGTCCGGCCGAAACGCCTTCAGTTGCTCCTGGGCCTCTTCCGCCGAGGCGGCTGTCCTCGTCACGTAGCCTCGCGGCTTGAGAAGGGCGACGAGCAGCGCGCGCACCTGGGCGTCGTCGTCCACGACCAGAACGGAGCCGGGAGTCTCCTCCAGCAAGCCGACCGGGAAGGTGCCGCTCACGCCCGGGAATCGTTCTCCTTCGACGGAGCGGAGTCAAGCGTGCCGATGCCTGATGATGGCGCCGTGGAGGCCCGGATCGTGCGGTTCGAGGACTGGATGCGGGTCGCGCTGTACGACGCCGAGACGGGCTACTACGCCCGAAACATCCGGGAGGTGGGGCCGCGCGGCGATTTCTCGACCGCCGCGACCCTTCATCCGGCCCTCGGCGAAGCGGTCGCGGCCTGGGCCTCGGCGCGCCGCAAGGAGCTGTTCGGCGGCGGACTCGCGCCCTGGAATCTGATCGAGGCCGGGCCCGGCACGGGCGAGCTCGCGCAGGCTGTGCTCCGAGAGCTGCCGTTTCTCGCGAGGCGGACCGTGACGCTGCGCCTCGTCGAGACGTCGCCCGTGCTGCGCGAAGCCCAGCGTTCGCGCCTCGACGGCCGGGCGACGTGGCACGAGACGATGGAGGAGGCGCTGGCCGCCTGCGGCGGACGGGCGATCGTCTACGCGTCGGAATGGTTGGACGCATTCCCCGTGCAGGTACTGAGGCGGTCTGGCGACGGGTGGCAGGCGCTTTGGATAAGATCCGGGGTTTCTTTGCAAGGGGATGAGTGGCTTGAGGAGTGGAGGCCTGCGTCGAGTGAGGTCGTCGGGCCGCCCGCCGCCTTCAGCGCTGTTCTCCGAACGTGGCCCTCGGGCCAGCGCGTGGAGATCGCTCCGGCCGTCCGTTCCCTCTTCCTTTCAAAGAAATCTCTCTCTTCTCTCCTCTTCGGTTCCCTTCTTCTCCTCGACTACGGCGACATGATCGATCGTCTCTACGACCGCCGCCCGAACGGCACGATCCGCGGCTACGCGCACCACGTTCGTCTCGAGGCGCCCGAGCTCTACCGCTGGGGCGGGAAGGCCGACGTCACGGCCGACGTGAATTTCACGGACGTCGCGGCCTGGGCCGCCGAAGCGGGTTTCGCCGTCTCGCCGCTCGAGACGCAAGGCGCGTTCCTCGCGCGGCACGTGAAGGATGCGGAGGCCCGCGCGGCCCGGGAACCGGCGTTCGCGTTTCTCCTCGACCCGCGCGGCGCGGGGACGGGGTTCAAGGCGCTGGAGTTGTGGCGTCCCTGACCTAGAATCACCCCATGCGAAAGACAGTGCTTCTGGCCGCCCTCGCGGTTTCCTGTATTTTTCTCCCCGCATCCGCCCAGCAGGACTTCTCGAAGGTCGAGATCAAGATCGAAAAACTCGGTGACGGCATCTGGATGCTCACCGGGGCCGGCGGCAACATCGGCGTCTCGGCGGGACCCGACGGCGTCTTTCTCGTCGACGACCAGTACGCGCCGTTGACCGAGAAGATCAAGGCGGCCGTGAAGACGGTGTCGGACAAGCCGATCCGGTTCGTCCTGAACACCCACTGGCACGGCGACCACGTGGGCGGGAACGAAAGCCTCGGCAAGGACGGCGCCGTGCTCGTCGCGCACGACAACGTCCGCAAACGGATGTCGAAGGATCAGTTCATCAAGCTCTTCGATCGCACGGTGCCCGCGTCTCCCGCGGCGGCGCTTCCGCTCGTGACGTTCGCCGAGTCGCTGTCGTTCCACATGAACGGCGAGGACGTCGACGCGGTCCACGTGCCCCCCGCTCACACGGACGGCGACGTGGTCGTCTTCTTCCGCAAGGCGAACGTCATCCACGGCGGCGACACGTTCTTCAACGGGATGTACCCGGTCGTCGACCTGTCGTCGGGAGGCTCGGTGGACGGGATGATCGCGGCGGCGGACCGGATCCTCGCGGTGGCCGACGCCTCGACGAAGATCATCCCGGGGCACGGCCCGCTCGCGACGAAGGCCGACGTCAAGGCGTATCGCGACATGCTCGCGGCGTCGCGGGACGCGGTCGCTCCGCTCGTGAAGGCGGGCAAGACGCTCGACGAGGTGAAAGCCGCGAAGCCCACGTCCGCCCTCGACGAGAAGTGGGGCAAGGGCTTCATCAAACCCGACGTCTGGACGACGGTCCTCTATTACGCCTACGGCGGGAAGGAAGCGCCCTCGAAGTAAGTCGGCGCGCCCCGCGCGTTCTAGCCGCTCCTTCTGAGCAACAGGAGCCCGGACGCGGCGAGAGCGACGCCGAACAGCGCCATCAGGCCCGGCGTCAGGGTGGGTACGGCCGCCGCTGGGGCCCCGCCGGGGGACGGGGTGACGGTGGGCGTTCGAGT
>JARXKK010000144.1:0-3400 GCA_030278895.1 Acidobacteriota bacterium
ACGAGCGCGTCCTGCTCGACCTGGAACGCGTGGTGGGAGCCGGGTGCCGGGCTCGCGAGCTCGCGGCGGCCGATGTACCGGAGGGGGCGCGCAGGCCCGATGCCCTCGACGAGGCCGTCGAGGAACTGCTCGCGCACGAAGCGCCAGCCACCCATGTTGCGCGGCTCTTCCTGCGACCACACGAGCTCCGCATCCGCGGGGTACCGGCTCAGGATCTGCCCGAGCTCGCGCCCGGGGAACGGGTAGAACTGCTCGAGACGGACGACGGCGACGTCGCCCTTCCCCGCCTTGTCCCGCGCGGCCATCAGCTCGTACAGCAGCTTGCCGCTCGCGATGACGACGCGGCGGACGCCCGGCGCGCCGCCCGCGATTAACGCGGCGTCGTCGAGGACGGGATGGAACGTGCCGTCCGCGAGGTCGCCGAGCGTCGACACGGCCTTCGGATGGCGCAGCAGGCTCTTCGGCGTCAAGGCGATCAAAGGCTTGCGCTCTTCGCTCGACATCTGGCGGAGGAGCAAGTGGTAGTACTGCGCGGGCGTCGAGACGTTCGCGACGCGGAGATTGTCCTCCGCGCAGAGCGTGAGGAACCGCTCGAGGCGGGCGGACGAGTGCTCCGGTCCCTGCCCTTCCTGCCCGTGAGGCAGCAGCAGCACGAGGCCGCAGCGCTGGTTCCACTTCTGCTCGGAGCCTGAGACGAACTGGTCGATGATGACCTGGGCTCCGTTCGCGAAGTCGCCGAACTGCGCCTCCCACAGGACGAGCGTGGACGGGTCGGCCACCGCGTATCCGAACTCGAAGCCCATCACGGCCGCCTCGGAGAGGAGGCTGTCGATGACCTCGAAGCGCGCCTGTTCGGGGGCGATCGTGTTCAGCGGCACGAGTTCCACGCCGCTGCCCGCGTCCGCGAGAACCGAGTGGCGGTGGCTGAACGTGCCGCGGCCGGAATCCTGCCCGGAGAGGCGCACGGGCGTGCCATCGAGAAGCAGCATGCCGAAGGCCAGCATCTCGCCGCCGGCCCAGTCGACGTCGGCCTTGCCGCTCGCATAGTCGGCGCGCCTCTTCATGAGCGCCTTCAGCTTCGGATGGACTGCAAAGCCCTCCGGCACGGTCGAGACGGCTCGCACGATCCGCGCGAGGCGCTCGCGCGCGTCCCCTTCGGGGCTGAGGCGAGGCGCGGGCGCGGCCGTGAGTGAGTCGGCGCCGGACGCCTTCGCGGAGACCCGCGCCTCGTCGTACGCGCGCTCGAGCGCGGACTTCGACGCCGTCCACAGCGCCTCCACGTCGGCGGCGGTCATGTGGCCCTGCTTGACGAGAACCTCGGAATAGAGCCGGGCGACGGACGTCTGGTTTTTGATTTTCTGGTACATGAGGGGCTGCGTGTAGCTGGGCTCGTCCCCTTCGTTGTGGCCGTAGCGGCGGTAGCAGACGAGGTCGATGACGACGTCGCGCTGGAACGTGTTGCGATATTCGATGGCGACGTCCACGACGTGAACGACGGCCTCGGGGTCGTCGCCATTCGCGTGGAAGACCGGCGACTGCACCATCTTCGCCACGTCCGTGCAGTACGGCGACGAGTGGGCGTCGGCCGGGTTCGTCGTGAAGCCGATCTGGTTGTTCACGATGACGTGCACGGTGCCGCCCGTGCGGTAGCCGTGGAGCTGCGACATGTTGATCGTCTCGGCAACGATGCCCTGGCCCGCGAAGGCCGCGTCGCCGTGAAGGAGAATGGGCATCACGCGCTTGTGCAGGCGGTCCTCGCCGAGGCGCGTCTGCTTCGCGCGCACCATGCCCTCGACGACGGGGTCGACGAACTCCAGGTGGCTCGGGTTCGGGGCCAGGGAGACGCCCAGCCGCGCGCCGCCGGGGGCCACGTGAACGCCCGTCGCGCCGAGGTGGTATTTCACGTCGCCCGAGCCCTGGATCGACTCGGGATCGACGTCGCCCTCGAACTCCGAGAAGATCCTCCCCACCCGCTTGCCGACGGTGTTCGCGAGGACGGTGAGCCGCCCCCGGTGCGACATGCCGATGACCGCCTCGTCGAGTCCGGCCTCGGCCGCGCGGTCGAGGAGGCGGTCGAGGAGCGGAATCGTGGATTCGGCGCCCTCCAGCGAGAATCTCTTCTGGCCGACGTATTTCGCGTGGAGGAACTTCTCGAAGCTCTCGGCCTCGACGAGCTTCCGGAGGATGCGCCGCCGGTCGTCCGCGTCGAGGATCGGGCGGTTGCGCGTCGACTCCATGCGGTCGATGAGCCACTGCTTCTGCGCGGGGTCCTGGTTGTACATGAACTCGGCGCCGATCTTTCCGCAGTAGGTCTGGCGCAGGACCTCGAGGATCTCGCGCAGCGTGGCGCGATCGCGCCCGCCGAGGCCGTTCGTGATGAAGGGCCGGTCGAGGTCCCACAGGGTGAACCCGTACGTGGCGGGATCGAGGTCGGGGTGGTACGGAACGGCGTCGCTGCCGAGCGGGTTCAGGTCGGCCACGAGGTGGCCGCGCACGCGGTACGCGTTGATGAGCTGGAGGACGCGCGCCTGCTTCTCGACGGCCTCGAGGCCGCGGCCTCCCGCCGAGAGCGGCGTCGACGAGTCCTTCTCCCAGCGCATCGGCCGGTACGGGACCTTCAGGTCCGAGAAGATGCGCTCGTAGAAGCCCTGACCGCCGAGGAGGAGGTCCTGGAGCGTCGCGATGAACTGGCCCGACTCGGCGCCCTGGATGATGCGGTGGTCGTACGTCGAGGAGACGTTCATCACGCGCGAGATGCCGAGCGTGGAGAGCGCCTCCTCGGGCATGGCCTGGAACTCGGCCGGGTAGCCCATCGCGCCCGTCGCGATGATGGCGCCCTGCCCCGGCATGAGGCGAGGGAGCGACGCCGTCGTTCCGATCGTGCCGGGGTTCGTGAGCGAGATCGAGGTGCCGGCAAACGCGTCGGGTTCGATCGCGCCCTTGCGCGCCTTGGCCACCATTCCATCGAAGGTCGCAAGAAACTCCCCGAAAGTCAGGGCCTCGGCGCCCTTGATGCTCGGGACGAGAAGGCTCCGGGTGCCGTCCTTCTTCGTGATGTCGATCGCGATGCCGAGGTTGACGACGGGCTTGCGGATGCGGGCGGGCTTGCCGTCCACCTCGCCGAACGCGTCGTTCATCGTCGGGTGCTTCTCGAGCGCGCGCACGATGGCCCACGCGACGAAGTGCGTGAAGGACACCTTCGAGAGGCCCAGCGCCTCGCGGTGCCGGTTCAGGATGCGCCGGTTCTCCTCCATCGTCTTGACGGGGATGACGCGGTTCGTGGTGGCGGTAGGCACGCCGAGCGACGCCTCCATGTTCCGGGCGATCGTCGCGGCGCCGCCCGCGATCGCGACGGCCGTCTCGCCGGGGCGGGCGGCGGGAGGCGCCGGCCGCGCGGGAG
>JARXKK010000144.1:3500-7001 GCA_030278895.1 Acidobacteriota bacterium
CGGAGCCGATGCGGAACGAAAGGCCTCGGTGCCGGCCATGGCGTGCGGGACACGCTCTTCGAGCTCCTGGAACGCGCGTTTCCAGTTCTCCTCCACCGACACCGGATCCAGCCGATAGCGCGCGTACAGCTCGAGAGCGAAAGGAGCGTTGTCCCCGAATTCCTCGAGGAGGGCGTTCACGACGGACGATGCAGAGGGGTCGGTCATCACGTTCCCATTCTAGGCCGGGCTACGCGGTCACGTCGCGCCGGGTGAAGAGGACGAAAGCGGCCGTCAGTGCCGACAGGGCCCAGGCCAGAAGCACCAGCGCCGAGAACGTCAGCGTCATTCCCTCGAAGGGCGTCGGCAGGCCGGCGTAGTAGTCCGGCAGCGGCAGATTCGTCACGAAAAACCACTTGGCGCCGTCCCAATCGGAGGCGACGCGCGACAGGATCGTGCCGCCCACGAGCGTCGCCATCATCGTGCCCATCGCTGCCGCCGCCGAGCGGAAGACGACCGAGAGGAGAAGCGTGATGCAGCCGACGGCCAGCGCTGAGAACCACGCGAGGCCCCACGCGGCGAACGTGTCGAGCCAGAGGGGCACCGAGCGCACGCCCGAGAGGTCGAGCCCGCCGGCCGGGGACGCGCCGCCGAGGCGGAAGCCCGTCAGGATCGGCGCTTCCCACCCCGACCAGCCGAACGCGACGCCCGAGATGCCCCAGGCGAGGAAGAAAGCGGCGAGAAGCGTGAGCGTCGTGAAGAGGACCATCGCGAGGACCTTCGACAGCAGGACCTTCCACCGCGCGACGGGCCGCGTCAGGAGGAGCGTGATCGTGCCCTCCGCGAACTCCGACGACACGAGGTCCGCCCCGAACACCGCGATCAGGAGCGGAATCAGAAGAACGCTGCCAACTCCGGCAAACGCGCGGGTGAAGATCGGACCGGTCAATTCGTTCGGATTAATGTTCTTAGAAAGAAAATATCGGAGCCTTCCCGACTCGTATTTCATCCAGCGCTTCCATTGGTCCGGGATTCGCCGCTGGTTCATCTGCCTTTCGAGGTCTCCCGCCCGCTTCTCCACCTGCGCGCGCCAGTCGCGCTCCGGATGGTCCTTTCGCTGGTTCTGCTGCTGCCGGTTCTGGGCAAAGACGACGAGACACAGGAGCGCGGCCAGGACGATCAGAACGACCCGGAATCTCTTCCTTCTCAGAATCTTCAGACACTCGTTTTCGACGAGCCCCAGCATTACCCGCATCGTCAGACGGTCTCCCCGCCCGTCAACTCCAGAAACAGATCCTCCAGCGACTTTTTGCCGTTGTCCGTCACGTCGGAAAGAGTGCCCTTCGCGAGCGTCACCCCGCGGTGAACGATCGCGATGCGGTCGACCATCTTCTCCACTTCGGAAAGGAGGTGGCTCGAGACGAAGACGGCGAGGCCGTGCTCACCCGCGAGCCGCCGCACGAGCTCGCGCATCTCCCGGATGCCCGCGGGATCGAGGCCGTTCGTGGGCTCGTCGAGAATGAGGACCGAGGGGTCGGAAAGCAGCGCCTGCGCGATTCCGACGCGCTGGCGCATGCCGAGCGAGTACGTTCGGACGAGGCCGTCGAGGCGTTCGTCCATGTGGACGAGCCGCGCGAGCCCGTCGATGCGGGCCGAGGCGCCGTTCCCGATCATCCGCGCGAAGTGCTCGAGGTTCTCGCGGCCCGTGAGGAACTTGTAGAGGTCGGGCGTCTCGACGATGCAGCCGACCTTGCGCATCGCGGCCTCGAACTCGGTCGCGAGGTCGTGCCCGTCGATCACGACGCGGCCGCGAGAGGGCTTCACGAGGCCGACGAGCATGCGGATGGTCGTCGTCTTGCCCGCGCCGTTCGGCCCGAGGAACCCGAACACCTCGCCGCGGTGGAGGGCGAACGACACGTCCGAAACGACCTCCCGGTCGCCATAGCTCTTCGCGAGCCCCTCGGCGGAAAGGACGACGGGAGAGGCGCTCACGGCAGACGTTTTACGCCATCAGTCAAGAGACGGTTTCCGGGTCGCTTCCCGAACGGATCCGCTCAGCGCTCGACAGGTCCTTCTCCCGCCCGCTGCGCGAGAGCCCAGAGACGCCCGTACTCGGCCCGGACGCTCGGGCGGAGCTTGGAGCCGAGCTCCTCCGGCAGCTTCAACGCCTCGATCGTCCGCTGGACGTCGGCGAGGTCGATGAGCCGCCGATGGTCGGCCGAGAGCCCGGACGCGATCTTCAGCTCGAGCAGGATCTCGAGGGGGACGACCCGGATCCCTCCCCGATCGACGGCGATGCCTGCCGGCGCGGGAAATGCGATTTCCTTTGGCTTGCCGTCGCCCGGAAAGTCGCCGGCGGCGATCACGTCGATCCGGACCCCCGTCTCGGCGTCCTTGAAGCTCTTCAGCGCGCCCGCGAAAGCGGGAACGTACCCCCGCCCGACGAGGCGCTCGCGGAAACGGTCGAGGGACTCCCGCGTCAGGAGGACGTCGACATCCACGGTCTCGCGAACGAAGCCGTGGATATTCAGGGCCATCCCGCCGAGAATCGCGTAGGGGATGCCCTCCTCGTCGAGGCGCTTCGCGAGCGCGCGGAGTGTTCGGTGGACGGCTCCCCCGCCGCCGAAAAACGCCTCCGATTCCCGGAGAACTCCGTTCACGTCGCGCTCCGGATTCACGAGATGATCTTAGCCCTTGGCCGCCATCTCTTCCGGCACAATACAGTCCCGTGACACGAGCCTCCCGTCGCCTCCTGCTCTGGTTTCTCCCCGCCACGCTCGGACTCGCGACCGCCGGTGTCTTCGCCGGCGGCTTTGCCGCCGCGCTGCAGGGGCGGCTCGGCGAGCCGGTGGATCCCGCGGTCCCTCCCGTCTCCACGCCGGCGCCCGCGCCCGCGGCCGCGGCCGCGGCCGCCGCAATGGCCTCGAGCGGAACCTTTCGCATCGTGGCGCTCGGCGATTCGCTCACGCGCGGCGCGGGCGATGCGGCGGGCGGCGGCGGATACCCCGAGCGCGTCGCGGCCGCGCTGCGGAAAGACGGGCGGCTCGTCACGGTAGAGAACCTGGGAGTAGACGGAATCGAGACGGGGGATTTGCTTGGAAAGGTGGAAGAAGCGGACGTCCAGAGCCGGGTCGCGGGAGCGCAACTGATCCTGCTGTCCATCGGCGGAAACGACCTGAGCCATTCGATGCGGTCCTTCTCCCCCGGCGAGGCGGCCGCCGACCCGACGGCCCCCGCCCTCGCCTCGGCCTCTCTCAACCTTCAAAGAATTCTTCCTCTTCTCCGAAAGCAAAATCCCTCTGCCCCCATCCGAATCCTCGGCCTCTACAACCCGTTCCCCGAGACGTTCGACCGGAAGATGGCGAGAGAGACGCTCCTGAAGTGGAATGTGGCCCTCGAAGAGGCGAGCTACGGTGTTCCCGGGACGACGGTCGTCCCGACGGCGGACCTCTTCGACGAGCGGCCGGACCGGCTCTCGCCCGACCGGTTTCACCCCGGCGCGAACGGCTACGGCGAAATCGC
>JARXKK010000145.1 GCA_030278895.1 Acidobacteriota bacterium
TGATCGAACGCGTCGACTGGCATCGCTATTTCATGAACATCGCCGGGGAAGTGGCGAGCCGGGCGACGTGCCCGCGCAAGCACGTCGGCGCCGTGGTCGTGCGCGACAAGCGGCTCCTCTCCACGGGATACAACGGCTCGCTGCGCGGCCTGCCGCACTGCGACGAGGCGGGTTGCCTCATGGAGGACGGCCACTGCATCGCGACCGTCCACGCCGAGGCGAACGCGATCCTTCAGGCGGCGCTGAACGGTGTCCGTATCGAGGGGGGCGAGATCTACACGACGGCCTCGCCCTGCTGGAACTGCTTCAAGCTCATCGCGAACGCGGGGCTCGTCGCCGTGTATTTCGGCGAGTTCTACCGGGAGCCCCGCATCCACGACTACGCCGACCGCGTCGGCATCCGCCTCTACGACCTGTCGGCTCGCTAGTCCGGGCCGCCGCGCCGCGCGCGCGGGTCCAGATATTCGTCGATGAGGCGGCTCGCGTTCTGCGGGAGGCGGAAGAAGCGGGCGCCGAAGCCGGACTCGGGCGACTCCGCGCGCCGAACGACGATCACTTCGCCCGTCACGACTTTTCCCGTCCGGTCGTGAGGGAGCTTGAAGCTGATCTCGAGGCGTGCGCCGACGGGCTGTGGCTCGCTCGTCGCCGTGAAGAACCCCGTGGAGGAGAGGTCCGTCAGACGCCCCTCCGCGGGACGCCCGTCCCGCCAGAAGGCCACGGGAGCGTCGACGCTCACGCGCGGAGCGGCGCGCTCGAGCAGGTCGAGGAGCCGCCCGACTTCGGCCAGGACGGCCTCCGGCGGCGCCTCGGCCGTGAAGACGTGACCGGCGCCGGCGCGGAGAGCCTCGTCGGCTCTGTGAGGCGGCGCCAGGACGAGGAGAGGGACCTCTCGGCCCACGGGATCGGCGCGCAGGGCGCGAATCGTCTCGAGCGCGGTCTCGGGGTTCCGCTCGAAGTCCACGATGACGAGTGCCGGAGGATGGGAGGCGACCGCACGCAGGGCCTCGTCCGCCGTGGCGGCGTCCCGAAGCGACCAGTCGCTCCGTGAGAGCCATTTCGGCTCGGCGGGCAGGCGCCTCCGGGCTCCGTCGAGAAGAAGAATCGTCGGCATGGGTGCGGCTCGGGGAGAAGCTCGCGGCCCGAGTTTACCGCGTCACCAGGTCAGGTTGAACCCGCCGAAGAGGGTCCGGCCCGGCAGCGGGACGCCCGCGACCTCTTCGTAGCGGACGTTGCCGAGGTTCTCGCCGTCCACGAAAAATTCGAGGATGTGCCCCTGAAAGGCCTGCCACGAGAGCCGAGCCGAAACGAGCCAGACGCCGTCTTCGAAGCTCGGGCGTGAGAAGTAGGTGAGGCGCGAGGTCAATTCGAGCCGGAGCGGGAGGGCGAACCCGGCGGCGACGTCCCATTTCACGTGCTGGGGGTCGAGCACGTACTTCCCCTGCGTCGCGCCGCCGGCTGCCGCCGAGAGGCTCGCGAGGTCCGTGAACGTGTACGCCGCCTGGACACGGAATTGCGTCAGGAACGCCGGCCGCTGCCGCGACCAGTCGAGGGAGGCCTCGACTCCGTCCGTCACGGCGTCGCGCACGTTTTGGGCGCGCCAGGGCTCGCTTCCCGACGAGCGCACGAAGTCGATGATGTCGGTCGCGTCCCTGTGGAACCAGGCCGCGTCGAGCGTGAACGCGCCGGTGAAAATCGAGACGCCGACCTCGGCGTTCGAGGCCGTCTCGGGGCGCAGGTACGGGTTGCCGACGTTCTGTGGGTCGACGTAATAGAGCTCCGTGAACGAAGGAACGCGAAAGCTCGTGCCGTAGGAGGCGCGAAGCGTCAGGCTGGGAAGCACCTCGCGAAAAACACCCACGTAGGGCGACAGGTGCGCCCCGTAGCCCTCGTAAGCATCGGCGCGCAGGCCGGCGCGGACTCCGCCGGCCGCCTCGCTTCCGGCGCTCCAGGGGTGCGCGAACTCGGCGAAGGCCGCGCCCCGGTTCCGGCCGTGACTCCCGAGATTCGTGGACGCGATCGTCTCGCGGCCGGCTTCCACGCCGAACGCGAGCGCGCCGCCGAAGAGCGCGTGCCGCGCCGCGGTACGAAGCAGCCCGCTCAGCGTGTCGTGGAGGTTCTCGTAGAACGCCGGATTCGTTCTTTCGAGGACGAAGTCGTCGTGATGGGCCCGAACGTAGAAGGACGGCATCAGCGTCCATGCGCCGAGTGCGAGCGTGGACGCAAGTGTGGCCGTGCGCGTGCGTGTCGATTCCTGCTGATTCGGATAGGCCGTTCCGTAGGAGCCGTACGCGCCGTAGTTCCGGTTCGCGTAACCGAGACCGAGCGTGACCGGGCCCAACCCCGAGTTCCAGCGCCCGGAGACGCGGAGGAGGCCGGTCGCGGATTCGGTGTCGTCGCGGAATCCCGAGCTCTCGATCCGCGACCAGTCGACGGCCGTCGAGAAGGATTCGCCTTCGCGCATCGCGGTGCGAATCCCGCCGGTGTCGAGGGAGCTGCTGCCGTGCCCGTACCGTGCCTCGAGCTGCATGTTCGTGCGGCGCATGTCGGCTCCGCGCGTGACGATGTTCACGACGCCGCCGATCGCGTTCGAGCCCCAGAGCGAGGAGCCCCCGCTCGACAGGACCTCGATCCGTTCGACGGCGTAGAGCGGCACGTCGAAGTCGGCCGAGAGGTGCCCGCTCTGGGGATCCGTCGCGGGCTGCCCGTCGACGAGGAGGAGCGTGCCGTTGAAGTCCGAGCCCCGGATCCCGATGTCCGCCTGGGTGCCGTTGACGCCCCGCCGCCTCACGTCGAGCCCGACGATCGTCCGGAGCACGTCGGGCAGCGTTCGGGCTCCCGGCATCGTGGCGATCTCTTCGCGCGTGACGATGCGAACGGTCGCCGAGACGGGCACCTCGTCGAGACGCGTCGCCACGACGGCGACCTCCTGCTTCACGCGCGGTGCGGCGGGCGGGTCGGGCGCGGGCACGTCCTGCCCGGGGAGCGCCCGCGTGAGGGCGAGCGTGGCCAGGAGGGCGGTACGCGTGAGCAGGAGCCGGCACGTCACCGGCGGGAGGATAGCGGAGAGGAAGCGGAAGCCTCCGCGGGTTAAAGTCGCGCGCCCATGGACACGCTGACACACGGCCTCGCGGGCGCCCTTCTCGCCCGCTCGCTCCCGTCCACCGGAGACGAAGATCTCGACCGCACGCTCGCGAGGCGCGAGGCGTGGGTCGGGTTCGCCGCGGCCATGTTTCCCGACGCCGACGTGTTCGTGTCGCCGCTCTCCGCCGAGTTCTACATCACCCAGCACCGCGCTCTGACGCATTCGTTCGTGACGCTTCCCGCCTGGATCCTGGTGCTCACGGCCCTCGCGGCGCTCCGGCTCTCGCCCTCCCTCGGCCCGCCCGGGTCCCAGGCCCGCCGCACGGCCGTGCAGCGCCTCGGCGCGGTCGTCGCGCTGGGCCTCGTGTCGCACATCCTCATGGACTGGATCACGTCGTGGGGCACGATGTTCCTTTCGCCGCTGTCGTGGGCGCGGTACACGCTGGACTGGACGTTCATCCTCGATGCGGCGCTGTCGGGAGTCCTCGCGCTGGGCCTCGCCGGTGTCCGCCTCGTTTCGAGGCGCTCTCTCACGCGCTCGCGCGCCGCGGCACGCGCGGGCCTCCTCGCGGCAACCGCCTACGTGGGTCTGTGCGCGGTCCGCCATGGAGAGGCCCTTCGCCTGGCGGACGCCCTTGGAACCGGGATCGCGCGCCGGGCGGCAATTCCCCAGCCGGGATCGTCCGACCGCTGGCTGCTCATCTCGGACGACGGATCTGCCGTGACGGCCGCGTTCGTGGATCTCGGCAAGAACGGCCGGGAGGGCGCGCGCGCGCCGGACGCAGAGGAGCTCGCGCGCACGGGGTTCCGGAGCGGGTTCCTCAATCTCTTCCGCCACCTGGGCGCCGTCTATCGTTCGCGCGACGACCTCGCGCCTCGCGTGATCGATAAGGCGAACGGCCCGTTCGCGGCGCGTGCTCTCGACAGCGGCATCGCCGGCGTGTTCGGCCGCTTCGCCCGCTTTCCGGCCGCGCGCGAGGAGGCGAAGGGCGGCGGCGTGGAGGTCCTCGTCCGGGACGTGCGGTTCGGGTACCTGTCGAGCGAGGTCGACCCGTTCACGTACATCGTCCGCTACGCGGCGGACGGGACGCTTCTCTTCGCGGGGTTTCCGTCGTCGCGCTGGAAGCAGACCGCTCCGGGCGTCCCCGTCCACGTGGCGCGGTAGGAGGCTCACGATGGCCCGCCATCCGGTTCTCTTCGTCGGACATGGTTCACCCATGAATGCGATCGAGGACAACGTCTGGAGCCGCGGACACGCGGCGCTCGCGGCCCTCGTTCCCAGGCCCCGCGCGATTCTCGCCGTGTCCGCGCACTGGGAGTCGGATGGCACGTTCACGACCCTCGACGACCCGCCGCCGACCATTCACGACTTCGGCGGGTTCCCGGCGGAGCTCTACGCGATGCGCTATCCGGCCCCGGGCGAGCCCGCCCTCGCCAGGCGTGCCGCGGCTCTTACGGGCGGCTCCGCGACGGACGGCCGCGGGCTCGACCACGGGACGTGGTCCGTCCTCCACCGGATGTTCCCGGCCGCGGACGTTCCCGTCGCGCAGCTCTCGCTGGACGTCCGTCTGGCGCCCGGCGAGCATCTCGCGCTCGGGCGCGCGCTCCTTCCGCTGCGCGACGAGGGCGTGCTGATTCTCGGAAGCGGCAACCTCACGCATGACCTCCGGGACGCGTTTTCGCGCATGCGTCGCGGCGACGCCTCGACGCCGGACTGGGCCGCGCGCTTCGACGCGGACGCCGCGCGGGCCCTCGCGGCGCGGGACGAGCCGTGGCTCGTCGGCGCCCTCGACACGCCCGACGGAAGGCGGGCCCACCCGACGGCCGAGCACTGGCTCCCGATCCTCTATGCGGCCGGCGCCGCGGACGCCCGCGATGCCGTGAGCTTTCCGGTCATGGGGTTCGATCTCGGCTCGCTCTCGATGCGCTGCGTCCTCTTCGCCTGACGAACTCCGAGGTCACGGCTGCCGGAAGTGCTCCTTCACCTTCGGCGATCGGAACGCGAGGAGCGAGAGGGCTGTGAGGATGGCAACGCCCGCGAGGATCAGCGTCATGCGGAGGTACGGCGCGCCGGCCGCACGGCGCTCGCCCGCGAGGAGGGCCAGCGTGCGGACCCACTCGAGCACCCCGAGCAGGAGCGCCCCCTGCACGGTTCGCGCCGCCCACGGACGCCCCACGAAAAGAATGGAGACGCCGCCGAGGGTCGCGGCGACGAGCGCGAGATTTCCCGCGCGCAGGAAGTGCGCGCCGAGGACGAGGAGGGCGAGCACCGCGGGGACGAGGCGCAGGGCGATGCCCATGCCCGCTATGCCGCGCCGTGGACCGCGATCTCGGCCCTCGGAGGGAGGGCGAGGGCACGGGCCTCCACGTCGAGGAGCTCGTCGAGCCGCGTCTTCGTCGCCTCCGCGCCCGCGTGGGCGATCGCGAGGTCGAGGTAGATCGGGCCGTGCCGGGCCTCGGCTTCGGCGAGCTCGACGTAGATCTTCGCGAGGCGCGCGTCCGTGACGTGGCCGAGGAGGCGCTCGAACCGCTCGTGGCTGCGCGCTTCGATGAGCGCCGCAACGAGGAGGAGGTCGAGGCCCCTCTCGGGCTCCCGGTCCTTTCGGCAGGCCGCGCGAAGCTCGGCGACGTAAAAGTTCCGCCGCGTCGTCTTCATCGGCGCTCCGAGGCGGCGCGCCTCGCGCGAAACCCTGCGAAAGTGACGCAGCTCCTCGGCCGCGAGCGCGGAAAGCCGGTCGACGAGCGGCGCGTTTCGGGGATACGTGCCGACGAGCGACAGCGCGTACACGGAGGCCTGCAGCTCGCAGACGGCATGATCCGCAACGAATGCAGGCAGGTTCTCCTTCGCCATGACGTGCGCCGCCCACGCGTCGGGCGTCCGTGAGCGAAGTCGCAGGGACGTCACAGCGTGGCCGCTGCGGAATGCTCGTCTGCGGACGTCGGGCTGGAGAGTTCCGGCGATACCCGGGCCGGCGGCGCCGGCGCCGGAGACATGGGCTCCCTCGAGCGCTTCAGATACGCCGAAGCCGCGCCGAGGTGGCCGGCACGCGTGACGATCCGAAGGAAGACGACGAGCTGCTGGCCGGCCAGGATCAGGGCGAAATCGGCGAGCTCGCCGCCGTTCCAGACGGGCCCCAGCAAGCCCCAGACGGCGAGGGGAAGGACGCCGAGAATGCCGAAGAGGATCTCGATCGCGAGCGTGCGCGCCGGCCGGCCGAGGACGAATCCGAAGCCGCTCATGAGGGCCGCGAAGGGATTCGCTACGCCCTGTCCCATCGCCGCGCGCGCGTACGTGACGACGAGGCGCAGATAGGCCGCGACGAGAAGAAACGCTCCGAGGCGCACGAGGAGGAGCCCCGTGGCCTCCCACTCGTACCGGAGCTCCTCCGCCTCGTACAACGTGCCCGTTGCCGCGTAGACCCATCGATAGGCCGCGAGGATCCCCGCGAGAGACATCGCCCCGAACAGGAGTGACGGGACCGCGAAGCGCGCGGCGTCCGCTCCGAACGCCGCGAGGCTCCCGCGTTCGCGCTCGGCGCCGAATCGCCCGGCGAATCCGCCGGAGAAGAGCGCCGCGAGGAGGGCCGCGAGCGCCGCATAGGCGACAGCCGAGGCCGAGAGACCGGTCGTCGCAAAGAAGCCCGAAAGCGGGGCCGCCTTCGCGGCGGAGAGGCGTTCGGCCGCTTCGCCCGTAAGGGCCTCGTCCCACTTCTCGAGATCGCCGAGGACGTCTGGCCGCGCGCGCGTGAACGCCGTGAAAAACGTGTGGAGGTCCGCGTCGCCCGCGCCAAGCCGTTCGGCCCACGGGCTCTTGTCGAGCGTCTGGTGGAGGGCGGAGGCGAGCGGATGCAGGAAGGCCGCCGCGAGGACC
>JARXKK010000146.1 GCA_030278895.1 Acidobacteriota bacterium
GCTGGCAGATCGACACGTGGTCGATGAGCGAGGAGACGATCGACGAGAAGGCGTTCCTCGAGGACGTGGACCACACCGTGGAGCCGTTCCGGAAGATGATGAACGACTTCCTGGACGACCGGGACGTGCGCCTCTTCGTCCAGATCTACGAATTCCCCGACCGGGTCGCGCACTGCTTCTGGCGCTTCCTCGATCCGCAGCATCCGGCTTACGACGCCGCCAAGGCGGCGAAATGGGCGCCGGCCGTAGACAGGACCTACGCCCAGATGGACGCGATCGTGGGCGACGCGATGAAGAAGCTCCACGAGGGCGACATCCTCATGGTGCTGTCCGACCACGGTTTCGCGACGTGGCGGCGATCGGTGAACTACAACACGTGGCTCGTCGAGAACGGGTTCATGACGCTCACGGGGAGCCAGGGCAAGCAGGCCGATCTCGAGATGCTGTTCGGCCAGGGTGAGTTCTGGCCGAACGTGGACTGGTCGAAGACGAAGGCGTACGCGATGGGTCTCGGCGACATCTACATCAACCTCGAGGGGCGCGAGGGAAAGGGCAGCGTCTCGCCCGGAGCGGAGTACGAGGCCGTGCGCGAGGAGATCAAGCGAAAGCTCGCGACGCTCGTCGACCCGAAGACCGGCCAGCGCGCGGTGTCGCGCATCTTCACGCGCGAGGAAGCCTACGGCTCGTTCGACGCGGATGTCATCCCGGACCTCTTCGTCACGAACACGGCGGGCACGCGCATCGGCTGGCAGGGAAGCCTCGGCGTCGTGACGAAGGAGATGTTCGAGGACAACACGGGAATCTGGTCGGGGGACCACTGCTCCCTGGATCCGGCTGTCGTGCCGGGCATCCTCTTCGCGAACCGGCCGCTGCCGAAAGGCAGGCTGCCGGGCATCGCGGACGTGCCGGCCACGATCTACAACGTCCTCGGGGTGAAGCCGCCCGAGAAGCTCGACGGGGTGCCGCTCTTCTGAGGCCGTTCGCCGCGGCTGCCGCGCTTCTCTTCTTCGTCGCGGCCGCGCGCGGACAGGAGGAAGCGCCCTCTCCGGCGGTTGCGGCTGCGCCCGAGGCCGCGACCCCCACACCCGAGAGGCCCGCGGCCGCTCTCGGCGTCGCCGAACGCAAGGCGGAGCTTCAGGAGCTCAGGCGCCGCATCGCGAGCCTCAGGGGACGCCTCGACGCGTCCTCCCGGCGCGAGGCGGATCTGAAGGCGCAGCTCGAGACAGCGGATCTCGATCTTCAGATCCAGACGGCGGAGCGGCGCGTCCTCGAGCTGAAGAAGGCCGAAACCGAACGCGAGGCCGCGCACGCATCGACCGAGCGCGACGTCGCGCAGAAGGAAGTGGGCTCTCTCCGGGAGGATCTCGCCGTCCGCCTCTCCGCGCTCTACCGGATGGGGCGGCTCGGTTATCTCCGGCCGCTCGCCGCGGCGGACTCCGGACAGTCGTTTCTCGCGGGCCTCCGCATCCTCTCCCATCTCGCCGGCCGGGACGCGGCGCTCCTCGAGCGCTACGAGACGGCGGTGACGACGCTGGGGGGCCGCGAGCAGGACCTTTCCGACCGGCGGAGGGAGCTCTTCGCGCTCACGGCCGAAAGCCGGAAGAAGGAGACGGCTCTCCTCGCGGCGCGATCCCGGAAGGCCGTGCTCCTCGCGCGGCTCGAAGAGACCTCCCATGCCGAGAAGCAGCAGGTGACGAGGCTCGAAGACAAGTCCGAGCGCCTGGGAGCGCTCCTCGAGCTCCTCGAGGGCAGGGGGCGCGCCCTGGCGCCCGGCGCGGCGTCGATCCGCAAGTACCGGGGCGCGCTGGACTGGCCGCTCAAGAGCCGGGTCGCGGTGCCGTTCGGCCGGATCGCGAATCCCAAGTTTCCGAAGACGTTCCTGCGCTCGTCGGGCTGGACGCTCGACGCGCCGCCCGGAACTCCGGTGCGCGCGATCTTCTCGGGAGACGTCGTCTACGCGCAGTGGCTCAAGGGCTACGGGAACCTCGTCGTGGTGGACCACGGCGACGGCGTCTTCACGCTGTACGGACGCCTCGCGACGGGGACGATCGCCCGGGGCGAGCGGGTCGCGATCGGCGACCGGGTCGGGGCCCTGGGCGAGTCTCCCGAGGACGAGGTCGCGGGCCTCTATTTCGAGATTCGGGACGCGCGGGCGTCCGTGGACCCGGCGCTATGGCTCCGCTGAGGGCCCGCGTATCATTCCCGCCGTGAACAAGACCCGCGCCCTCTTCGTCGCCGCGTCCGCCTCTCTTCTCTTGGCCCTCTTCGTCGTCCTGCCGGGCATGGGAGCGGACGAGAAGAAGGAAGGCAAGGAAGCCCTCTATCGCCCGCTCGGCCTTTTCACGGAGGTCCTCGGACTCGTTCGTTCGAACTACGTCGAGCCGACAGAATTGAAGCCGCTTCTCGCCGGTTCGTTCTCGGGCATGACCGAAGCCCTGGACCCGTTCTCGGAATACGTTCCGCCGGACAGGATGGCCGCGTTCACCGCGTACGAGGCCGCCAAGGAGAAGAAGGAAGTTCTCGAGTCGGGAATCGTCCTCGCGCGGCGCTTCGGGTTCCCCATCGTCGTGGCCGCCATCGCGGGGAGCCCGGCGGCCGCGGCCGGAGTCAAGAGCGACGACGTCATCGAGAAGGTCGATGGCCAGCTCACACGCAACATGGCGCTCTGGGAGCTCGAGTCCCGGCTTTCGGGAAAAGCCGGGGGCCGGGTGCGCCTCGCGGTCGTCCGGGAAGGCAAGCCACGCCACCGTGTCCTCGACATCGTGCGGGCCAGCTGGACCCCGGCCGCGCCTTCGGCCGAGCGCGTGGACGGCGAGACGGTGATTCACGTTCCCTCGTTCACACCCGGCACGGTCGCCGCTCTGAAGGAAATCCTGAAGCCGCTCGACCGGACGAAGCCGCTCGTGCTCGACGTCCGCAGCAATGCGATGGGTTCGTTCGGCGAAGCGGCGCGCGCGGCGGCTCTCTTCGTGCCGGCCGGCAGTCTCGGCGAGCTGTCGGGCCGCCGGATCGAGACGAAGACGTTTCGTTCCGAGCCCGGCGAGCGCGTGCACGAGAGCCGCCTCGTTCTCCTCGTGGACAGCGGGACGGCCGGGGCGGCCGAGCTATTCGCCTCCGCCGTGCGGGACGCCGGCACCCGCGCGGGCGGCGCGAAGCTCGTGACAAGCGACAAGTCCGACAAGGCCGACAAGAGCAGAGAGAGCGCGGAGGATTCCGATCTGCAGGAGGCCTTCGATCCGGGTGCCGAGGCCACGAAGGATGCCGACAAACTGAAGCTCGCCGTGCGCATCGTCGGAGAGCCGACGGTCGGCATGGGCTTCACGGCGCAGGTCGTGCGGCTCTCGAGCGGTGGTTCGCTGAGACTCGCGGTCGGAAAGATCCGCACGGCCGCCGGGAAGGCGCTATGCCCGAAGGGCCTGCAGCCCGACGACCGGGTGTTCCATGGGCCTCCGGGCGAGGCCGTGGGCCGCATGGATCCGATCCTCCAGCGCGGGCTCAAGGTTCTGGCGGAGTTCTCGGCCAAGGCCAAAGCCGCCGCGTGACCGGGCGGAAGGCGCGGACCGGCGGGCGTCTTAGGGGAGCCTTCCTCGTCGTCCTCGGAGTCGGCCTGGGCGCCAGTGCGACGTACTTCGTCCGGGGCTGCGCCCGTCGCCCCGAGGCGCCCTCTTCGGCGAAACGTCCGGCGCCTTTGGCCCCCACGGCGCGGCCGGCCTCTCCGGGGGCAGCGCGGCCGGCTCCGGCGTTGCCCTCCGATTTCGAACCGGTCGACCGCGTCCCGGGGGGAGTCCTCGCGCTCGTCATCGACGACATCGGCTTCGATCCGCCCTCCCGGACCCTCCTCGCCTCACTCGAGGGCCCGCTCGCGCTCGCGGTCATTCCGGGCGCTCCCCACGCCGTCGAGGCGGCGCGGCTCGCGCGGGAAAAGGGCTGGGACCTCCTCGTTCACCTGCCGATGGACCCTGAGTCCGGCCGCCCCGAAAAGGACTCGCTCGGACCGAAGGACGACGACGCGGCGATTCGCGCAGGCGTTCTCGCGGCGCTCGCGCGGTTCCCCGGGGCGCTCGGGATCAACAACCATCAGGGATCGAAGGCGACGGCGGACGCGCGCGTCGTCCGGGGCGTTCTCGAGGTCGTGAAGGAGAAAGGGCTCTTCTTCCTCGACTCGAGGACCACACCGGCGTCCGTCGCCGGAGCGGAGGCGGCGAAGCTCGGCGTTCCATTCCTGGCGCGCGACGTCTTCCTCGACGACGCGATGACCGAGTCCGCGGACCCGGGCGGCGCGCCGGGCGCGCTCGAAGCCGCGTGGGAGAAGGCGCTCGCGCTCGCGAGAAAGCGGGGGCAGGCCGTCGTCATCGGCCACCCGCGCAAGGAAACGCTCGTCTTTCTGTCGGAGAAGATCGGTTTGCTCGGAGGGAAAGACGGGCCGAGGCTGGTGCGCGTGTCGGAGCTGGTCCCTTAGCTTTTCTCTTCCTCTTTCACCCTGTTCCACTCGGCATCCAGTTCTGCAAGGGGAACCTGCTTGATCTCCTTGTTTGCGACGCGTACGCGCCGCGCCACTTCCTCGAACCGCCGGAGGAACTTGGCGTTTGTGGACTGGAGCGCGGCCTCGGGATCCACGCCGTGACGGCGGGCGACGTTGACGACGGTGAAGAGGAGATCGCCGATCTCGCCGGCCACGCGCTCCTTGCGCTCGCCGCCCGGCGCCGACAGCTCGGCCTTGAATTCGGCGACCTCTTCGTCCAGCTTGACGAGGACGTCCGCGTCGCGCTCCCAGTCGAACCCGAGGTCCGCCGCGCGCGAGGTCAGGCGCACGGCCTTGAGAAGGGCGGGAAGGGCGCGCGGGACGCCGTCGAAGGGCGACGGCGGGCGTCCCGCCTTCTCCCTTTCCTTGCGTTTGAGCTCCTCCCATTGCACCCGAACGCCGTCCGCGTCGTGCACGGCGGCATCGCCGAAGACGTGCGGGTGGCGCGCCACCATCTTGTCGTGAATGCGCCGCGCGACACTTTCGAAGTCGAAGGCGCCGCGCTCTTCTCCGAGGCGCGCGAGGAAGACGATCTGGAAGAGGAGGTCTCCCAGCTCGCCTTCGAGCTCCTTCCAGTCCTCTCGGGAGAGGGCGTCGAGCACTTCGTAGCACTCTTCGAGAAGGTATCCGGAGAGGTCGCGGGCCGTTTGTTTGCGGTCCCAGGGACAATCCTTCCGGAGCCTTTCCATGAGCGCGACGAGGGCCCCCGCGGCGTCTGAATCATCCATGCGGGCAACCTCCCTGGTTCAAGTAAAATACGCTGACCCGAGGGATTTATGTCCGAAAGTGATAAGCCGATCAAGGTCGTGGATCGCCGCCTCTTCACGGCCGATGGCGACGTGCGCGCGGAATCGCAGGCGGAGCTCGCCGCGCCCGATCCCGCTCCGGAGCCCGCCGCTGCCGCGCCGGAAGCGGTGCCGGCGGAACCCGCGCCGGCAACGAGTCCGGCGTTTCTCCGTCTTCTCGACATGCTCGCGCAGACGGCGGCCCTCTACATGGAGGGATTTCCCGACCCCGCGACCGGCCGCCGCCAGGTGGATCTCGCCGGGGCCCGGCAGATCGTCGATTCTCTCCTCTCGCTCCGCGAGAAGACGCGCGGGCGCCTTTCGTTCGAGGAAACGGACGCGATCGAGGGGCTTCTCGGGGAGCTTCAGCTTGCGTTCACCCGGCTCGCCGGTTCCGTCAAACCGAAGCCTCCGATGCCGCCCGCCGTGCCGAGGCGCGGCTGAGGATCTTCCGGACGTCTCAGCCGGCCGGGCGCCGGACGGCCGTCGGCCGCAGGGCCCTTGCGTCTCTCGTCGTTTTTCTCGCTCTTCTCGCGCTTCTCCCGGCGGCGCCGGTGCGCGCGCAGGTGCTCGTCGCGCCGGGTGAATCCAGCGAGACGGCGTTTCGAAAGCTCGTGCGCGGCCACTGGTACGCGTGGCTCGGCGCCCTGGAAGAGGGAGACGCTCCCCGGGCACGCGCGAAGGTCGACGAGATCCTCAAGCATGCCCAGAAGATCGAGATCCGGCGGATGACGGATCTCTCTCTGTCGGCTACCCTTCTTGGGCGACGCCAGCTCGCCGCCGGGAAGCGCGAGATCGCCCGCGAAGCGTTCACGGCCGCGATACGCCTCGATCCCGATCTCCCCGATCCGCGTTGGGCGCGCCTGTCGCTCGCGGCGGTGTCGCGCGCGTGGGGGGATCTCGTCCCGGACTTTCTCGGCGCGCTTCGCGCGACCTTCGCCGACAGCGAGTCGCGCCGCGTGGTGTTCGTGCGCCTCGTCCTGATCTTCCTTCTCACGGCCTGCGCCGCCGCTCTTGCCGCCATTCTCGTGCTTCTGGTGAGGCACGGGCCCCGGCTCGTTCACGACCTTCGGGAGCTGGCCGACGGTCTCCTGCGCGTGCGCGTGCCCTGGCTGGTGGTCGCGGCCTTCCTCGCCCTTCCCCTTCTCCTTTCTCTCGACGTGCTCTGGCTGGCCCTGTTTCTGTTCGTGCTTCTCTTCGGTTACGCGAGCCTGGAGCAGAAAATGGCCACGAGTCTCGCGCTCGCGCTCGCGATACTGCTTCTGCCCGCCCTCGACCGGATTGCTTACGACCTCTCCATCACGTCGTCGCCGATTCTCCGCGCGGCCGAGGCGCTCGAGGAGTCCCGCTACGACCAGCGCGTCCTCGACAGCCTCGAGGCGGCCAAGAACATGGTGCCCGACGACGTGGACATCCGGTTCCTGCTCGGACGGATGTTCCAGTCGCTCGGGCAGAACGACCGCGCGATCGCCGAGTACACGACGGGCTCGCGTGTCGCCCCCCGCGACGTGCGGTGCCTCGTCAACCGCGGGAACATCCGGTTCGTGGACGGCGACCTTGGCTCGGCTCAGGAGGACTACCAGGAGGCCCTGAAGCGGGACGGACGGAGCATCACGGCGCGTT
>JARXKK010000147.1:0-1264 GCA_030278895.1 Acidobacteriota bacterium
CGCGCCCGCCCAGGGCGCGCTCGGGGTCGGCTGCCGGGAAGACGACGCCGAGACGCTCGCGGCGCTGGAATTGATGGACGACTTCGCCGCGCGAGTCGCGGCAGAGGCCGAGCGGGAGCTTCTCAATTTTCTGAGAGGGGGATGTCGAGCGCCTGTCGGCGCTCGAGGATTCTTAGAAGGTGAAGAGGGGAATCGCACGCTGAGGCTCGTGGGCCGCGTGCTGTCGCTCGACGGGCGCGAATGCCTGGAAGATGAGCTGAGCGCACCCCTGCCACAGGCCTCCCTCTCTTCACCTTCTAAGAAATCTTCCTCTTCCTCTTCCTCTTCTTCTTCGTCACTGGGCCGCCGGCTCGCCGAGCGCCTCCTCGCGCGCGGCGCCGCGCGCCTCATTGACGCGGCGCGGACGCCGGGGTGAGCGGCCGGATCCTCCTCCTGCGCTCCAGCGCCGCCGGATCCGAAGACGCGACTCCGGGAGACGTGACCGTCCTTCATACGCACGCCGTCGCGCCGCGGCCCGAGGGGATCGCCGAGGCCCTCGCTTTCGACGCCCGGGACGCGACGCTCGTCGTCTCGTCGAAGGAGACGATCCGGTTTCTGCTCCCGCTCTTTCGCGCGCCCTTCGAAAGGATCATCGCGGTCGGAGAGGGAACCGGGGAATTGCTTAGAAGGGTGGCGGCGGGGCCGCCTGTCGTCCCCGAGGTTCCCGGTGCAGCGGGGGTCCTCCAGCTTCTCAGAAAATCTTCCGCGGCGGCGGGGATGCGTATTCTGTGGCCGCACGGCTCGGACGCGTCTTCAGAGCCATTCGAAGAAATTCGAAAACTCGGCATTTCTCTCGCCGCCCCCGTGGTCTATGAAAAGAAGGCTCTTTCCTCCTCCGAGCTGAATCCTTCGATCCTCGCCGACTTCCGGGCGGGGCGTTTCGCAGCCGTGGCGGTGGGCTCGACCGCGGGCCTCGACGCTTTGCTCGCGGCCCTGGACGTGCCGGCCGCGTCTCTCCCGCCGTTAAGATGGGGCGTGCTCGGACCCGAGACCGCGAAGGCCGTCACGAACCGGGGGCTGCCTCAGCCGCTCGTTTCCGCGCACGCGCGCCTCACGGAACTCTTCGACCTCCTTCGGAAGGAAATACGATGAGCTTTCCCCTCCACCGTTACCGCCGCCTGCGGCGCTCCGAGAGCCTCCGGACGCTCGTCCGGGAGACGTCTCTCGCTCCGTCGCACTTCATCGCGCCGCTCTTCGTCGTGCCGGGAAAGGGCGTGCGGCAGCC
>JARXKK010000147.1:1364-5513 GCA_030278895.1 Acidobacteriota bacterium
TGCGAGTACACCGACCACGGCCACTGCGGGGCGCTGGCCGGAGGCACCGTGGACAACGACGCGACGCTGCCCCTTCTGGCGGCCCAGGCGCTCGCGCATGCCGAGGCGGGCGCGGACGTCGTCGCGCCGTCCGACATGATGGACGGGCGTGTCGGGGCGATCCGCGCGAAGCTCGACGGTGGGGGATTTCGGGACGTGGCTCTCCTCGCGTACGCCGCGAAGTACGCGTCGGGGTTCTATGGCCCGTTCCGCGAGGCCGCGGGCTCGACGCCGTCCTTCGGTGACCGGCGCTCCTACCAGATGGATCCCGCGAACGTCCGCGAGGGCGTGAAGGAGATCCTCTCGGACGTCGAGGAGGGCGCCGACCTCGTGATGGTCAAGCCCGCGCTCTCGTACCTCGACGTCATCCGCGCGGCGAAGGAGGCCACGAACGTGCCCGTCGCCTGCTACAACGTTTCCGGCGAGTACGCGATGGTCAAGGCCGCGGCGGCGAACGGCTGGATCGACGGCCCCCGCGTCACGCTCGAGATCCTCACGTCGATGCGGCGGGCGGGCGCGGACCTCATCCTCACGTACCACGCAAGAGAAGCTGCCGAATGGCTCGGATAAGAGAAAAGAAAGAGAAGAGGGGGATTTCTTAGAAGGCCCATTCTAAGAAAATACGACTTACCGATGAACGCATCGAAAGCAGGCTCAGTGTCGCCCGTCCGCAAGCGTCTTCGCAGAACGCGTGAATCCGAAGCCCTCTTCGTCCGCGCGAAAAAGCGCATGCCGGGCGGCGTGTCGTCGCCCGTGCGGTCGTTCGCGTCCGTGGGCGGCCAGCCGTTCTTCGTGAAGAAGGGCCGCGGCGCGACCCTCATCGACGCGGACGGAAACCGGTACGTCGACTGGGTCATGTCCTACGGGCCTCTCGTCTTCGGGCACGCGCACGGGCCCATCCTGTCGGCGGTCCGCAAGGCGCTGCCGCGCGGCACTTCTTACGGCGCACCGTCGAGGGGCGAGGTCGAGCTCGCCGAACGCGTCACCAAGATCTTCCCGTCGATGGAGAAGGTTCGGTTCGTGTCCTCGGGAACGGAAGCCGCGATGAGTGCGGTGCGCCTCGCGCGGGGGGCCACCGGCCGCGACCTCGTCCTGAAGTTCGCGGGCTGCTACCACGGGCACGCCGACTCCTTTCTCGTCTCGGCGGGCTCGGGCCTCGCGACGCTCGGCATCCCGGGCTCGCCCGGCGTCCCGAGCTCCCTCGCCGGCCTCACGCTGACCGCGCGCTACAACGACCTGGAGTCGGTCGAGGCCCTGTTTCGAGCGCACCCGAAGCGGATCGCCGTCATTGCCGTCGAGCCGATCGCCGCGAACATGGGTGTCGTCGCGCCGGCCCCCGGCTTTCTCGAGGGCCTGCGCCGCATCGCGGATCGCGAAGGAGCGGCGCTGCTGTTCGACGAGGTCATCAGCGGCTTCAGGGTGGCGAAGGGTGGGGCGCAGGAACTTTACGGAATCCGGCCCGACCTGACGTGTCTGGGCAAGATCCTCGGCGGAGGCCTGCCCGTGGGCGCGTACGGCGGCCGCGCGGACCTCATGGCGCGGATCGCGCCGGACGGCCCGGTGTACCAGGCGGGAACGCTCTCCGGGAACCCGCTCGCGATGGCGGCGGGCAAGGCGATGCTCGATTCCCTGACGCCCGCCGTTTATCAGAAGCTCGAGAAGACCGCCCGGGAGCTCGAGCGCGGGATGAACGCCGCGGCGAAGAAGCTCGGGGTCTCGGATCGCGTGTCGATCAACCGCGTGGGCTCGATCCTGACGCCGTTCTTCACGGCGGGGCCCGTCCGGAATTTCGACGACGCGAAGAAGTCCGATCTCGATGCCTTCAAGCGCTGGTTCCACACGCTGATCCGCAGCGGAGTCTTCGTGGCTCCCGCGCAGTTCGAGGCGATGTTCGTCTCGACGGCGCACACGGCGCGCGACGTCGCGAAGACCGTGAAGGCCCACGAAGCCGGGCTCAAAGAGGCCTTCGGCCTGACCGGCAGTTGACGATTTCTCTCGACGCCCTCGACGCCTTTCGACACGAGGCCAGGTCGCTCGACCGCGCGGATCCGCTCGCGCGGTTCCGCGAAGAGTTCGTCTTCGCGGACGAGGACCTTCTCTACTTCGACGGTAACTCGCTCGGGCGCCTCCCGAAACGGACGGCGGCCCTCGTGGCGCGCTCCGTCGAGGCGGAGTGGGGCGGGCGCCTCATCCGGGGCTGGAACGACGGGTGGGTGGACGCGCCGCGCCGCGTGGGGGACAAGCTCGCGCGCCTTCTCGGCGCGGGGCCCGGCGAGGTCGCCGTGTCGGACGGGACGAGCGTGAATCTCTTCAAGCTCGCCGTGTCGGCTCTGCGGGCGCGTCCCGGCCGCCGCACGATCGTCACGGACGCGCTGAACTTCCCGTCGGATCTCTACGTCCTCGAAGGGGCCGCGGCGCTCCTCCCGGCCGGGCACCGCGTCGTCGCCGTCCCCTCGCGGGACGGAATCGCGATCGACGCCGAGGATCTTTACGCTTCGATCACGGAGGACACGGCCCTCGTGTCGCTCTCGCACGTGGCCTACAGGAGCGGCTTCCTCCATGACATGCAGGCCGTCACGGCGCGCGCTCACGCGGCCGGCGCGCTCGTCCTGTGGGACGTCAGCCATTCCGTGGGCGCCGTCCCGATCGACCTCGAGGCGTCTGGCGCGGATCTCGCGGTCGGCTGCACGTACAAGTACCTGAACGGCGGGCCGGGTGCTCCCGCGTTTCTCTACGTCCGCCGCGCGCTCCAGGAGACGCTTCAGAATCCGATTCCCGGCTGGTTCTCGCGCCACGAGCCCTTCTCGTTCGGAGACGGTTACGAGCCGGCGCGGGATCTCTCGCGGTTCCTCGTGGGCACGCCCCCGATCCTCTCGCTCGTCGCGGCGGAGGCGGGTGTCGATCTCGCGCTCGAGGCGGGCATCGGACCGGCACGGGAGAAGACGCTGGCTCTCGGCGAGTTTCTCGTGCGGCTGTGGGAAACGCTTCTCGAGACGCGCGGCGTGACGCTTCGGTCACCGCGCGAGGCCGCGCGGCGCGGTGCGCACGTCTCGTTCGGGCACCCGCAAGGACTCGCCGTCGACCGCGCGCTCATCGGAGAGATGAACGTCATCCCCGACTTCCGGCCTCCTGACGTGATCCGGTTCGGGATGTCTCCGCTCACGACGCGGTTCATCGATCTCGTGGAAGGGGTCGCGCGGTTCAAACGCGTGCTCGACGAGGAGCGGTGGCGGCGCTACGCGGGCGAGGGACCGGCCGTCACCTGACCGGCCGGGTGCCTGTCTCTCATTCGAACCAGCCGACCACGTCGAGGATGACGTGCGCCGTGCCGGACGGGAGGCCGTCGACGACGACGTCGCCGCTCGCGCCGAGAGCCATGGCGACGTTGTTCGCGCGGGTCCGGCCCGCGCGGAAGTTCACGGTGGACGTCCCCGTCGCCGGCGCGCCGCCCGGGACGAGGCGAATCGCGCCCGCGGCCGTGGGGCTCGCGACCGTGAAATTCCCGGCGATGGACTTCGCCGTCGAGGGAACGCCGCACTGTCCGCGGATCACGAACGCGCGGGCCTGACCCGCGAAGAGCGCCGGGCCGCCATACGTGCCGTTCGGGTTCCTCGTGTCGATGACCCGGCACGGCGTCAGGACGTGAAACGACGACGCGGGCGGAGGCGCGCCGTAGTCCACCTGCACCGTGAGCGACGTCGCCGTCTTCGAGATCGCCGTGATCGTGAGCGAAAGCTCGGGATCCGTGAACGTCGATCCGACGTCGAGCTCGGCGTCGTCGAAATTGCCGGCCGTCGCGAAGTGCATGTCGAGAAGGTCGGTCCCCCCGACGGCGCTCGGCCCGAAGCGGATCAGCCCGCCATTCACGACTCCGGCGGGCTCCACGGAGTCGAAGCCCGATCGGTCCCGCCACTCGATCCAGTACGTGCGGGCGGACATCGTCGTCGGGATCCGCACGGCGTAGGCCGTCTGACCGGCGGCCTCGAGCGGGCCGATCGTGTAGGTCGCGCTGCCGCCGCCGTGATTGAGGACCGAGCCTGCCGGCAGCCACCCGAAAGTGTTCTTCGAGTAGGCGTTGAAGTGTCCGGCGCGCGAGTTGCCCATGACGTC
>JARXKK010000147.1:5613-6915 GCA_030278895.1 Acidobacteriota bacterium
CGTCACGAGGACGACGTCTCCCGTCATCGAGACGAGTCCGTAGGACGCCTCGGCGTAGTAGCCGGCCACGCTTCCGGAGGGTCCGAAGAAGAGGTTCTGGGTGTTCGAGACGGTCGTGGGGTTGAACGAAGAGTCGTCCGTGAAGTTCACGAGGATGACGAGCACGCGCTTCGCCCCCACGGTCCACGCGCTGAAGGCCTCGCGCCCGAAGGGCGCGCGCGGAGAGCCCAGCGGCTCGACGAGCGGCTCGACCTCGTCCACGTCGAAGGCACCGAGGCGGGCGCGCCCGTGGACGGCGATTCGATCGCCCGTCCGAAGGCCTTCCGGGGGCTCCGGGAAGCGGAGGCGGAGGAGTTCCCCGTCGTCCGTCCGGAGCTCGTAGTGGAATTCTGCCCTTTGATGGATAAAGTCGTCGGCCACCGCGACGGAGAGGGTCCCGCTCCTCAGAAAGGCATCGTCGGCCCGGACGGGCCGTCCAAACCCCACGAGAAAGCCGATTGCGAGTAACACGCTGCGGAAACGCCGCATAAGGTACTCCGATGAGAGTTCCGCGAAGTGGATCGGTTGTCCGGGAAAGCTTACCTCTTTTCGAGCAGTCCCGCCGGGGGGTGCCGGGTAGCCCCCTAAGCTTGTTCGCCGCAGTAATTTGATGCAACTGAATCAAAGCTTCGGGTTTGCCTTACTCCTACTCTCGGAACGGATGAAAACGGCCACTTCCTTCGAACTTCCGTTCGTTAACGATTTGCAATTTCTTTTCCGGCAAGGAGGCTGACGATGTCACTGGTCTCACGTACGGCTCTTACTCTCCTCGCTGGTCTGGTCGCGGTGCCCATGACGCCCGTGATGCACACCAGCCCCAACACGACGGGCGCCGATGTCCCAGTGGCCTATTCGTCGAGCCAGAAGGAGTTCTACCTCGCGGGGGATCAGACCTCTTTCGTCCGTCCGGGCTACGTCATCAAGGTCAATAGCGTCACGATCGGGGCCGACCGCAAGCCCGTCGTGGACGTCAACATCACGGATACCGCCGGCCAGCCCCTCGACCGCCTCGGCATTCTGACGCCGGGTCCGGCGGGGACGAGCTTCATCGCGGCCTGGTGGGATCCCGCGACCCGTTATTACACCTCCTATACGACGCGCTCGCAGACGAGCCCGATCACGGGCGTGACGGCCATCCAGGCCGGCACCGACGCGGGCGGGAAGTACACGGACCTCGAGATGGGTCACTTCAAGTACACGTTCGGCACCGCGCTGCCGGCCACCTACGACGTGACGAAGACGACGACGATCGGGATCTACGGC
>JARXKK010000148.1 GCA_030278895.1 Acidobacteriota bacterium
CATCGTCAGTCGCTCGCGCTCCTTCCTCTTCGCCGCTGAACTCGATATCGTTAGAGAGAGAAGGGGGCTAAACTCTCGGCATGTCGGTTGAACTGACCGCCGTTTTTCAGCAGGTTCCCGAGGGCTTCATCGCCTTTGTCGAGGAGTTTCCGGGCGCGAACTCCCAAGGCGCAACTCTAGAAGAGGCGCGCTCGAATCTGCACGAGGCCGTAACGCTCGTGCTCGAGGCCAATCGCGCCCTCAGTGAGCAGGCGCTCGCGAACGCCTCGGTCATTCGGGAGCGCTTCAAGCTCACTGCGTGAAGCGCGCCGAACTAATCCGCCACCTCGAGCGTCACGGCTGCCAGCTCCTTCGTGAAGGCGGCTCTCATACCGTCTACGTGAACCGCGCCGAGCGCAAGGTCTCCACCATTCCTCGGCACCGCGAGGTCAACGAAATCCTAGCGCTCAAAATCTGCAAAGACCTCGGCGTTCCGAAGCCCGGCGTCTAACAACTCGTTGCAGCGGACTCATCGTCAGTCGCTCGCGCTCCTTCCTCTTCGCCGCTGAACTCGATATCGTTCGGCGGCAAAGGGAGAGTAGAATCGCTCGCGGTAAAGTAATGACAGCGCTTCTCGAAAAGGCTCTCGCAGAAATCTCAAAGCTCCCTCCTCCCCAGCAGGAGGAGGTTGCCTCGTGGCTGCTCGCCGAGCTCGAGGATGAGGCGCGCTGGGCCGAGTCCTTCTCTCGTTCCAGCTCCACTCTCGAGCGGCTCGCTGATGCGGCGCTCGCCGAGCATCGCTCCGGCCACACTCAGAGTCTCGACCCAAAGCCCCGGTGAGGTCGCGTACTACCGCCGCCTTCCGCAAGGCACTCGAGGCGCTTCCTCCCAACGTCCGTGCACAGGCCCAGCGCGCCTACTCTTTGTTTCGGTCCGACCCTAATCACCCGGGTCTGCGCTTCAAGCCGGTCCACCCTTCGCGTCCCATCTATTCGGTTCGCATCGGTATCCACTATCGAGCTCTTGGCGTACGCGAGGGCGACGACATCGTTTGGTTCTGGGTCGGCTCGCATGACGAGTACGAGCGCCTCATAAGGCAGCGCTAGTCGCCGTCCAACACCTCATTGCAGCGGACTCATCGTCAGTCGCTCGCGCTCCTTCGATATCGTTCGTCCTCGCAATCAGCCGGCGTGGCATCCTGTCAACGATGCGGTCGGTCATTCCTCTTGGCTTCCTCTATTTCGCCCTGGTGCTTGGCACGGGCTTCCTTCTCGGCGTCGTCCGCGTCCCGTTCCTCGTCCCGCGCATCGGCGTGCGCTGGGCCGAGCTTGCGGAAATGCCCGTCATGGGGGTAGCGATTTTCCTCTATGCGGGGTTCGTACTCCGGCGCTTTCCCGAAATCCAAGTGCCAGGTAGGACTCTCGTCGTCGGATTCCTGGCATTGGCGCTCTCGGTCTTCGCGGAACTGGTGCTTGCGGTCGTGCTTCAAAGCCAGCCCCTCGCGGAGTACATCGCCGGCCGGGACAAGGTCTCGGGCTCCGTTTATCTATTCCTTCTGCTGGTCTTCGCTCTCATGCCGAGAATTCGCCTATCGGGCCACCTGAAGGCCAGGGGCACGCACGTGAACGATCGGGCACATAGGTAACACTCTTCAATTATTACCTCGTAGTCGTCGCGCTGTGCTTCCCTCCAGGTCGCTATAAGTGGGGAACTGTGTCGGTGGCTTTCGATGAAAAGTTGGGCGGTTGCTCGGCAGGGGTTCAGTTTACAACCTAGTCATCGAGTGCCCGGCCATTGTCGGCGGCAAGGTCACGGTCGCTCATGCTAGCCTCAGCCGTCACATACTGGAGGCCCATGAGCCGCATCCTGTTTCGTGTAGCTGCGACCCTCGCCTTCGCGTTTCTCGCCTATTACGTCGTCTTCGCTCTCGTGAAGCCTGAGCCACCGCATTACGTCGCCGTAGGCATTCTCGTGCTCCTCACGATCACGGGTCTTTTCCAAGGACGCTTCATACGTCGGGCGGAATCAAGCTAGGCGGCTTTTGCAACCCAGGAGGTCCGAATGCGAAGAGTCACGGGTATCGGCGGTATCTTCATGACCGCCAAGGATCCTCAGGCGCTCTGCGCCTGGTACAAGAAGCACCTTGGAATAGACGTTCAGGACTGGGGTGGAGCAGCCTTCGACTGGACTGACGCCGAAGGCAACCCGACCAAGGGAACCACCGCCTGGTCGATCGGTCCAGCAGACGGCAAGCACTTCGCTCCGAGCAAGTCACCCTTCATGGTCAACTATCGAGTCGATGATCTGTCAGCGCTGCTCGCGGCGCTGCGCGAGGAAGAGTGCAACGTCCTCGAGAAGACCGCCGACTCGGAGTACGGGAAATTCGGATGGGTCATGGATCCAGAGGGCAACAAGGTCGAGCTCTGGCAACCGCCACAAGGGCAATGAACGGTGGGAAGCCTCGTGCGGTCGATCAAAGCTCTCTGTTTGGTGGCGAGCGCGTTGATGGTCGCCACGTCGGCGTGTGCGGCCGAAACGACGGTCGTGAGCGACGTCCTCGGCGCGGAGGGCCCGCTGTACGTTGCCGGCAATCTCTACTACGTGGGCTGGGTCTCGAATACGCTGTCGCGATGGGATGGCAAGACGAGCACCGTCCTCAACGAGACCCCGGATTGCGGTCACAACGGTCTGGCTCTGACCAAGCATGAAACCTTCCTGATCGCCTGCAGCGACCACGGGGCGATTCTCGAGGTCGACATGCAGGGCAAGCAGCTGCGCCGCTGGGATGCCGACAGCAACGGCAAGCCGTTCGACGGAGGCATCAACGACATCGTGGTGGCCGCCAGCGGCGGTGCATATGCGACGATTTTCGGCAAATACACCAACAACACCGAGCCCCCGACGCTGGTGATCGGGAGAGTCCTCTTTCTCGCGGCCGGCAGCCAGAAGTGGGTGGAGGTTGCAGGGGACCTCAATTACGCCAACGGCATAGGTGTCTCCCCGGATCAGAAAACTCTCTACGTCAGTGAAACAGTCGGAAACTGCATTCTGAAGTTCTCGATCAACGATGACGGCTCGCTCGGCAAGCGGTCGAACTTCGCGTTTCTCAATCTCCTCGTGAAGAACAAAATCGAGTCGTGGTGGCTGGGACCCGACAGCATGAAGATCGACCCCAAGGGCAACATCTATGTGGCCCAGTGGACCGGCGGCAAGGTCCTGAAGCTCTCTCCCGATGGCAAGCTGTTGCGCATATTCAAGATCAAGGCGGGAGAAGGCACGACAAACGTGGCCTTCGGCGAAGGCGGGAAGGATTTGTACGTGACGGTGGTGAAGAATCCAAACGACCCGAAGGCGAGGGGCAGCATCGTGAAGATCCCGAATGTCGACTAGCCCCGGCGCACGTCTCGGGATTCACGCTGCCCGACGCGGAGATCGCCCCGGGCCTCGCCGCCTTGATCGGGAACGGAGCCGACGTCGAGTGGTCGCTCCACCCGTCGGACGACGTGGCGCGGCTCGCCGTCTTCGTCTCCAAGGACCCGTCCTGCCTCTTCGACATCCTCGCGCGGACGCGCTCCGGGGAGTGGAAGGCAGAGGTGGCCATGGTCGTCGCGAACCATCCCGACCTCGAGCCGGTCGCGAAGACGTTTGGCGTGCCGTTTCACGCATTCGCCGTCACGAAGGAGAACAAGGCGGAGGTCGAGGAAGCCCAGATCGCGCTCCTGAGGAACGGGCGCATCGACCTCGTCGTCCTGGCGCGCTACATGCAGATCGTGACGGGGCGGTTCGTCGAAAAGTACCCGAACAGGATCATCAACATCCATCACGCGTTCCTGCCGGCCTTTCCAGGCGCGCGTCCGTATCACGCGGCGCGCGAGCGGGGCGTGAAGATGATCGGCGCGACGAGCCACTACGTGACCGAGGCGCTCGACGCCGGGCCGATCATCGAGCAGGACGTCCGGCGCGTGACGCACCGGCAGTCGGTGCAGGATCTGATCCGGCTCGGAAGGGACCTCGAGAAGGTCGTCCTCTCGCGTGCCGTCTGGTGTCACATCCGTCACAAGATCATCGTCCACAAGGGGCGGACGGTGGTCTTCGACTGATCGAGTAGCCTGTCGAGCAGCGGGAGGCTTTCATGTCCGCCTACGTCCTGGTTCAGGTCGACGTCCACGATCCCGAGGGCTACGCGCGCTACCGCGGGATGGTTCTGCCCTCGATCACCGCGTACGGAGGGCGATTCATCGTCCGTGGCGGCCCTATCGAGACGCTCGAGGGCACGTGGCGCCCGCCGCGCCTCGTCATCCTCGAGTTCGCCGACGCGGAGCGCGCCCGCGCATGGTGGGCGTCGCCCGAATATGCCGGGCCGAAAGCCCTCCGGCTCGCGACGGCGCGCTCGGAGATGATCCTCGTCGAAGGGGAGTGACCGTGCAGTTTCCCGACCTCATCCCGATTCTTCAGGTCGCCGTCGGCCCGGTCATCCTCATTTCGGGCGTGGGCCTGCTGCTCCTCACCATGACGAACCGGTTCGGCCGCATCATCGACCGTACGCGGCAGCTCTCGCGGGAGCTTCGGACGGCCCAGTCTCCGGAGCGCGAGGGCGCTCTCGCGCAGCTCGACATCCTTCTCACGCGGGCGCGGATCGTTCGTGCCGCCATCGCGGCGGCTTCGGTCAGCGTCCTCTTGGCCGCCGTCCTCATCATCGTCCTCTTCGGCAGCGCGCTCTTCGGACTCTCGCTCGCGGCGACGGTGGTTGGGCTGTTCACGTCGTGCCTGGTGTCGCTCATCGGCTCGCTCGTGCTGTTCATCCGGGACGTCAACCTGTCGCTCAGGGCCCTTCGTCTCGAAGTCGGCGCGGCAGGGGACACCGCGCGCTAGCCCTATACTCCCCCGCATGAATGTCGCGCAGTCACAGGCGCTGCGCCAGCTTCTCCAGGGCCAGCGCATCGCTTCTCTCGGGACTCTTCACGGAGGCGAGCCGTACGTCTCCATGATCCCCTTCGCGCTTCTTCCGTCGGGAGCCGGCTTCGTCGCTCACGTGAGCCACCTCGCGTCCCACACCAAGGACATGCTCGAGAGCCCTCGCGTCAGCCTGATGGTCGTCGCGCCGATTACACCGGACAAGCCTCCGCAGGCCACGGCTCGCGCGACCGTGCAGGGCCGGGCCGAGCAGATCGCAGACTCGGACCCCGGTTACGCCGCGGCCCGGGAAGCGTATCTGGCAACGTTTCCTCAATCCGTGGACATGTTCGAGCTGGCCGATTTCTCGCTGTTCGCCATACGGCCGCTCTCGATCCGCCTCATCGGCGGGTTCGCGCAGGCCGTCACCCTCACACCCGGGGCGTTTGCGGCCGCTTTGAACGAAGCCCCCGAGTAGAAATCCCTCAAGGAGAACACCCATGTCTCACAGCGTAGACGCCTGGGCGGCACCCACCGCTAAAGCTCCCCTCGCCCCTCACAACATCTCCCGCCGCGAGCCGGGCGAGGACGACGTCAGGATCGAGATCCTCTTCTGCGGCGTCTGCCACTCCGACATTCACCAGGTGCGCGGTGAGTGGGGCGACGCGGCCTTCCCGATGGTGCCCGGCCACGAGATCCTCGGACGCGTCACGAATGTCGGGTCCCGCGTCACGAAGCTGAAAACGGGCGACATCGCCGGCGTCGGGTGCTTCGTGGACTCGTGCGGAACGTGCGATCCGTGCAAGCGCGGGCGCGAGCAGTTCTGTATACCCGGAGCGGCGTTCACCTACAACAGCACGGAGATGGACCGGAAGACACAGACCTACGGCGGCTATTCGAAAGAGATCGTCGTGAAGGAGCGGTACACGTTGAAGGTCCCGGCCGGGCTCGACCTCGCCGCGGCGGCTCCCCTGCTGTGCGCCGGGATCACGACGTACTCGCCGCTCCGCGAGTGGAAGTGCGCGGCCGGAACGCGCGTCGGCGTCGTGGGGCTCGGCGGACTGGGCCACATGGCGGTGAAGATCGCGAACGCGATGGGCGCCGAGGTGACGATGCTGAGCCAGTCGCGTTCCAAGGAAGCGGACGCCCGGAGGCTCGGGGCGCATGCGTTCGAGCTCACGAGCGAGAAGGGCGCGTTCAAGAAGCTGGCGGGACGGTTCGACCTTCTGATCGACACGATCTCGGTCCCGCACGACCTCGACGCGCATCTCGACCTGCTGCGGACCGAAGGGGCGATGGTGGTCGTCGGGGTCCCGCCGACCCCGTACACGCTCAAGGCGATGTCGGTCATCTTCGGGAACAAGAAGCTGGCCGGCTCGATGATCGGCGGCATCGCCGAGACGCAGGAGATGCTGGACTTCTGCGCCGCGAAGAAGATCGCGGCGGACGTCGAGGTGATTCCCATCGCGAAGATCAACGAAGCCTACGAGCGCATGCTGAAGAGCGACGTGCGGTACCGCTTCGTGATCGACCTCGCGAGGGAGTAGCTCTCATGCCTTCATCGACGACCCCCGCACCCGACAGTCTGGCTCGCGACGTCCGTCTCTATGTCTTCCGCGAGGCGGCCGCGACGGCCCGCGTGCCTCAGCCACCGCAGATCGCGGAGGCGCTCGGCCGCTCGCCGGCGGAGATTCAGGAAGCCCTGCGGGAGCTCGCCGCTGGAAAGGTCCTGATTCTCGCTCCGAACGACGGCAACATCTGGGCGGCAAACCCCTTCTGCGCCGTCGCGTCGGGATTTCGCGTGGACGCGCGGGGCAGGACCTATCAGGCGATCTGCATCTGGGACGCCCTCGGCGTTGCGGCCGCGCTCGGAGCGGACGCCGTGATCCGGGCATCCTGCGGAGACTGCTCGGAGCCCATGACGCTGAAGATCCAAAGCGGTGCGTTGACGGAAGGCGAAGGGCTCGTCCACTTCGCCGTTCCCGCGCATCACTGGTGGGACAACATCGGCTTCACGTGAAGCACGATGCTGCTCTTCCG
>JARXKK010000149.1 GCA_030278895.1 Acidobacteriota bacterium
CGAGGAGCAGGAGATCGGGTTTGCGCACGAGCTCGCGCGCGAGCGCGACGCGTTTCTTCCATCCTCCCGAGAGCATCGCGACGGGAGTGTCCGGCGTCCGGCCCTCCGTAGCCAGCGCGAGCCGGGCGATGTACTCGTCCGTTTTGAAAGCGGCCTCCCACTCCTCCTCGCCGTGGTGCGCGCCTGCTGCTCCCTCGAGGACCGACTCGCGGATCGTCGCGCCCTCGCGGAAGGCCGGCATCTGGGAGAGGTAGCCGATGCGGAGGCCCCTTTGCGTGGCCCGCGTGCCTTCGTCCGGGGGAATCTCGCCCGCGAGAATGGAAAGCAGCGTCGACTTGCCCGCGCCGTTCGGACCGATCAGGCCTATGCGGTCGCCGGAATCCACGGAACAGCTGATCCCCTCGAACAGGGGATGCGAGCCGAAGGCCTTCGTGAGGCCGGTCGTGGTGAGGAGGATTGCCATGGATGGAGGAAGTGGCGGGGCCGACGGGGCTCGAACCCGCGACCTCAGGCGTGACAGGCCTGCGCTCTAACCAACTGAGCTACGACCCCGAATTCCGTCCCAGAACAGTCGCGTCAGGACGGGACGCGGAGTATACAGAGACGGTGATGTGCTGCAAGCGGACGCTCGCCGCCGTCATTCTGGCCCTCGCGGCGCGTGCGGAATCGGCGTCCGAGGGGATGAGGATCCTGACGTTCGTGCCCGGCGTGGCCCACGGCCGCCTGCCCGTCGCCGTCGACCTCGGAGCGTCGCCTCCCCCCGCGGAGCTCCTCCTCAACGGCGCTCCGGCCTGCCGCGTCACGGCCGTTCGCCAGACCTGCCTCGTGGACCTCGGGCCATCGCCCCGGGTCGCGCTCCTCGAGCTCGTGCGGCGCGGCGCCTCCGGGAAGGTCGTCGAACGGGCGCGCCGCTGGGTGAACAAGCCCGCGGATGCGCGCGCCGAGGTGCTCGTCCGAAGCGACTGCACCCGCGCCGCCGGCCCCTGCACGCTCCAATTCTCCTGGTCCCACGAAAACGCGATCGCGCCCAGCGAGCTGACGGTCACGATCGACGGGGTCAGGGCCTATCAGGGCGAACCGCGAGACGTGCCGGTGCCTTTCGCGGCCGGCAGCGCGGCGCGCGTCATCGGCGTCGATCTCGTCTTTCGGGACGGCGAACGGGTGGCGCAATCCCTTCTCATCGGCAGCGGCGTCTCGAGCGTCGTCGAGGCGCCTCTCAATGCCGTGACCGTTCTTCCCGAGGAGCCCGGCGGCCGCGATCCGGCGGCGCTGAAGACGCTCGGGGGCCGCGCCGTGGCATCCGTCGAGCCGGGAGAGCGGGAAGTTCTCTTCGTCGTCGCGCCGTCCGCGGCCCCGAAGCTGCAAGCCCTCACGAAGGCGGCGCAAAAGTCGTTCAGCAAGAACGCGAGCCGCATGGACAAGGTGCTCGAGGGCGTGAACCACATCGTCTACTTTTCTCCTCTCGGGTCGCGCGGCGCGTACAGCAGCGCGGCCCAGGTCTCCGACCGCATGTTCCGGCTCAGAGGATTCGACTGCACGCCGAAGCGCGACTACCGCGAGCGCACGCTCTCGCTCCCCTGCGTGGACCCGGAATTCCTCACGGGGGACCAGTACCGGCTCGCGGCGACCGTGGCCTCCGCGGCGTTCAACCGCGCGGCCGTCCCGAGGCGCCGTTCGGTCGTCGTCGTCCTGGGCGACGAGGAGTCCCGGCGCGAAGAGAGCGCATACGGCGCCGACGACGCGCGCCGTTATCTCGCCGATATCCTCGTGCCGCTCGAAGTCTGGCGCGTCGGCCGGGCGACGGGCGGCGGCTGGCCGGCCGGACGCCGGATCGCGAACGCCGACGACCTCGTGCGCGGTTGGGAGTCCCTGCGTGCCGGGCTCGACGCGCAGACGATCTGCTGGATCGCGGAGGACCTCGATCCTTCGGCCTTCCGGCTCTCCCCCGAGGACGCGGGGCTCGCGCTCGCGGGCCGCCGGCCCGACAAAGCCGCGGACGCCGGGCCCGAGGCCGAGGCCGAAATCGCGTCATCCGAGCCTGCCCCCGCCGGCGAAGCCGCGAAAACGCGCTCCGACAAGGCGGGCCGCGTCGCGGCCTCGCAGGAGGTCTCGCTCGTCAACCTCGACGCGAACGTGACGGACGAGAAAGGCCGTCCGGTGCGCGGCCTCACGGCCGCCGACTTCGCGCTCGTCGTCGGAGGCCGCCCCGCTGCCATCTCGAACTTCTCCGAGATCGCCGGCGGGACGACGGGCGGCGCCGCGGTTCCCGCGGTCATCGAGGACGCGTTCGCGTCCGCGCGCCCCCCGAGGAAGATCGCGCTCTTCGTCGACCGCCTCACCCTTGGCGACGCCCGAAGGAGCAAGCGCTTCTTCCAGTCGCTCGACGACTTCGTCGCGCGGACGATCGGCCCCGGCGACGAAGTCGCGCTCCTCTCGTTCGACGCAGGCCTCACCGTGCGCGTTCCGTTCACCGGGGACGCCCCGACGATCCACCGCGCGCTGGAGAAGCTCGCGGCGGAGAGCGCCCGCCCCCCCAGCGTGTTTGCGGGAACCGAATCGTCCGAGCGCCTCACGGACGAAATCGCGCAGGCCGAGGCCGAGATCGCGGCGCGCGAGGCGAGAGGGCGCGGCGTCGCGACGACGCCGCCTCAAGCCACGCTTCAGCTGCCCAAGCCTGTCGATCCCAACGTCATATCCGAGGCGCGTCTCCTCGCGACCGAGGAGTGGCTCCGGATGCGGCGGAAGGTCGCGACCATCCGCTCCGTCCTCGCCGAGCTCGGGGGGTTGGAGGGGCGCAAGGTGCTCGTCGTCGCGAGCCACCGTCTCTCTCGCAACCCCGGTCTCGAGTACTTCCTCTCGAAGAGGCTCGACCGGGACACGGTCCTCCCGCCGGAGGCACGGGACTTCGACGCACGCGAGCTCCTCCTGTCGCTCGCGAAGACCGCGAACGGCTACGGCGTGACGCTCCACGGCCTCTACCCGGAGGCCGGTGGCGACTTCGACCTGTCGGTCGTCGAACGAAAGAACCCCTCCTTCACGGGACAGGCTGCGAACCGGCGCGGGATGGAGATCGACGCGAACGAGGGCCAAGGGCTGCATCTCGCCGTGGACGACACGGGCGGCCTCGTGGGTCTCGGGGCGGAGGCGGCCCCCCAGACTCTCGCGCGCGTGTCGCAGGATCTCGATACGTACTATTCGTTCGGTTTCGCGGCGCGGGGCGGCGGCCCGGAGAAGAAAATCGAGCTCCGGGCCCTCAAAGCCGGCCTCGTCGTCCGCACGCGCCACACGTTCGTCGAGCGTTCGCCCGAGGAGCGCATGTCGGACAAGGTCGTCTCGAACCTGTTCGGCATCCTCAAGTCGCCGCGCTTCCCGATCACGGCACGCATCGTCGGGACCGCGCCGTCAGGAAAGAAGGGGCTCCGCGTGTCGTTCGAGGTGCAGATTCCGGCGCGCGCGCTCGTGCTCCTCCCCGGGGCCGGCGGACGCCACGCGAAGGTCTCGGCGTTCGTCGCGCTCCTCGACGGCGGCGACGTCACGACGATGACGCCGGTCACCAGGGACTTCACGCTGCCGGAGGGCGCCGCCGCCTCACACGTCACCTACGCGGGGGAGGTCGTCACGACGAGCCCGTCGCCTCTGATCTCGATCGGCATCCTCGACGAGACGTCGAAGGAAGCAGGATTCGAGAGGCTCGAAGTCCCAGGCGCCGCGAAGAAGTGATCAGGGCCCTTCAGCCGCCTTCCCTTGCGCTTGCAGGATGCGGGCGCGGTTGTAAAGCGCCGTCGCGTCCGCGTGCCGCTCGATCGCGGCGTCGAGATCGCGCAGAGCGCCGGCCACGTCGCCTTCGCGCAGGAGAAGCGTGGCGCGGTTGATGAGGGCCGTGAGCTCGGCGCCGTCGCACGCGAGCGCCCGGTCGAAGGCTTTGCGCGCGTCCGGCCAGCGCCGCGCCGCCATCTCGAGGAGGCCCGCCAGGCACCACGCCTTCGCCTGAAGCGGTTCGTGCGTCAGGACGCGCTCGACGTCTTCCCGTGCGGCTGCGTAATCCCGCCGCTCGTAGAAGAGGCCCGCGCGGTTGATGAGGGCGGCGGTATGGCGCGGCGCGAGCGCCAGCACGTGCGTGAGGTCGAGGAGCGCCTCGTCCCCCCGGCCCAGGGCGCGCAGCGCGAGCGCGCGGTTGAAGTACGCCTCCGCGTAGGGAGGGCTCCACGCAACGGCGGCGTCGTAGTCCTCGAGCGCTTCCTGCATGCGGCCGAGCCCCTGGAAGAGCATGCCGCGATCCAAATGCGCCTCGCTGTTCGTCGGCTCGAGGTGCAGCAGGGTGGTGATGTCGTCGAGCGCCCGCTGCGTCCGTCCCATTGCGGCGTGGATCCGCGCCCGGTTCCGCAGAAGAGTGATGCTCTCGGTTTCAACCCGGGAGGGCGCCTCGCGAGCGAGGAGCCGCAGCCCGTCCGAGAGCAGCCGAAGCGCCTCCTCGTCGTGACCGGTGCGCATCTCCACGAGCGCGAGCGGGTTTTTGAGAAAGACGATGCGGGCGACCCTGGCTTCCGAATCGGGCAGGGCCTCCGCGAATGCGATCGCCTTCTCGATCCACGCACTCGCCGCGCCATAGTCGCGCCGCTCGGCCGGACGGAAACGGGCGTTCAGGATGGCCATGGCGTACGCGCAGTGGGAACGAAGCGCGGGCTCGTCGGTGACCGATTCGATCTCCCGTGCGTACGCCTCCACGTCCTCGTATCTGCCGAGCATGAGGAGCGAAAAGACGATGTTCCGTCCAAGCTGGCCGAAGGCCTGATGTCCCGCGTCGCCGCCGATCAGGCGGGTTGCGCGCTGTGAAAGGTCGAGGCTCGCTTCGTAATAGCCCATGCGCATGCACAGGGCTGCGGCGTGAACGAGGGGCTCGACCACGGGCGTCGCGGCCCGCTCGCTGTGGAAGGGGATGGCGCCAAGCGCAAGAGATGAGGACGGCGCGGCGCCTCGGGAGATCAGTCTGGCGAGGCGAAGCCCGTGAAGCTCCCCACGGAGCTCCGCGTCCGAGAGATCGTAGGCACGCCGGACACAGGGATCCTCCGACGTGCAGTCGGATTCGACGTAGCGCAGGGCGAGGGCACGCCGGCGCGGGGAGGAGAGCGCCCTGACGCGGCGGTCGGCTTCGTCCACCGTCCCGGAGTGCAGCGGCACGGCGAGGCGGACGGATGCGTGGGACCTCAGCGCAGAGAGAAGCGGCTCGTCGATGTCCTCGGTGGGCGTGCTCACGACGATCCGGAGCGAGCGGGGGTCCGCCCGCACGAGCAGGACCGCGATGAGCTCCCGGTCCAGGGGATCGGCCCCGTCGACGTTCTCGAACCACAGGGCGGCGCGGGAACAGGCATTACGAACGAGAGCGGCGACGAGGAAGTCCGCGACGCCGTGCGCGAGGCGCGCGGTGTAGAGGCGGGAGTTGCCCTCGCGCGACAGGGACAGCTCACGGGAAAGAAGATCACCGACCGGGAGCAGCTCCGCGAGCTCAGGAGCGATCGACAGCAGCGTGAGCGCGTGTTTGAGCGTGAGATCGGGCGCGGCGGCGTAGGCGCCGGGCACGATCGCGCGCAGGAGCGCGGTTGCACCGGAGTAGGGGCCCCCGTGGTTCCGGTGGCAATCGACGACGTATGCGGGTCCGGCCGCCACCTTCGGAGCGCGGCCGCGAACCCTCCGGAACGAGCCGACGAACCACTCGTGCCGCGCTTCCCCCGAAGCCGGACTCAGGAAATCGCCCCTAGCCCGCCAGGACTAGCCCAGGCAGCACGGGTCGCCAGGGCCTTTCAGCGAGCTGGCATGACCGAAGTGTGGAACGGCGGCGCCCATCCCGCCGGCGACTTTCTCCAGGCTCTCCTCGGCCAGCTCCTTGGCGTCGGCTTCGATCGGCGCCACTTCAGGAACCTGACCATCCTTTTTCTCGCTCTCAGCCATGCGCGTTTCCTCCACTACGGTCGAGATCGTATGCCCGTCTCGCCTGGAGATCAAGAATGAGTCTCATGCCGCGCCGACGAGCCGCCCCGGACGGTTAGCTGGTGGGAGGTATCGGGATCGAACCGATGACCTGCTGCGTGTAAAGCAGACGCTCTACCCCTGAGCTAACCTCCCGCACTCGATCTTACGCGGCACAACGGAACAAACGGGCCCCTTCGGCGCATCTTCCGGGGAGACGTGATGGAGCGATACAACCTCGTCGTGATCGGAGGCGGTTCCGGCGGACTCGTCGTCGCGGCCGGCGGCGCGGGTCTCGGGGCGCGCGTCGCGCTGGTCGAGAAGCACGTGCTGCCATATGCGCCGGTGGGCCGCGCTCCCGTGCAGGGGATGGGCGGCGACTGCCTCCAGTACGGCTGCGTCCCGTCGAAGGCGCTCATCCGCGCGGGGAAGGCCGCCCACGCGGCGCGCGAGGCGGGCCGCTTCGCGATCCGGGGCGCGTCCGACCCCGGTCCGCAGGATCTCGCCGCCGTCATGGACCATGTTCATGGCGTCCAGGCCCACATCGCCCCGGCCGACTCCGTCGAAAGGTTCGAGGGACTCGGCGTCGACGTCCTCCTCGGCGCGGGCAAGCTCAGGTCGGCTCACGAGGTCGAGGTGAACGGGACGACGGTCTGGGGCCGCCACGTGGTCGTCGCCACCGGCTCTCGCGCGAACATCCCGCCCATCCCCGGGCTCGAGGAGGCGGGCTACCTCACGAACGAATCGGTCTGGCACGCCCGGACGCTGCCCGCCAACTTTCTCGTCATGGGCGGAGGGCCGATCGGCACCGAGATCGGGCAGGCCTTCGCCCGTCTCGGGTCGAAGGTCACGATCGTTTCGTCCTCGGCGCACATCTGCCCGAAGGAAGACGCCGACGTCGCGGCGGTCCTCGTCAAGCAGCT
>JARXKK010000150.1 GCA_030278895.1 Acidobacteriota bacterium
GGATTGACCTCGGTCGCCCGGCGCAGCGCGTCGAGCGCGGCGTCCCAGTTCCTGTCGCCCATCGAAAGCTCGTAGAGGTCGAGGAGCGTTCCCTCGTTCTTCTCGTTGTACTTCAGCGACTGATCGAGCGTGGCCTTGGCGAAGGCCTTCTCGCCCCGGAGGGCGGCCGCGTTTCCGAGGAGGCGGTAGGCGTCGCTCGACTGCGGGTCGATCTCGAGCATCCGGTTTGCGGCCGACTGCGCGGTCAAGGCGTCGCCGCGCGAAAGCGCGCCCCGGCCGGCGGCAAGGTAGTCGGCCGCCGTCATCGTGGGCAGCGCCCCGGATCCCGCAGCCGTTGGGGCGCGAACCGGGCCCTGCCCTGCGGCCGGGGGGGCGGGCGGGGCGGATGCCGGTGGCGTCGCGGGTCCGGCCTTCCCCGCCACGGGACCGGCCTTCGGGGCCTCGGCGCCGGACGCCCGCACGCGCGCGGCCTCGGCGAACTTGCCCTGCTTCTCGTATGCCTGGGCGAGGAGATCGACCGCCTCGGCATCGAGCTTTTCGCGCGGCACGTTGTAGAGCAGATCGTGAATGACGTCCTCGGTGTTGCCGTCCGCGAGCTTCTCCCTCGCGACACGCTTCAATTCTCCGAGGTCGGCGGCGGGCGGGGGCTGCGCGGCCACCGCCGAGGCGCGGACCTCGGCCGCGAGCTTCACGAAGTCGGGCGAGAAGAAGTCGGCCACGACCTCGAGGTCGGGGCTGGCCGTGAACGCGCGCCGCAGGGCGTCCTGCGCGTCGGACTTCTTTCCGTCGTTGAAGCTCGCCCAGGCGGACTGCACGAGCATGCGCGAACGGCGTTGCGGATCGCTCGCGGCGGACGCCGCGCTCTCGAACTTGAGCGCAGCCTTGCGGAACTGGCCCGCGTTCACGGCCTTCCGCGCCTCTTTCTCGAGCGATTCCGAGCCTTCCTGTGCGCGGGCGGGCGCGGCGAGGAGAAGGACCATCGCGAGAGAAGACGCAAGAGAAGACAGGAGAAGGACGCGCTTCACGAGCGAGATTCTAGCTATTCCTTCTTCAACTCGATACGGGGGATCGCGAACGAGTCGTCTTCGGCGACGTCGAACGGCTTCATGACGGCCTTGTAGCCGGGAAGACTCACGCTGATCTCGTGGGGACCGGCGCGGAGCGTCTTCTTCATGGGCCCGCCCGTCGAGGCACCGATCAGGAGGCCGTCGACGCGGATCTCGGCCCCCGCGGGAAGAGCGGTAAACGAGACGATGCCGCGCCCCGGAAACTCGCATGGCACGGTCAGGGCCCTGGGGTCGGCGGCCGAGATCTCGAATTCCTTCGGGATCTTCATGAAACCCGGCGCGTCGAAGACGGCGGAATACCGGCCCGGCTTGAGCGTGACGGTAGTGGCCCTCGGGAGGTTCGCGCTCTGGCGCTTTCCGTTGATGAAGAGTTCGGCGTAAATGTTCGACTTGAAGGTGACGGGCGCGGTCGTGGCGACTTCTTTCACCTTGACGGGCGCGGCCGTCGGCTCGGCGACCGGAGGGGGAGCGGGCTCGGCAGCCGGCGAAAAAGCGGCCGTGGCCGGCTCGGCGCTCGCCGTCGCGGGAGCCGTGGAAGGCGGAGGCGCCGGAGCTCCCGCCGTCGACGAGTCCGCCCCCGGAGTGCGCTCGGCCGACAGTGGGGCCGAGGCGTGTCTCCTCTGCGCGACGAACCATGTGCCTCCCGCAACCGCCACCAGCACGATCGCGGCGAGGAAGACTTTCAGCGCGGATCCGCCTTCTTCGCGCGCGACCCGGTGGCCTGCCGCCGCGCCGTCCGTGCGAAGGTGGACGTCCGCGACCCCTCCGGGCGTCGCACGGGCGGACGCGGGCGGACCGAGCGGCGTGTCGAGAACGCGGGAGGACTTTGCCGCCGGGGACGCGCCGAGAGAGGCCGCGGTCGAGAGCTGAAATCCGGCGGACGGCGTCGCGACCGTCTTGTCCATGTCGCTCTCGGGCGGCATCTGGAAGGCGGGCCCTTCCGGGACGGTCTGGAGAAGCGTCAGGCACTCGGCGCGGAGCTCGGCACAGGAGGCAAAGCGCTTCGTGCGGTCCTTTTCGAGAGCCTTGAGGATCATGGCGTCGAGGCCGCGGGGCAGCGCCGAGTCGAGTGAGCTCGGTGGCGGCGGCACTTCGTTCATGATCTTGTAGAGAACCGTGGAAATGTGGTCGCCCGTGAAGGGCTTCTGTCCGGTCACGATCTCGTAGGCGAGAACGCCGAGCGAGAAAATGTCCGTTCGCGGGTCGAGATCCTCACCTCGAATCTGCTCGGGAGCGAGATAGGACGCCGTGCCCAGCGTGATGCCGGTCTGCGTGAGCGTCGACTGAGAGACCATGGATTTCGCGATTCCAAAATCCATGATCTTGACGGTCCCGTCCTCGAGAATCCGGATGTTCGACGGCTTGATGTCGCGGTGGATGATGCCGGCCGCGTGCGCGTAGCCGAGTCCCTCGCACACGTCGATCAGGATCTGGAGCTTGCGCGCGAGCGTCAGCGGCTCCTTTTGCTTGATCGCCTTGTCGAGGTCGTCGCCGGTCAGGAACTCCTGGACGATGTAAGGCGTGCCGTCGTCGGTGACGCCGAAGTCGTAGATCGTCGTGATGTTTCGGTGATGGAGGTTGCCCGCGAACTCGGCCTCGCGGAAGAAACGCTTCTTGATCTCTTCTTCTTCGCTCTGGCAGGTCTTGATCGCGACGTTCCGCTTGATGAACGGATCCCGCCCCTTGTAGACGGTGCCGAATCCGCCCACACCGATCTTCTCGATGATCTGGTACTTCCCGACCTGCGTCAGCATGGAACCAAAAAATCGTACCACGCGGCTATCATTCGGGTATGCGTTCTCTGCTTCCCTGCGTCGCGGCGGTCCTCGCGACCGTTTGCGCGGGCTGCGGCCCGAAAGACGCCGGACCGGGGATTCCGACGAGCGCGCCGCTCTCCCGGGCCGAAACGCGCGACGTGTACAGGCCTCCGGCCGACGGGCGCGTGACGGTGGCCCAGGTGGAAACCTACCTCTCGATCCTGGACCGCGTGCGTCTGGATCTCCGCGGTGCCCGGCCGACTCCGGCGGGCGATCCGCTCACGACGGTGCCTGCCGATGTCGCGGCCGCCCGGGGCCGCGGCGTGAACGTCGAGGAGTTCCTGTGGGTGAAAGAGCGCGTGCTCGAAGCGGACGCCGCCGCGATGACGGCGCGGCTGAATGCGTCGGCCCTCGCCATGCTCGAGAAGACCCTGAGCGATCTGAAGGCCCGGGCTTCGGACGCCGCGGACGAGGGATCCCGGAAGCTGCTGGCCGAACAGACGACGCAGTTCGAAGGCGAGGCGGAGCGCATCCGCCGGGAATCGAAGGTGCGTGAGCCCGATTCCGTCCGCGCGAACATGAAAACGCTCGAGCCATTCCGCGCGCGTCTCGCCGCCGCGCAGGAGGCCCTGGAGAAACCGACCCCGAGGACTCTGTGACGACCACGATCGTTCTTGCCGAAGGAATCCGCACGCCGATGGCCGACTACAACGGCCTTTTTGCGGACATGAGTGCCACCGACCTCGCCGTCGCCGCTTCCCAGGAAGCCCTCCGGCGCTCGCGGTTCTCCCCTGAGGAGATCGGACACGTGATCTTCGGGAACGTGCTCCAGACCTCGCCGGACGCGATCTACCTCGCCCGTCACGTCGGCCTCCGGTCGGGCGTGCCGAAAGAGGTCCCCGCGCTGACGCTGAATCGCCTCTGCGGCTCGGGCTTCGAGGCGATCATCCAGGCGAAGCACCGCATTCAGCTCGGGGAGACGGAAGCCGTTCTCGCGGGCGGCACCGAAAACATGAGCCAGGCGCCTTTCGTCATCCGCGGGGCGCGCACCGGGCTCCGGCTCGGGCAGGGCAAGCTCGAGGACGCGCTCATGAGCGGCCTCTTCGACACCGTGCCCGGCATCGCCATGGCGCAGACCTCGGACAACATCGCGCGCCGTCTCGGGATCACGCGCGCCGAGCAGGATGCCTTCGCCCTCGAGAGCCAACAGAAGGCCTCAGCCGCCCGGGCGGCCGGTCGGCTCGCCGAGGAGATCGTCCCCGTGGAAGCGAAGAGGGGACGCAAGACCGTCTCCGTGACGGAGGACGACCACCTGACGCCGGACACGACCCTCGAAGGTCTCGCGAACCTGTCTCCCGCTTTCGGAAAGGACGGGATGGTCACCGCGGGCAACGCGTCGGGCATCGTGGACGGAGCCGTGGCGGTGATCGTCACGACGGAGGAAAGGGCCCGCGCAAAGGGAATCGTCCCGCTCGGGCGTCTCGTGTCCGAAGCGGTCACGGGCTGCGATCCCGCCGAGATGGGCCTCGGACCGGTGTCGGCCTGCCGCGCGGCGCTCGCGAAGGCCGGGAAGACCCTTGGAGAGATGGATCTGATCGAGATCAACGAGGCCTTCGCGGGGCAGATCCTCGGCGTCGTGAAGGAGCTCGGCGTGGATCGATCGAAACTGAACGTGAATGGTGGCGCGATCGCGCTCGGGCACCCCCTGGGGGCGAGCGGCGCGCGCCTGACGCTCACGCTCCTCAAGGAGCTGCGCCGCCGCGGGAAGCGCTGGGGCCTCGCCTCTGCGTGCATCGGCGGCGGGCAGGGGATTGCGGTGGTCGTGGAGGTGCTGGCGTGAGAAGAAACGATTCTTTGAATGGTTAAGAGGGAAAGGCGGAGGCTGGCCGTTGCTTGAAATCCGTACGGTTGGGGTTCTCGGAGCCGGGCTCATGGGATCTGGAATCGCCGAGGTGTGCGCGAAGGCGGGGTACTCGGTCGTCGTCCGCGAGGTCGACGAGAGGGCGCTCGCCGCGGGCCGCCGCCGCATCGAGAATTCACTCTCTAAGGCAAAAGAACGCGGCAAGCTGAGAGAAGAAGACGAATCGGCCATCCTCTCGCGCCTGCTCTTCTCTTCTTCTCTCGCAGAAATCTCCTCCTCCGATCTGGTCATTGAAGCGATCGTCGAGAATCTCGCCGCCAAGCGCGAGGTGTTCGATGCGCTCGACAAGGCTTGTGCGCCGCACGCGATCTTCTGCTCGAACACGTCGTCCCTGACGATCGCGGAGCTCGCGGCCGGGACGAAGCGGCCCGATCGCTTCGCGGGCCTGCATTTCTTCAACCCGGTCCCCGTCATGAAGCTGGTGGAGGTCGTCCGAGCCATCGAAACGTCCGACGACACGATCGCGCGCGTCACGGAATTTGCGCGCTCGGTCGGCAAGGTGCCTGTCGCCTGCCGCGACAACACGGGCTTCATCGTCAACCGCCTTCTCGTGCCGTTTCTCCTCGACGCGATCCGCGCCCACGAACAGGGAATAGGTTCCGTCGAGGACATCGACACGGGCATGAAGCTGGGCTGCGCGCATCCCATGGGTCCGTTCGAGCTTCTCGACTACGTTGGGCTCGACACGGTGTACGCGATCGCGGAGATCATGTTCGCGGAATATCGCGAGGCGCGGTTCTCACCGCCGCCGCTCCTTCGAAGGCTGGTCCTCGCGGGGAGATTCGGGAGGAAGACGGGAAGAGGATTCTATGAATATGACGAACGCGGCAACAGAAAGGGCTGAGCCATGCGCATGATCGACCCCTACATCATGGAGTTCGACCGCGAGAGCGCAACGACCCGCAAACTTCTCGAGCGCGTGCCGGACGGCAAGCTCGGCTGGGCGCCGCACCCGAAGTCCATGTCTCTCGGCAAGCTCGCGATGCACGTCGCGACGCTCCCCGAGTGGACGAAGTCGCTCCTCGGCGACGGCTTCGACGCGGCGGCGGCCCCCCCGGACCCGTCGCGCGCCGTTCCCGAGCGCGCCTCGGGCATCGTCGAGCGCTTCGACAAGGTCGTCGCGGACGCCAAAGCGGCCCTCGCGCAGATCGACGATGCGAAGGCGATGGGCGGCTGGAGCCTTTCCATGGGCCCGAAGACGCTCTTCACGATGCCGCGTGTCGCGGTCGTGAGGAGCTTCATCCTGAGCCACGTCATCCACCACCGCGGGCAGCTCTCGGTCTACCTGCGGCTTCTCGACGTCCCGCTGCCTCCCATCTACGGGCCGACGGCGGACGAGAACCCGTTCGCGTGAGCGCGATGAGCGTCGTTCTCACCGAAACCGCAGACCGCATCTTCACGATCACGATCAACCGTCCGGACAAGCTCAATGCCCTGAACCCCGAGGTCATGGACGCGCTCGCCGCCGCATTCGAGAAGGCGCGGCAGGACGACGCGGTCGGCGGCGTGATCCTGACCGGAGCGGGCGAAAAGGCGTTCGTGGCGGGCGCCGACATTCGCGTCTTCACCACGCTCACGCCGGCCGGCGCGCGCGCCTTCGCGAAGAAGGGACAGGCTCTTTTCGACCGAATCGAGAACCTCGGCAAGCCCGTCGTCGCGGCCGTCAACGGCTTCGCGCTCGGAGGTGGCTGCGAGCTCGCGATGGCGTGCACGCTCCGCGTCGCGTCGAAGACGGCGAAGCTGGGCCAGCCCGAGGTGAACCTCGGCGTGATGCCGGGCTACGGGGGCTCGCAGCGGCTTCCGCGGCTCGTGGGCAAGGGCCGCGCCTTCGAGATCCTCCTGACGGGAGATCCCATCACGGCGGAGGAGGCGTTTCGCATCGGCCTCGTGAACCGCGTCGTCGAGCCCGGCGAGCTTCTCGCGACCTCCCGCGCAATCCTCGCGAAGATCCTCTCTCGCGCTCCGATGGCGGTCGGATGCGTCCTCGACGCCGTGAACCGCGGCCTCGACATGCCCTTCGGCGCTGCCGAGGACTACGAAGCGACGCTCTTCGGCCTCTGTGTCTCGACGGAGGACATGAAGGAAGGCGTCGCGGCGTTCCTCGAGAAGCGGCCGGCGAAGTTCGCCGGCAAGTA
>JARXKK010000151.1 GCA_030278895.1 Acidobacteriota bacterium
GCCAGCCAGCCGAGCGCCAGAACCTCGAGGAAGTTGCCGGGACTTGCCCACCAGCGTTGCGGGTTTACGAGGGCGCCCGCGAGCTGGGCGACGACCGGTACGGTCGTCGGCATGGTCGTGACCCATCCGGAGAACCCGGGCGCGCCGATCCGGAGCCCGTTCGCGACGACGACCGACCGCAGAATTTCGAGGACGGCCTCGCGGCCGGATCCCGTCTCGGGCAACGGCTCGTCGAGCGCGGTCCGCCACAGGGTCCGTCGCGCGGCCGGATCCGGGCCTTCGAAGCGCGTGAACGCCTCGAGGCCGGGCAGGAGCCGCGCCAGAGAATCACCAAGAGCTTCCGTTGCCGCAGCGTCCGGGCGCATTGGGCACCTCCGTAGGGGCGCTATTATGGCGATCGATTCATGGCTTCCTTTGCCCGCTTTCCCGCGCTGCCTCTTCTCAAGGCGTTCGACGGCGCCCTCAAGGAGGGTCTCCTCCTCGACGAGGCCCTCGGCGGCATCCTGACAGCCGCGCTCCACTTCTTCGATGCGCCGGTCGTCGCCCTGCTCCCCGGCGCCGGTGTCCCGCCCATGACCCGTTCGGGGAGGTCCAGCGTCGCCGCCGCGGCCGAGACGCGGCTCAACCAGCACCTTTCCGACGTCCTCACGCAGGGGCGTCCGAAGAAGGTCAGTGAGGGCGGGCTGTCTTTCTTCGGCGCGCCCGTGAAGATCAAGGACCAGACGCAGGCCGTTTTCGGCGTCGTCATGGAGACGATGGCCGCCGGCGAGGTCGAGGCCGAGGAAGCCGTCCGCATCTTCGCGCGCTCGGTGGGCCACATCCTCGAGCGCGAGCGCACGCTCGGAACGCTCATGAAGCGGCGCGAGGAAGCCGTCGCGCTCTTCGAGCTCGCCTCCGGAGCGTTCCTCTCCCTCAATCCCGACGAGGTCATCCGCCTCACGGTCGCCTCTCTGTCGCGCGAGCTCGAATTCGACCGCGTGACGGCTTATCGATTCCACCCGGAGGCGCGCGAGGTCACGGAGATCCTCAACCAGGGCGGCTCCACGAGCGGCGAACGTTCCCTGTCCGGCCGCCGCCCTCTCGACGCGGACGAATTGCTCGGACGCGCCCTCTCGGCGCACGGCCCCGCCTTCGAGGACGAGCCCGGCTCGAATCCTCCGCGCCGCCGCCGCATGTGCCTGCCTCTCCACGCGGGCGACCTCGTGTTCGGATTCCTCACGATGTCGCGGCGCGGCGGCTTCGCCCTCACGCCGCAGGAGCTGCGGCTCGCGCAGGAGCTCGCGAAGCTTGCGGCGGGCGCCCTCGACAAGGCTCGGCTCCTCGACGCCGAGCGCCGGCACAGCGAGCGCAACGCGTTCGTGGGCCGTCTCCACACGGCCCTGTCGGGTCAGCCGGACGTCGCCACGATCGCGGCCCGCACCGTGGACGAGCTGGGCCCGCAGTTCGACTTCGACGTCTGCGTCCTCAGGCTCCTCCCCGCGGGCGAGCTGCCGGGCGCGCAGGCCGCCTTCGTCAAGGGCGGCGGAAACTCCGCGGCCGTGGAAATCTCGAACACGCTCGTCGGCCATCTCGCGACGGAGACCTCTCACCTTCTGCTGCCCGACGTCGGAAAAGACCCGCACGGCGCCGCGCTCCTGCCGTCGGGCGCGGCCGTCACGAAACTCACGCCTCCTGTCGGCCTTCTCGCGGTGCCGCTCGTGTACCGCGGCGCGCCCGCGGGCGTCCTCTGCGCGGTCACCGGCGCGCGCGCGCACGCCCTCTCCTCGGAGGACCTGCGCTCCTTCGAGGCGCTCGGCGTCGAGGTCTCGCTCGCCATCACCTCGGCCCGCCTCCTCCAGCAGGAGCGCGAGTCGTACCGCTTCCTCGACCGTCTCCGCGAGGTGGGCCGCTCCCTGGCCACCACGTTCGATGTGGACCGCATCAAGCAGACGCTGTGCGAACAGGCCGTCACGCTTCTCAAGGCGGACGCGGCGCAGTTCTGGGACGCCGACCCCGCTTCGAAGTCCGCGAAGATTTCGACGCGCTGGGGCGCGGACGTGGGCGACGAAGTGGGGCGCTCCGTCGCTTTCGAGCACACCGGGCATCCGATCGTGCGCACGTTCCTCGACAAGACCCTCTCGGTCGCCGGCCCCGCCGAGGGTTCGACGTTCTTCCCGGGCAACACCGGCGGCGCCGCCGCGCCGCTCATCCGCGCGGCCGCCGTGCCGCTCGCGTACCACGACGAGCTCATCGGTGTCCTCTCGGTCGGCGCGCGCCGGGGAAGCGAAGACTGGCCGGTGGACCTCAAGGAACGGCTCGACCTCCTCGCGGACGCCGCCGCCGTGGCGCTCCACAACGCGCGCCTCATGAAGCTCATCGAGCAGCAGACCGAACGCGACAGCCAGTCGGGTCTCTACAACCGGTCCTCCCTCGGCAAACGGCTCGAGTCCGAGCTTCGGCGGGCCGAACGCAACGGCCAGTCGATCGCCGTCGCGCACCTGCGCATGGACGGCCTGAAGGAAGCGTTCGCGAAGCTGGGGCCGGACTCGGGCGATTCCCTCATGCCGAAGCTCGCCGCGAAGCTCGTGCGCTCGACGCGCGCGGTCAATTTCGTCGCGCGCGACGAGGACGACCGCTTCTACATTCTCATTTTCGAGGCGGGTAAGGTGCAGGCGCATCGCGCCCTCCACTCGGTCCAGAAGAACTTCCAGCAGGGGATGGACGAGCGGCTCGTCGCCGCCGGCGTCCGGCTCGGCCTGAGCGCGGGCGTGGCGGTCTACCCCGACGACGCCTTCGACACCGCGACGCTCGTCCTCCGCGCGAACGAAGCGCTCGAGCAGGCGATCCGCACGGGGCCGTCGTCCGTGGTCCTGTACCACCCGCCGACGGACTCCGACTCGGCCGCCGCCGGTTGAGCGCGGCTGGCTGACCGCGCGCCCGACGAGGCCCGTCTCAGGAAAAGGTCTCGACGGGTATGCCGGGCACGGCCGCTCGCGCGACCGCCGCGATGCCCTCCAGCTCTTTCGCCGTCAGCGCGGTGACGTCCGGCTCCATCGTCTCGCGCGCGACCGTGTAGACCTGCACGAGCGAGAGCCGGCCCCCCGCGGCCACGACGTCCGCGAGACGGCCCGCCCACGCCGCAATCTCGGACGCGCCGGGCGCGGCGCCCTTCCACCTCAGGAACATCGACTGGACGACGACCGGGTGCCGCCGCGCGGCCTCCCGCAGATTCGCGAGGACGTGGCCAAACGGCACGGCCGTCCGGCAGATCCGCCGGTAGAACTCCTCCGTCCCCGCATCGAGCTTGATCCAGAACGCGCCGCCCCGCTCCGTGAAGAGGTCGTGCGCGGCGCGCATCTCCTCCCGCGCGAGGCCCGAGCCGTTCGTGATGAGGACGAACGGCACGTCCCGAAAGCCCGCGGCGTCCCGGACGTCGAAGAGGGCGCGAGCGAGCGGGAGAAAACCCCGGAACGTCGAGGGTTCGCCGTCGCCCGCGAAGGAGATGTCGCGCACGGGATCGGCTTCGTAGGACGGCGCGATCCGGCGGTGGAGAGAAAGTTCTTCCGTCAGCTCCTTCGCGACCTCGTCCACGGCGATGGCCGGCCTCGGCGTGCCCTTTTCAATCTCCCGGCGGTCGATGACCTCGCAGTACACGCAATCGAAATTGCAGGTCTTCTGCGGATCGAGGTTGACGCCGATCGAGATCCCCCGCGACCGCCGCGCCCGCACGGCGTAAACGTACCGGTTCTGCCTGCGCGTGCGCGGATGGAGCGCGAGTGGATTCGTCGGAAGCTCGAAGGCGGACACGGCGGCATTCTCCTCCTCGGGCGCCGGAGCGATCCTCCGGTATTCTCCCGACACCGACCATGCCCGTCACAGCCGGAACCGTCCTCGGGCGTTACCGCCTCCTCGACAAGGCGGGTGTCGGCGGTATGTCCGAGGTCTTCACCGCCGAGGACGAAACGCTCAAGCGCATCGTGGCCGTGAAGGTCATCCTCGGGCCGGTCGCCGCCGACTCCACGTTCCGCGAGCGCTTCCTCCGGGAGGCTCGCCTCGTCGCCGGCCTCGAGCACCCGAACATCCTCCCCGTCTTCGACTACGGGACCACCATCGTCGACGCCGCCGAGGTCTCCTTTCTCGTCATGCCGCTCGTATCCGGCGGCTCGCTCAAGGGTCGCGCCCTGGGACCCGTTCCCCCGGCCCTCGCGATCAGCTGGCTCTCGGCGATCGCCGCGGCCCTGGACCATGCGCATTCCAAGGGCATCCTGCATCGCGACGTCAAGCCGGGAAACGTCCTCATGGACGCGCAGGGCCGTCCCCTTCTCGCCGATTTCGGCCTCGCGCGAAGCGCCGAGGTCTCGTCGGGGCTGACGGCCACGGGGACCGTGCTCGGAACCCCGCTCTACATGGCGCCCGAGCAGGCGATGGGCCAGGCGCTGGACGGCCGCGCGGACCAGTACGCGCTGGCCGTGATCGCGTTCGAGCTGCTGGCGGGCCGCGTGCCCTTCTCGGCGGAATCGCCGCTCGCGGTCCTCCACCAGCACGTCTCGACGCCTCCTCCCCCGCTCTCGACGGTCCTCCCGGGCACGGGCGCCTCCGTGGACGCCGTGCTGTCCCGCGGCCTCGCGAAGAAGCCCGAGGACCGGTTCACGTCCTGCAGCGCGTTCGTCGCGGCTCTCGGGGCGGCGCTCGCGGTTCCGGGGGCGGCGGCGACGGTGCCGCAGGTCTTGCAGGACGAATCGAACGTGGCGACGATCGTCTCCGCGCCCGCGCTATCGCCCGGGGCTCTCGCCGCGCCCGCGTCCCTCTCGAAGGGCGCGCCGGACGGCGCGCCGAAGGACGCCACGCGCGGCGTGAAAGTCGGCCTCGCGGCCCTGCTGCTTCTGAGCGCCGGGGGAGGAATTTATTTTCTGCTGAGAGGGATGGGAGCCGGACGCGAGACGACAGGCGTCTCGGCACGGGAAACGCCGAATATTTCTTTGAAGGGGAATCTGGCCCCCGCAACACCTTCGGCGGCCCCCTCGACCGGCGCCGAAGCGCTGGCGCCGGGCACCGCCACGGCGGCGGGCACGCCGACGCCTCACTCACCCTTCAAAGAAAAATCCGAGACTTCCCGCATCGCCTCCCGAGGCACAGCCGGCGGCTCGGCGCGCGAGGACGTTCCCATCTCCCGTCCGAAGCAAACCTTTTTTCCTCCTCTCCTCTCCGGAGCGGCGTTCTCGGGCGACACGCAGCTCTCGGCGGCCTGGGAATCCCTCGATACGCGCGGCCGCGCGCGCCTCTCGCGCGAGGACTTCGTGAGCGCGATGGGCTCGGCGCGCGAGGTTCTCGCGCGGCGGCCGACGCCCGAGGTGCGTTTCCTCGATGCGTACGCGCGCGCGGGCGTCGCCTACGCGGACGGCAACAACGCCGAGGCCTGGCAGCTCCTCACGATGGCGCTCCGGAACTCCGGCCCCGCGGGCGAGACGCGCGTCCTGCGCTTCGTCGCCGACGAGGTTCGCGCGATGGGCCCGAATCCCGGGCCGGACGCGGAGTGGGTCCTGGGCCTCGCCTTCGGGGACGCGCGCGGCGAGCTCCGGTCCGAGCTCGACAAGGCGCAGGCCCGGGCTCCCCGCTCGCCCCGCGTGCAGGAAGCCCGAGCCCTTTCGAATCGCTAGTTCTTGAGCGTGTCTCCGGCCTTGAAGCCGCTTCCCGAGACGGCGGTGGCCGTCGAGAGCCGCGCCCCCTTCACGGCCGTGACCTTCACGCGCCCGACCTTCACCTCGTCGGCGCCGAGGACCTCGCCGGTGTCCGGGTCCTTGATCTGCTTGCCGACGCGGTAAACCGTGAACTCGTCGCCTTCCTTGACGCCGCCCTCGGAGCCGGCATTGAGGTACAGCGTGCCGCCCTCCACGTTGGCGATCTTGCCAACGATGCCGGACGCGTCGCCGTGGCCGCCCATGCCGGACGACTTGAGGTCGGCCTTCGCGAAGGAGGAGGCCAGCTTCTGGACGACGGGACGCAGGATCTTGTCGACCTTGCCGTGGTCCGAGGCGCCGCCGCCGGCGCCCGCGACGAACACGCTCGCGTCGGAGGACTCGTCCTTCGCGGTGTCGGCCCACACGATCTCGCCCGTCGAGGTCGAGAAGGCGCGCGCGTCGACGGCCGCCTCGGCCTTTTGCGAGCGGACGTTCACCGACGGCAGCCCGCGCAACAGGCCGCCGGGAACGCTCGCCCCGCGGTCGGTGGTCCCGAGCTGGGTGACGGCGCCGGCGATGAGGTACTCGACACCGAGCATCTTGCCGAACTTCACGGCCGTGCGCGGGTCGATGTCGCCCGAGAGCGACAAGCCCTTCTCCTGCATGATCGCGGCGAGCTGCTCGCGCTCGATGACGCGATACTTGCCGCTCTTGACCAGCTCGGTCACGAGCATGTCCTGCGCGCCGCGACCGGCCTCGTACCAGGTCCACGTGTAGTGAGAGGCCTTGTTCTTGAACTCCAGGACGGCCACGCGCGGCTTGTTGCCCTGCGCGAGGACGGCCGGAGCCGTGAGAAGGACGAGCAGGGAGAACGCCGAGACAATCCGCTTCATCGTGTCACCTCGTCGAAGATTGAAACGTTATTCTAGGACGAGGGCGAAAATCGCGCTCGCGGCCGCGTTCCCGGCCCGCGTTACTGCGATGGAATTCCGCTAGACTCGGCGGCGTGAAAAACCTGACGCCTCCGCCGAAGAACGAGCGCACGACGGTCATTTCGGGCTCAGGCTTCTACGTGCCGCCCCAGGTCGTCACGAACGAAATGATGGGCCGCATCATGGACACGAACGACGACT
>JARXKK010000152.1 GCA_030278895.1 Acidobacteriota bacterium
CCGGCACGATCGAAGACGGACCGGTCGACCCGGCCCGCGCGAGCGACCTCTTCGAAACCGCGGGCCTCGACCCGGCGCTCCTCCCCTCGCTCGGCCTCGTGGCGCGGACCGTCCTCCCGGGAGCCGCGCTGGTCGCGGCGGGCGAACGGGGCGACGAAGCCTTCCTGCTCGCCGAGGGTCGTCTCCGCGTGTCGCTCGAGATCGCGGGCGCCGGCGAGGAGGCCCTCGCGATTCTCCGCCGCGGTGACATCGCGGGCGAGATGGCGCTCGTGGACGACGCGCCGCGGTCCGCGGACATCTACGCGCACGGCGGCCCCGCCGTGGTCTATGTCCTGACGCGCGCGGTCTTCCAGACTCTCCTCGAATCGGGCGCTCCCGAAGGCGCGCCGCTTCTTGCGGGAATCGCGCTCGTCCTCGCGAGGCGGCTCGAGGAGGCGATCAAGAAGGCCGCGGGCTTCCGCATTCTCGCGGGGCCCGGCTGACGCTCTTCTCGACGCCTGCGCTCACATCTTCTTCAGCTTTTCCTTGATGTTCGCGCGCACTTCTCCCGCCGTCGGCCCGACGAGAACGCGCAGAGACTTCGACTCGTACCCGGGCGCGGTGAGAAGAACTTCGTAGACGGCCATGTCCGCGAACTGAACCCCCTCGTCCGTAAATTTCGACGCCGGCCCCAGCTCGCGCCCGTTCACCGTGACCATTGCGTCCGGAGGGCTGACGTTGAACACGGCGCTGCCGACGGTCCGGTAGCTCGGCCGCTTGAGCTTCCCCTCGGGGCCGGTCGGGCCGTCCGGAGTCCCCTTCTCGAGGGGGCGGTCGATCGTGACCCTGTCGTCGGTGGCCGTCGATCTGACGATGAGATCGACGATCAAGTCGCGATGCTCCGGAGCGCAGATGCGGAGGCGATGCGTCCCTTCGATGTTGAAGGCGAGAAGCGAGCCGCCGCCTGAGTCATCCCAGTCGTCAACGATGCCGATGTATCGCCCGTCGAGGTAGACGCGGGCCTGGCTCGGCGAGGCGTCGATCTTGAGGAAGCGGCGGACCGTGACCGTGAGGTCCGCGGGCTTCTGCACAGGCTTCACCGTCTTCGACGCCGCCGGTATGGCCGCCACCGGCGCCTCGGCAGGGACCGGCGTCGGCTTGGCGCGAACCTTCTTCACGGGCATCGCCGTCGGCGCGCTCTCGGGAGCGGGCGTCTCGACGACCGCGACCGCGGGCCCGGCCGTCGCCGGCGACGAAGCGCTGCGCGGATTCGGAGACGGACTGGGGGACTCCGCCGTGGCCGCGGGCACGCCCGTGCCCGGGGGCGCGACGGCGGAAGCCAGAGCGCTGGTGGGCGCGGGCGCCGTCCCGTCGAGTTTCGCGTCATTCTTTTTCGAGAGCGCAAGGAGGCCGAGAACGACCGCGGCGACGGCGAGAAGCCCGCCTCCGAGGACGAGCGGGGAGACGCCCTTCTTCCGGCCGGCCGGAGGCGGAACGGACGCCGCGGCGCCAGAGGCGGCCGCCTTCGCCACGGCCTCGCCCATGCGGCGGCCGGTCGTGATCGTGGGCGATTCGGAATCTGTCTCGGGAGCGGCGACCGCGGGCATCGACGCCACCGTCGGCGCGGACGTGATCGCGTCCTCGGCCGCCTTTCCCACCGGAAGCGAGACGCGCATCGCGGCCGTGGGCGCGCTCGAGGAGTAAGGGTTCGAGGGCGGGTTCAGCGGCGCGATCGGCGGATGCGTGCCGGACGGGGGCCGACGCTTGACCTTGCTCTCCGAAAGTCCCGCCGTGGATCCGACCGGTGAAAAACCCAGCACCTCGCGCAGGTCGTCAGCCAGCTCTCCCGCGTCGGCATACCGATTCGCGCGGTCCTTCGCGAGGCACCTCTGGATGATTTCGCGCAGACCCTCGGGAACGTCGTTCGAGACGAGGCTCGGATCCGGCGGCTCCTCGTGGAGAATCTGGTAAACGAGCGTCGTCAGGGTGTCGGCCGGGAACGGTTTGCGCAGCGTCAGCGCCTGGTACAGGACGATGCCGAGGGAGAAGATGTCGGTGCGGGCGTCCAGCTTCTCGCCCTTGATCTGCTCGGGAGACATGTAGGCGGGCGAACCCACCATCTGCCCGGTCGACGTGAGCTCCGTGTCGCCGGTCAGGAGCTTTCCGATCCCGAAGTCCGTGACCTTCGCCGAAAGCGTCGGCGAGAGCAGGATGTTGGCGGGCTTCACGTCGCGGTGCAGCACCCCGCGCTCGTGCGCGTGCGCGAGAGCCTCGGCCACCTCGGCCACGACACGGATCCGGTCGCGCATCGGGAAGCCCGCGGGGTCGGACAGGCGCTGCGAGAAGCTCCCGCCCTTGACGAGCTCCATGGCGAGGTAGAGCGTGCCCTGATCCTCGCCGACGTCGAACACCGTGACGATGTGCGGGTGCTGGAGGCGGCCCGAGATCCGCGCCTCCTTCAGGAAGCGCGCCTTCGCTTCTTCCGCGCCGAAGCTCTTCTCGGCGGTGTCGAAGCGGATCGTCTTCAGGGCGAGCTCGCGCTCGATCTGGGGATCGCGCGCGAGATACACGATCCCCATGGCGCCCTTGCCCAGAGTGCGCAGGATGACGTAGCGACCGATCTGTTCAGGGCTCAAGCGTGCGCGGACTCCTCGGGGATTCTAACCAAGGTTCCCCGAACCGCCATTTCCGTCGGGAGGAACGTCCCGCGGCCCTTCGTCCGTCTGGAGGTCGGACGGGGAGCCGGGGTCCTTCGCGAAAGCCCGCTCGCGGGTCGCGAGCTCTTTCCGGGCTTCCTCCGCGCGCGCTGCCGGCACCCCGACTTCGATCGGCGAGAGGTCCTCGCTCTCGGTCGGGGTCTGATGGAAGCTCCGGTCCACGACGCGTGCCGGAATCCCCCGGCTCTCCAGGAATCCCGCGATGAGCGCGGCTTCCGACTCGTTCGCGGCGGGGGCGACGCCTTCCCAGTGTTCTTCGCTCGTCGTGGGGTCGGCCATGGGAACCTTCCTTTCCGGAGTCTCGAAGCCCTAGGGTACGACGCGCAGGATTCCGGCGCGAACGGCGCCCGCGGGCAGCACGCGGCCCACGACCGCGGCCGCCGCGTCTCCGCCCGCCCGGAGAGAAGCGACAAGGGCGTCCGCGCCGATCTCCGGGAGCGCAAAGAGAAGTCCGCCCGATGTCTGCGCGTCCGCGAGAAGAAGGAGATCGGTCTCCGACACGCCCGGCCCAATCTCGAGCACGGGCCGGGCCGCCGCAAGGTTGCGGCGGCTTCCGTCCGGGGCGATCCCGGCGGCGGCGAGGCGGCGCGCCCCGGCGAGGAGCGGCACGGCTCCCGCGAAGATCTCCGCCGAAACGCCGCCGGCGCCCAGCATCTCCCGGAGGTGCCCGAGAAGCCCGTACCCCGTGACGTCCGTACAGGCTGAGACGGTGAAACCGTCCGCCGTGCGGGCCGCCGGGCGGTTCAGGCGCGTCATCGAGGCGATCGCCGCGCGCTCCTCGTCCTCGGTGGGCCCTGAATCCTTCTTCAGCGTGGAGAAAAACGAGGCCTCCTGGAGGACGCGCGCCCGGAGCGCCGACGTCAGGATTCCCGTGCCGACTGCCTTCGTGAGAACGAGCGCATCGCCCGGTCGCGCGCCCACGTTGCGCCGGAGCCGCGAGAGCCGGACGCGCCCCGTGACGGCCATCCCGTAGAACGGCACGTCGAAATCCGTCGAGTGGCCGCCGAGCACCGGGACGCCCGCGTCACGCGCCGCCTCGGCGCCTCCGCGCAGGATCTCACCCAGCACCTCGAGCGGAAGGGCCTTCACCGGAAAGCCCACGAGGTTGAGAGCGAACAGCGCCTCGCCCCCCATCGCATAGATGTCCGAAAGGGCGTTCGCGGCCGCGATGCGCCCGAAATCGAAGGGAGAGTCCACGACCGGGGTGAAGAAGTCCGTCGTGGCGAGCAGAGTCTCGGGATCCGGATCGTCCGCCCCGCCGAGGCGAAACACGGCCGCGTCGTCGGACGATTCGAATCCGACGAGAGCACGCGGGTCGTGAACCCGCGGCAACGCACCCAGCAGCTTCACCAGGTCAGACTGACCCAGCTTGCAGGCTCAACCGGCCGACGACGCGAACGTCAGGATCGACGGATGAGGCTTCACGGCTTCACCATGGGACGAGTGTACCCACTCGAGCGTGGCGCGCGAAAACGCACCAGAATTCTTACAGATCGCCCGCCGTGAACACTTCGCCGAGCTGCTTGAGGACCAAGTTCGTCGCGACACCCGCGAGCGCGCCCACGATGACGCGCCCCCGATAGCGGCCGACGAGAAACCCGACTGCCGCCGCGCCGACGAGGCACGAGAGCGGATGCCGCTGCACGGTGTCCAGGGCGGCCCTCTTCCAGTCGATGTCCTTCGGGAAGAAGCTGTCGAAAGGTTCACCCGGGCGGCCGACCGGGCCGTCCGGCGAGGCGCCGTGGGGCGCCGGAGGGCGAACCGCGGCGTCGTCCATCAGTCGTCTCTCCTGCGGTGGAGGAGGAGGCCGAGCGCGAAGCCCACGCCGAGCGCGATCGCGACCGACTTGCCGGGGTTGTCGCGCACGTAATTCTTCACTCCCGCCTGGACGTCTTCCCAGTCCGTCTCGGAAAGCTTGTCCTTGAGGGCGCCCGCGCGTGCCTTCACGCTTTCAGCGACCTCGCCCACGCGCTCGCGCAGGCGGCCGGCCTTGTCTCCCATCGATTCGCGGGCCGCGTCGATCTTGCTCTCGACGGCTTTAGCGGCGTCTTCGACCGTGCTGTTTGCCATGGCTCCGACCTCCTCGGGCCGGGGATCTTGTCACAGCCGAGGCGCCGGGGAAAGGTACGATGGTCGCACCATGAGTTCCCGGGCGGAGCCGGCGCGCCTCGCCGGACGAGAGCTTCCCGAGCTGATCTCGCTCGCCCGCGCGGTGCTCGTCGGGACGCTTCGGAGGTTTCTGGACGCGCGCGGATTCGACCTCGCCGCGAGCCTCGCCTACTCGGCGCTCCTGACCCTTGTCCCTCTCGTCGCGTGCGTCACGCTCCTCACCTCGGCGTTCTTCGGAGAGTCCGGAACGGGCCTGTATCGTCTCCTCCGCTTTCTGCCGGGTGCGGGCCGCGACTTCGTGACGAATCTGCAGGCCTTCAGCGTGAAGGCGACATCCCTGTCGGGCACCGCGACGCTGTTTTTCCTCGTGACGTCGCTCCGGACGTTTTTCCAGATCGAGAGCACCGTGCAGGCTCTCTGGGGCTCCACCGGCACGCCGCGGACACCGCTCCGGCGGCTCGGGATGGCCCTCTCCGTGATGATCCTCGGACCGATCGCCCTCGGCGTCCTGACATCGCTTCTGCTGGAAAGCGGCGCGCCGCTCGGCGACTTCCGGCTTCTCGGCTCTCTCATGTCGTTCGGCCTTCTCGTCTATCTCTACCGCAGCCTGCCCGGGTCCTTCGTGCGCTGGGCGCCGGCCGTGGTCGCGGCCCTGCTCGTGAGCGCCTCCCTCACTCTTCTCCGCGTCGGCTTCGCGCGCAGCGTCGCGCTTCTGGCCTCGCTGAACCAGACCTACGGCCCGCTCTCGGCGATCGTGATCTTCGTCGTCGCGATCGGAATGATGACGACCCTCTTTCTCGTCGGCGTCTCGCTGGCTCACGCGATCCAGTACCGGGACGAGTTCCGGAGCCACGACGTGCCTCTCGAGCGCACCGAGGAGGGAGGCCGCCTCTACGTGGCGTCGCGGATTCTTCTCGTCCTCGCCGGCGCGTGGCAGAACGACCGCGCGACGCGCTCCCCGGCCCTGCTCGCAGAGGCCGTCGCCCGGCCGAAAGACGAGGTGGCGCTGCTCGTGGGCGCGCTTCGCGCGGGAGGTCTTCTCGTCGCCCAAGCGGATGGAAACCTCGCCCTCTCCCGCGACCCCGAGAAAATTTCCCTCTACGCCGTCTCGCGCGCCATCGGCGAGTCCGCACCGCGCGCCGTCCCCGCGGGCCACGACGCGGCCGCAAACGTGCTCCACCGCGTCTTCGCGAAGGCCAACCGCGAGGAACGGGCCGTGCTGCAGGGCACGAGCCTCCGGGACCTTCTCCCAGGCGAGGGAATGGAGGACACTTCCTACGCGAGGGGCCTCCTTCCTCAACGATGAAGAAACTCCTCATCTTCGGCGGCGTTCTCGGCGGCGTCTTCCTGCTCCTCATCCTTGCGGGAGCCTGGATGGAGCCGCAGCACATCGTCTCGCGCATGCGCCGCTTCGGGTCGCCGCCCGAACGCGTCTGGACGGCCCTCCTTTCGATCAGACAGCTCCCCTTCGACCGCTCCGACCTCAAGATCATGGAAAGCGCCCTCGAGAAGGACCGGCTGCCGCCTTCGATCGAGGTCCTCGGCTCGCCCGTCAGGATCGAGGCGCGCGCCCAGGCGGCGCCCGTCAAGCTCGTCGTCGTCACGACCGAGCCCGGCCTCGCCTATTCCGGAACGTGGACGTTCGAGCTTGTCTCCGAGGGTGACGTCACCCGCCTCATCGTGACCGAGGACGCAGCGATCCGCTCTCAGGTCATGCGATTCGTCGTCGGGCGGATTCTCGGAGAAGACGTCCTGATCGAGGGCATCTTCAGGGCCGTGGCGCGGAAGCTCGTCGAGACACCTCGAACGACGGGCGGAGATTGAGTACGCCGATCCGCGCGTTTGACGACCCGCCGCCTTCCCGATAATCTCCACGCCTCTCCGGCTCGGGTGGGGCTGTAGCTCAGTTGGGAGAGCGCCTGAATCGCACTCAGGAGGTCGT
>JARXKK010000153.1 GCA_030278895.1 Acidobacteriota bacterium
CGGGTTCGAGATGCATTCGACGGGCGCCTACGCGTTCTCGCTCGCCTTCACGCTCTTCGGGGCCGCGGTCTTCGCTCTCACGAAATCGCACGGCAAGACCCGCATCCCGCAGGAGGCGATCATCGGGATCGCGTACGCCGTCTCGGCGGCGCTCGCGGTCCTCGTGATGTCGAAGGCGACGCGAGAGACGGAGCACCTCAAAGAGATGCTCGTCGGGAACATCCTGTCGGTGTCCTGGCCGGAGCTCGCCAAGACCGCGGCGCTCTATGCGCTCGTGGGAGTCTTCCATTTCGTCTTTCGCGAGCGGTTTCTCCTCATCTCGCGAGACGAAGTCGAGGCGGTGCGCCGCGGCTGGAACGTCAAGTGGTGGGACTTCCTCTTCTACGCGTCGTTCGGCTTCGTCGTCACGAGCTCGGTCGCGATCGCAGGCGTCCTCCTCGTCTTCTCGTTCCTGATCGTGCCGTCCGTCGCCGCGATGCTCTTTTCCGAGCGCCTGGGCGTGCGCCTCGCGATCGGCTGGACGATGGGCGTCGTCGTGTCGGCCGTCGGCGTCTGGCTGTCGTTCAGGCTCGACCTCCCGACGGGCGCCGCCATCGTCGCGACGTTCGGGGCGGCGCTCCTGATTCTCGCGGCCGTCCGCAAGTTCGTGCCCGGCCCGTGGAGGACCGCCTCGGCCTAGAATCCGCGGCATGCCGACAAGCCGACGCGCGTTCCTCGAGGAAGTCTCGTTCGCCTCTCTCATCGCCGGGTTTCCGCTCTCCGCGCAGGCCGCGCTCCAAAAGTACGCCGAGAAGCCGCCGGAGCCGGTCTTCCCGAAGGCGCTCAAGAGGGGCGACACGATCGCGCTCATCTCGCCGGCTTCGCCGGGCCACGAGCCGGACGGAAACGATCTGGCGGTCGAGATCGTGACCTCCCTCGGCTACAAGCCGAAGCTCATGCCGAACGCGGGGAAGTTCACGCGGTATCTCGCCGGCACCGACGCCGAGCGGGCGTCCGATCTCAACGCGGCGTTCGCTGACCCCTCGGTCGACGCGGTCTGGTGTCTGCGCGGAGGCTACGGCACACCGCGCATCCTGCCGCTCCTCGACTACGAGACGATCCGGAAGAACCCCAAGGTGTTCATCGGATACAGCGACATCACCGGCACGCTGAATGCGATACACCGGCTGACGGGCCTCGTGACGTTTCACGGCCCGAACGGCGGCGATGTTCAGAGCGACTACACGCTGGAGCAGTTCCGGCGCGTGGTCGCGAACCCGCAGGCGGCGGGACGCATTGCGGAGCCGCCACCCTCGAGCAAGCCGCCGCGCGAGGGCTGGGTGGACCGGGAGCACCGCCTCTACCGTCTCGCGCCGGGCAAGGCGAAGGGCCGTCTCGTCGGCGGGAACATCTCCGTTTTCTCGACTCTCATCGGCACGCCGTTCGAACCCGAGCTCAAGGGCCGCATCCTCTTCCTCGAAGAAGTGGGCGAGGACCCGTACCGCATCGACCGCTGGCTCACGCAGTTCCTGCTGACGGGCAAGCTCTCCGGCCTCGCGGGCGTCGCGCTCGGGAAGTTCTCGAAGTGCAACGCGGAGGATTCCTACGGCACGTGGACGTGGGAGGAGGTCTGCAAGGACCGCTTCGGCGGCCTCGGGATTCCCGTCCTCGCGAAACTCGTCTTCGGGCACGTGACGGACAAGGCGACGCTTCCGCTCGGCGTCATGGCCGAGCTGGACGCCGACGCGGGCACGCTTTCGCTCCTCGAGCCCGCGGTCAGGTGAAGTCGGTGGCGGACGCCGACTCCCGCGCGGATGCTGCTGGGCGTCCGGCGCTGAGTCAGGTCACCGGCGCGTCACCGCGAGCGATGCGGCGACGCTGACCGCGAGGAGCCCGAAGATCACGCCGAGGGAGACCCCGACCGGGATCTTCAGGAGCTGCGCGAGCGCCATCTTCAGGCCCACGAAGACGAGGATTGCCGAGAGGCCGAGCTTCAGGTAAACGAAGCGGTCCATGACGCCCGCGAGCAGGAAGTAGAGCGAACGCAGGCCGAGGATCGCGAACACGTTCGACGTGTAGACGAGGAACGGGTCCGACGTGACGGCGAAGATGGCGGGCACGGAGTCCACCGCGAAAACGAGGTCCATGCTCTCGACGACGAGGAGAACGAGGAAGAGCGGCGTCGCGAAGAGCCGGCCCTCGCGCCGCGTGAAGAACTTCTGGCCGTCGTAGTCGTTCGTGACGGGAAAGAGCCGGCGCGCGAGGCGCACGAGCGGGTTCTTCTCCGGGTGGAGCTCCGCCTGGTCATGGAAGGCCATCTTCACGCCCGTGAAGACGAGGAACGCGCCGAAAACCCAGACGAGGAAGTGGAACCGCGAAAGGAGGAGCGAACCGGCCGCGATGAGAGCACCGCGCATGACGAGGGCGCCGAGGATCCCCCAGAAGAGGACGCGGTGCTGGTACAGCGCCGGCACGGCGAAGTACGAGAAGACCAGGGCGATCACGAAGATGTTGTCGACGCTCAGGGACTTCTCGATGAGGTAGCCCGCGATGTACTGCAGGGCGGGGTCCCTGCCCTCGAACCACCAGATCCCGGCCCCGAACGCGAGGCCGAGGGCGATCCAGACGACGCTCCAGCCGGCGGCCTCCCTGATCGAGACGGCGTGCGCCTTGCGGTGAAAGACGCCGAGGTCCAGCGCGAGGAGGGCGAGGACGAAGAGGTTGAAGCCGATCCAGGCCGGTAGTCCGTGCACAGGGGGATTCTACGAATGGCAGACGCTTCCGGACGGCGGCCGTGGAAAAAAAAGGGAAGACTCGCGATACGCAGCCGCCGAGGGAACCCCCCCGTAACCTTCGGTTTCTCCGGGCGTCTTACTGGGCGTGGGCGCTGCCATCTCAGCCAGGGAGGAGTGCGTGGAAGCACCCGCGACGAACCCTGATCACGAGGCGGATCTCGAGTCGATGCAGCAGGTTCGCCGCGGTGAAACCGCGGGAGCCACCCGGCTCTTCGAGCGTTATTCGGGACCCCTCCTGAGGTTCACGGGCCGCCTTCTCGGGAACGCCGCCGAGGCAGAGGAGGTCACCCAGGACGTCTTCCTGAAACTCATGTCGCGGGCCGGCCAGTACGACGGGCGCCGTCTCCCGAGGCGATTCCCGGCGCATAGTCGCCCGCGACGTCACCCACCGTGATCGAGCGGCCCCACGGATCGGGGGGGATCGGCGCCGCCGGCGCGACGCCCGGGGAGGAGACGTCTCGACGAGTGGCGGCGACGTGACGCTGACGCTGCCCTCGAACTACAAGGCCGACCTCGAGATCCGGGTGACCGGTGGAGAGGCGGATTCCGACGCGATCGTCACCCAGTTCCCCGAAATCACGGTATCGCGCCGGTCGGGGTCGAGCTCGGGCGAGGGGAAGTTGAACGGCGGCGGTCCGAAGCTCACGATCCGGTCGAATTCGGGCGTCGTGACGATACGGAGGGGGCCGGCCGCCTGACGCGTATGCATTACGGCGGCGGGCGAGCGGCTTCGCTACAATAACGAAGCATGGGTTCCGCTTCACCGCCTCCGAACCAGCGGCCGCCCGCCGGAAAGCCCCCCTCGGAAGGCGATCCGCTTTCGAAAGCCGCGACCACGTCCCGCTTCCGGTTCGAGGAGCGCAAGGTGTCGATGGGTCCCTCGGGAGCCTCGATCCTCCTCGTGATCGTCGCTGTCGCCGTGGGGGCCTGGCTCTACCTGAAGCCGACCGGAGAGGTCAGCCCGCTCTCTCTCCAGAGGTACGCCGGTTTCGAGTCGAACATGGAGGCGGTTGCGCTCCGCAACTGCACGCCGCCAGGATGCGCGGCCGTTTATTTGACGCCCACGGTCGGCAGGGCTTCACAGGAGGCTCTTCCCGGCGCGCTCAAGCTCGCGGGCGAGCTCGAGCAACAGGGAATCGAGTGTTTCGTCGTGCTCGGCGAGGAGCCCGTGAAAGAGGCCGTCAAGCGCGCGCGGGGAATTCGCCGGCCCGTCGTTTTCGATCCGCACGGAGAATGGGCGAAGGAATCCGGAATCGAGAAGGCGCCCTACTGGATCGTGTGGCGGACGGGCGGAAATGTCCGCCTGAGAAGCAACGAGCCCATTTCGGCCGGCGACGTCGCGTCCGCGATTCGCTGAGGAGGATCCATGGCCCGAGGCGCTCCAGGACCGGTCGTGCCATCCCGTTACGCGGCCGCCCTCGGTGACGACGATCCCGTCGTGGTCATGGCCGAGACGCCGGACCTCATCCGGAAGCTCCTGCGGGGGCTGTCGGAAAAGCAGCTCCGGGCGAGGCCCGCGCCGGGCAAGTGGTGCATTCAGGAAATCGTGGCGCACCTCGCGGACGGCGAAGTGATCCTCGGGAGCCGCTACCGGTTCATCGCCGCGCACGACCGCCCCGTGCTGATGGGGTACGACCAGGACGCTTTCGTCGAACGCCTCGGCTCGCTGAGCGCGAAGGCCGTCGACCTGCTCGACGACTTCGCGATGGCGCGCGCCGTGAATCTCGGGCTCCTCGATCGCCTGCCGGCGGAGGCCTGGGACCGCGTGGGCCTCCATGCGGAGCGCGGCGAGGAATCGATCCGTTACACCGTGGCGACGTATGCGGGGCACGATCGCATTCACCTCTCGCAGATCGAGACGATCCGCACGGGGCTCTTCCCGAAAGCCGGAAAGAAGCGCCCCGCAAGAAGGACCGCGCGCCGGCGTTAGCGGGTGACCTTCGCGGCCCAGCGCGCGAGGGGGGCCGCCGCCGGGTGGATGAGGCGCGAGAGCGCGCCCCCCGAAAAGAAAGGCCGGAAGAGGCGCGAGGTGAAGAAGCGTCTCCCGGCGATCTCGCGGTGGCGCCGCAGATGCTCCTGCCGGAGACTCTTCGCATCGAGGGTTCCCGCGAGGAAGGCCGCGAGCGACGCGGCCACCGCGTCGCCCGTGAGGAGCGCGAGGGACATTCCGATGCCGGTGTACGGATCGATCACGCCCGCGGCGTCGCCCACGCAAAGCACGTCTCCCGCGAGAGCGCCGTGTGTGCCGAGGGACACCGGCTCGGAGATGAGCGCGGCTCCGGGGACGGCCGTCAGACCTTCTAGATCCCGCGCGAGGGAGACGCTCCTCCCGGAGAGACGCGTGAGAAGCCCTTCAAGATCGTCGTGGGCCTCGTGCACGACCCGGCGCGACGCCAGCGCGGCGAGATTGACGAGCCCACCCTCGACGCGGGAAATGCCAACGTATCCCCCTTCGAAGAAATGCAGGACGGCGCGATTCGCGAGGTGATCACTCTTTCCGGTGAGGGTCTTTCCGAATCCGAACAAAGAAGGTTTTCTTGAAATGAAAGTGCGTTCGAGACGTCGATCCAGAGGGCTGTAGCGTCCCCACGCGCCCACCACGGCGCGCGAAGCCAGTTCCCAGCCCTGGCCCTTCAGCAGAAATCCACTCTTAAGATCTCCTTCGACGGCGACGACGGTGGCGCCGAAACGCATCCGGGCACCCGCTCGCTCGGCCGCCTGCGCGGCCAGCGCGTCCAGCCGATGCCGCGAGATCGACAGAACGGGCGCCGGGAGATTCGCCTCGACCCGGCCTCCGGTCGATTGCACGAGCGTGAAGCGCACGATCGTCTCGGGATTCTCCTTTCGAAGCTCTTCATCCATTCCCATCCTCCGGAGGATCGGAAGCGCCTCGTGCGAGAGAAAACACCCACAGACTTTCGGGCGTGGGAAGCGCGCCTTCTCGAGGACGACGACCCGCGCTCCCGCCCTCGCGAGCGCCGCGGCGGCAGCGGCGCCGGCGAGGCTCCCCCCGACGACGGCCACGTCGCAGGAGTCGACGCCGCTCACGCGCGCGTCCACACGAGCTCCCAGACGAAGCGCGAGATCCTCGTGAGCCGGGCGCCCGGAAGAGCCGTGCCGGAAATCGCCGCGATCTCGCCGGGCGTGTAGGCCTGCCGGACGGAGGTCATCCCGTCGAGAGTGGAGAGGCGGCTCCGGAAGGCCAGGGGGCCGATGACCGCGATCGCGGCCAGGGCAAGCCGGTGGCGCGAGAGGTCGAGGGCGACCACCGCCGCCGCGGCGACGCGGCGCGACTCGGCGAGAAGAGCGGCCAGCTCCGCGGGCGCGAAGTGATGCAGGAAAAGAGTCGACAGAACGACGTCCACGCTCCGGTCCGGGAAGGGAAGGCGAAGCGCATCCGCGGCCACGGCGGTTCCGCGCACAGCGAGCCGCGCGTGCGACGTCTTGCGATCGAGTCCGAGGACACGGAGGCGGAGGTCCGACTCCGCGGCGGCCGCGAGGAGGTCGCGGCCCACGTGGCCGGAGCCGCATCCGAGATCGAGGACCGAGAGAGCGCCCTGCCGCGGCGGCAAGGATGCGAGGAGCGGAAGCAGCCGGCGCCGGACGAGCGCGCGCCCGCCGAGCCGGCGATGCACCCATTCGATGTCCGCGAGGCTTTCCTCCGCCTCGGAAGGCGACACGCCGCCGCCGTCGAGGAGCTCCGCGTCGGGACGCCTCTCCGGAATCCAGAAGCTCATCGCCAGGGCCCGGACTTCAGAGAGCCCGGCCGTTTCTGAGAACGATCGCGGAGTTCTTCGACCCGAAGGCGATTCCGTTGCACAGCGCAAACTCGATCTCGGCCGCGCGCGCTTCGTTCGGGACGTAGTCGAGATCGCACGCGGGGTCGGGCGCCTCGAGGTTGATCGTCGGCGGAACGAAACCGCCCAGCATCCCGAGAATCGTCGCGGCCATTCCGGCCGCTCCCGAGGCG
>JARXKK010000154.1 GCA_030278895.1 Acidobacteriota bacterium
CCTGGTTGATCACGACGAGAGGCTTGTCGTCGTTCGCTTTCACGAGGTTTCCCGCATTCACGAGAAGCGAGCCCGTGCGGCCGGGCGTGGGAGCCGTGATCGAGCAATACGAGAGGTTCAGGCGCGCGTTCGCGACGTCCCCTTCGTCGGCTTTCACGATGGCCCGCAGGGCCTCGGCGTTGGACATCGTCTGCGAGGCCTGTTCCTTCGTGACGTAGTCCTTCTTCACCAGCTGGTCGTAGCGCTTCGCGTTCTCGTCGGCTTCGCGCGCGCGGGCGCGGTCGCGCTCGAGATTCGCGAGGGACACCTGCAGGGCGACCTCGTACGTCCGGCGGTCGATCTCGAAGAGGAGCTCGTCCTTGCGCACGTCCTGACCCTCGCGGAACGTGACCTTGACGATCGGCCCGCCGACGCGCGAGCGCACGGCGACCGTCGCGAACGGATCCACGCGCCCGACCGCATTCGCGTCGAGCGGGACGTCCCGCGTTTCGACGGCCGCGGCGAGGACGGGCACGGCAGGCGGCGCGGACGGCTTCTTCGCTTTGGCGCACGAAGCGATCGCGAGAGCGAGAAGAAGGGCCGCGGGTCGGAGGCGGTACGTCGGGAACCTCGGCGTCATGGGGTGTCCTTCCTGGGCGTACCCGGGATCAGGGCCGGGTCGAGCGTACCGGCGTCGTGTGCCAGCTGCGCCATGGCGAGGAGGAAGCCGGCGCGGCTCCGCACGTCCAGGGCGAGCGCGCTCGCGTAGGCGCTCTCGGCCGTGAGGAGATCGAGAATGCTTCCGACGCCCTCCCGATAGCGGCCGCGGGCGACTTCCGCCGACTCACGCGCGCTCGCGAGGAGGTCCTTGGAGGCCCGGACCTGCTGCGCGGCCGTCTGAACGCCGAAGGAGCTGTTCCACACCTGGAAGACCACCTGCTGCGCGTACGACTCCGCTCCCGCGTCCGCGGCGCGCGCCTGCGCCTCGGCGCTCTTCGTGTCGTAAACGGTCTTGAAGCCCCTGAAGAGCGGAACGTGGAGGAAGAGCCCGATGGACCAGGCCGGCGAGTAGGGAACGGCCTCGCCCAGGAAGTCGTAGTAGCTCCGGCCGCCGAGCGCCGAGGCCGAGAGAGTCGGCAGGCCGGCCGAACGGACCGAGGTGACGCGGGCGTGCGCGGCCTGGGCGCGGACGCGCGCCGCCGCAAGGTCGGGGCGGTTTTGCTCGGCCGAGGCGATCAGGCGGTCCACGGCGGCGACGGAGACGTTCTCGCCGACGTCTTCGGGAAGCTCCGCCGCGTCGACCGGGAGGTCCACGGGCGCGCCGAGGGCGGTCGCGAGCTGCCCGCGGAGCGTCTGGATCTGGCCGCTGACCTGGTCGTAAGCGAGCTTTTGTTGCGAGAGCACCGTGCGGGCCTGAAGGACGTCCGCGATCGTCGCGACGCCGGCGGCGTGCCGCTCCTCGGCCGCCGCGTAGTTTTCCTGAGCCTGCTTGAGGCTCGCATCCTGGGCCACGAGAAGCGCCCGGGCGCCCTGATAGAGGTAGTACGACTGTGCGACCGCGAGCATGAGGTCGTTCATCGTCGCGTTGTGGGAGAAGTCGGCCGCCCAGAGCCGGCGCTTCGCTTCCTCGACGTCGGCTCCGCGCCCGCCGAGGTCGAGGAGCAGCCACGTCAGGCTCGCGGAGCCCGCATACGTCGTCGAGAGGCTCGATACGGCGCCGCCCTGTGAGCTCTGCTGCTGGCGCAAGGCCGAGAAGTCCGCCTGGACGGACGGGTACCAGGCCGAGCGCCGGCTTCCGACGTCCGCGGCGGCGGACTGCGTCAGGAGCCAGCTTTGCCGGGTGACGGGACTGTTCTTCAGCGCGACGTCGATCGCTTCGTGGAGGGAAATGGTCCGGTTTGCAAGCGCCGACGGCGTCATGTCCGCGGGCGGCGGCGCGGGCTTCGGGGCTCGCGGGATCGCCTCGGGCGGCGGAGACCAGCGGGCTTCGGGAGCTTTCGGCGCGTCCGTCCCGGTCACGCATCCGACGGAGAGGGCCGCGACGAGAGCGGCTGCGGAAACGGAGAGGGCGCGCGACACCCGCGGATTATGCAGTCGCGATGAGAGCGAGGAGAAGGAGACGGGGTCTCCATCTGTTTAAGATCCTCGGATGCGGCGCCACCTTTCCGCCCTCGGGGCCGTCCTCTTCGCGGCCGGCTGCGGCGGCGCGCGGCCGATGCCGACGCTCGAGGACTACTCGCTCCGGGTGTCGGCGGCAGTAGAAGAGATAAGAGAAGATTTCTTTGAAGGTAAGAGGGGACGGGAGGGGAGTGGGTCGGCTACGACCGCCGCCTCTGCTGCGACCGAACGGCTACGGGAGCTGTCGGACGCGTGGCGAAGCGCATGCACGCTTCGCTGCACCTCGACGGCCCGGATCGTCGACCTTCAAAGAAAGTCCTCTTCGGACGTCACCGTTCGCGTCGAGTTTCGTTTGCAGGGCTTTGCGCGCACGGGTTCAATGGAACGCGTGGCGGGAGAGGCCTTCTTCGATCTCTCTTTCTTTCTAAGAAACTCCTCCGAATCCTCTTCGAATGGCGACTGGCGGCTCGTGTCTTCTGCGACGGTGAACGGACCCCCCGTCATCCAGCGTGCCTTTCCCCACCTCTTCGAGGAAGCCGCGGTTCGCGGCCTCGTCGCGCCGCACGAGACCCTCGACCCCGTCGAGGCGACGAACCTGGTGATTCCCGCGACGCATCACCACCCCGGCATCCTGCTCGTCGACGTGGACGGCGACGGCTTCGTCGACGTGATCGTCCCGAACAAGCACCCGAAACTGTTCCTGAACGACGGGACCGGGCACTTCCGGGACGCGACGGCCGGCTCGGGGCTGGACCTGTTGCCGGAAATGGAAGCATCGGGCGGCGTCGCCGCCGACGTGGACGGGGACGGACTGCCGGATCTGTTCCTCTCGAACCACGTCTCCCCGTGCCGCATCCTGAAGAACCTCGGCCATGGAAAATTCCGCGACGTCACCGCGGCCTGGGGCCTCGCCGGCCTCTCCGCCCCGTTCACGTCCGCCGTGTTTTTCGACGCCGACCGGGATGGACGCGTGGACCTCTTCGTGGCGTGCTATGGCGATGCGCGCGTCACGGGGCCGGCCTACGACGGCCTAAACGGCGGAGGCGGCCGCTTCTTTCGAAACGTCGAGCGCGACGGGCATCCGTTCTTCGTGGACGAGACAGCCGCCTCGGGTCTCGGGAGCGGGGGATGGGGATTCGCCGCGGCGGCCTGTGACGCAGACGACGACGGTGACGACGATCTCTACGTCGCGAACGACTTCGGACGAAACGCGTTCTTCGAGAATCGTTCGACGCCGGGACATCCCAGGTTCGTCGACATCGCGAGGACGAACGGCACGGACGACGAGGGCTACGGAATGGGCGTCGCCTGGGGCGACTACGACGGCGACGGCCGGTGGGACCTCCACGTGGCCGATTTCTGGACTCCGTACCGGTGGATCCTCCGGGATTCGAGGTGGCCGATGCCGCCCCTGGCGCTGGCGGGTCTCGTGCGGCCGCACATGGCGAAGATCACGGGCCGAAGGTCGCGCGGAGACGGGCTCTTTCACAATCTCGGCGGGCTGAAGTTCGAGCGCACGTCGGAGGCAGCTGGCGTCGCGGACGGCGGATGGGCGTGGGGCACGGAGTTCGTGGACCTCGACGGCAAAGGCCGGGAGGACCTCCTCGTCGTGAACGGGATGCTCAGGGCCACGACCGGAAAGGACGACGAGATCTTCTTCTGGAACGCGATGGGCCGCGAGGGCGTGAACTTCCACGACGGCGTCTGGGGCGGAATCGACTTCGGCGCGAACGGCATGGCGTCGCGGACGCCGAAGAAGCTTTTCTGGAACCGGGGCGACGGCACGTTCGAGGAGCGCGCTTTCGTGGAAGGGTTCGACACCCTCGAGAACACGCGCGGGCTGGCCTACGCGGATCTCGACGGCGACGGGGCGCCGGAGGTCGTGCTCTCGTCCTTCCGCGGCCCTCTCCATCTCTATCGAAACGGGTGGGGAGAGGGCGGAGGACGCGTCGTCGTGCGGCTCTCGGTGGATCACGGGATGAACCGCGACGCGCTCGGCGCCGTCGTGCGGCTGTGGACGGGCAATAAGGTCCAGCTCCGCGAGGTGCGCGCCGGATCCTCCTTCGAGTCCCAGTCGTCCCACGACCTCCTCTTCGGTCTCGGGGGGGCGAAGAAGGCGGACATTGAGATCCGCTGGCCGGACGGCAAGAAGACCGATCTGCGCGACGTTCCGGTGGGCTCGCTTGTGACGCTCGTCGAGGGAAGAAGAGAGAAGATAGATTTGCTTCGGAAATAGAAGAATAGAAGGAAGAGAAGAAAATTTTCTTAGAAGTGAATAGGGCCGATCCGCCCGGCGCACCCCGCGACTTCGCCGTGCGCGGCGGGTGGCCGCGCTCCGGCCATAATCCCCATTCAATGAAGCGGTCTCTCTTCGAACGGTGCAGTTGGGCCGCCCTCGCCGTTCTTGCTGCGGCTCTGGGGCTCTCCTCTTCCTCTTCAGCAGAAAATTCCTCTTCTCCTTCTTCTTCTTCGAGGATTCTTTCCCTCCGGAACGTCGGCCTCGCTCAGCTCGAGGAGGACAAGCCAAAGGAAGCCCGAGCGACCTTCGCGAAGCTCGCCGAGCTCGTGCCGGGCGAAGCGCTGCCTCTCGCGAACGGCGCCGTGGCGGCGCTGCGCGAGAAGGACGTAGCGGGCGCCGAGATTCTTCTCGTCAAGGCGCAGGTTCTCGGGGACCGCGCCGACGTCTGGGCGATCCGGGCCGCCCTCGAGAACGAGCGGAACCGGCCCGCCGCCCTGCGCGCCGCTCTCGAGAAAGCGGCAACCCTCGACCCGCGCGATCTCGAATCGCGCTGGCGCTATGCGCGCAGCGTCGAGACCGACCCGTCCTCGTCGCCGGCTGAAAAGACGTCCCGGAGAGCGCGCCTCACCGAGATCGTCGCCCGCTCGCCTTCGAATCTCCCGGCGCGCCTGAAGCTCCTCATCCTCGAGGGGGAGGCGGGCGAGGCGGCGGCCCTTTCGAAGCGAATCGCCGAACTGGACCCCCTGATCTCCGACGGCGACGCGCGGGCACGCCAGTTTCTCTCCGAGGCCCGGGCCCTCGCGGGGAGCGGCGACGTAAAGGGCGCGACGGTCAAGGTCCGCGTTCTCGAAAACGTCCTTCGGGTGACACCCCGCTACCAGCAATCGCTTGCCGAGGTTTTCACGCAGGTCGTCGGTCTGCCCATCGAGAGATTTTCTTCGAAGGTGGAAGAGGGGCTGCGCGCGGAGGTGGGCCCGGCGGGTCCCGTGCTGTTTCGAGCGCCTGCTGCGTCCGAAGAGAACGCCGAGAGATTTCTTAGAAAGGTGGATTTGGCGAACTCGGGCGTGGCCGCCGCGTATACGGTGCCGGCGCCGTTCACGGCCGCCGCATTTTTCGACTTCGACCTCGACGGCGACCTCGACGTGTACTTGTGCGGCGGCGGCAAGCCCGACCAGCTCCTGCGCAACAACCTCGACGGCACGTTCACGGACGTGTCGGCTAAAACGGGCGACGCGGGGTTCGTGTCGAAGAAAGCCGTCGTCTCCGACGTGGACCGGGACGGCGATCCCGACCTCGTCACGATCGACGCGAAGGGCGACCTCGTCCTGCGGCTGAATCTCCGGCAGGGAGTCTTCAGGAACGTGCCGCTGCACGTGTCGGGGGCGTCGGATCTTGCTGTTGAAGATGTCAATGGGGATGGGATTCCGGACATTCTGGTCGGAACGACAAAAGGGCTGCGTCTTCTCATCGGAAAGGGAGATGGGAGCTTCTTAGAAGGCACGGGGAACGGCCTCGACAGTGCCGGCGGCTCGGCCGCGATTCGGGCGGTGGTGCTCGCCGACTTCGACAACGACGGTTTCCCCGACGTGATCGCGGCGACGACGGGCGGGCAGCTGCAGGCCTTCCGCAACGTGGGCGGCGGCAAGTTCACGGAGTGGCCCCTCTTCTCTTCCCCTTCAAAGAAATCCTCTTCTTCTCTCTCTTTCTCTTCTCCGAACATAGATACCCTCCTCGCCTACGACGTCGACAAGGACGGAGACCTCGATCTCCTCGTGTCGGCCGGTGGAAAGACGAGCGTCCTGATCAACGACGGCGGCAACGCGAACGGCTGGCTCGTCGTCGTTCTCGAAGGCCTGGCCACGGGTTCGGGAAAGGTGAACAAGCAGGGAGTCGGAAGCCTCGTCGAGGTGAAGGCGGGGAACCTCTACGTCGCGCGTCTCGCGGGCCTCGTGCCGACGCACGTCGGCCTCGGCGCGCGCGCGAAGGCCGACGTCGTGCGGGCCACGTGGACGAACGGCGTTCCGCAGAACCTCTTCGACCAGAAGGCGAAGTCGGTCGTGAAGGAAGTCCAGCAGTTGAAGGGCTCGTGCCCGTTCGTTTACGCGCTGAACGGCGAAACGGGCGTCTGGAACTTCATCTCGGACGCGCTCGGGCGCTCGCCGATCGGGCTTCTCTACGACGGCGTCCATCTCGCCGGTTGGGACGCGCGCGAGTGGCTCTTCATCGACGGAACGGCCCTTCGTCCGGATGCCGCCGGCCGGCTCCTGATCGACTACACGGAAGAGCTGTGGGAGGTCGCGTTCCTCGACGAGGCCACGCTGATGGCCGTCGATCATCCCGAGGGCACGG
>JARXKK010000155.1 GCA_030278895.1 Acidobacteriota bacterium
AAAGGAGACATCACATGCCTGCTCGCACCGCCAGCGCCGTCTGGGAAGGGGATCTGAAATCGGGAAAGGGGACCATGCGTTTCGGAAGCGGGGCCTTCGAGGGCCAATTCTCGTTCGCGTCGCGTTTCGAAGAGGGCACCGGCACGAATCCCGAGGAGCTCGCGGGGGCCGCACATGCCGGCTGTTTCTCGATGGCCTTCTCGAACGAGCTCTCGAAGGCGGGCTTCGTCCCCACCCGCGTCGAGACGACCGCAAAGGTCCACCTCGAGAAGGGGGAGGGCGGGTTCGCGATCTCGCACATCGACCTCGATTGCCAGGCGAACGTCCCGGGAATCGACAACCCGAAGTTTCAGGAGGTCGCCGCGGCGGCCAAGAAGGGCTGCCCGATCTCGAAGCTCTTCACGGGGGCCCAGATCAACCTGACGGCAAAGCTTGCCTAAGAGAATTCTGCACGGCGCTTCGCGCCGCGACCGGGGATTGGGATTTCTTAGAAGGTGAAGAGGGGAGAAGGAAGACTGGAACAGTTGGGCGCGATTCGTCGGACGGCAAGATGTTCAAGTCACTGTAAATCCAGTACCCCCGAAAGAAGTAGTCAGAGCCTTTTCAACGCGGAGAGCGCTTTCTTCAGCGACTGACGGCGCCTGAAGAAGTCGGCCCATGGGTCGCGCTTCTTCAGGCGTTCGGCGAAGTTTTCGATCGTGAAATGTTCGGCCCGAATCGAGGGCACGACCTCGCTCCACGAGAGCGGCGTCGAGACGGGCGCATGCGGGCGCCGGCGCACGGAGTAGGGCGAGACCACCGTCTGAGCGAACGCGTTCCGGAACGAATCCAGAAACACGCGGCCCTTTCGCGCCGCGATCCGCATTTCCATCGTGAGCTCCTTCGGCCAGGCGGCCGCGAGCCGCGTCCCGAGCTCCTTCGCGAACCACGTAACGTCGTCCGTCGTCGGCCCGCGCGTGATCGGCACGAAGATGTGAAGGCCCTTGCCGCCCGAGGTCTTCACGAAGGAGACGAGGCCAAGGGCATCGAGCGCCTGCTTCACCTTCAGAGCGGCGCTCACCGCATCCACGATCGATCCCGAGTCCGGGTCGAGGTCGAAGCAAACCCAGTCCGGTTTGTCGAGGTCGTCCGCCCGGCTGCCCCAGACGTGGACGGCGATGCAGCCGAGGTTCGCGAGCGCGAGCTGCGTTTCGAGCTTTCCTCCGACGACCGTGTTCGTGACCTTCCGGTCCTTCCCGTGGCGCACGGCGACGGTCGGCGTGCCCTTCGGCATCGACGAGGGCATCTCCTTCTGGTAGAAGGGCTCACCACCGAGACCATCGGGCGCGCGTTCCAGCGAGAGCGGCCGGTTTTCGACGTACGGCTTCAGCTTGGGAAACACCCCCGCGTAGAACGCAATGAGATCGCTCTTCGTCCAGCCTTCTTCGGGCCAGAATATTTTGCTCGGATTCGAGACGGGGACGGGAAAAGAAGAAGACGAAGATTTCTTGGAAAGGGGCTGGGCGGCCGATGCGCGCGCCGACGGCCGGCTCGGTTTCGAATGCCAGACCGCCGGGTTTTCTTTTCGCGACCGCTGCAGTTTCTTCGGGTTCGCCAGGAGCTTCTCGACCTCGCCGACGGGATCGCCCGTCGAGGCCTTCTCGACGTCGCCGCCCTCGTCGAGCGCGATCTCCGTGAGGAGGCGGTTCGAGACGACGGAGCGCGGGCGCGATTCGGCGACGTCCTCGTCGGACGCGAAGGCGTCGCGATGCTTGATGAGAAGCCAAGCAGGTTTCTTCGACGAGCCCCAGCCCTTCGTGCGAACGAGGACCCATGACCCCTTGAGCTTCTCGCCCTGAAGAGTGAACTTCAGGTCGCCCTTGGCGAGCGCTGCATCCACGTCCGGCGTCTCGGGCGCCCACGTCCCCCGGTCCCAGACCATCACCGTGCCACCGCCGTATTCGCCGGCCGGAATGATTCCCTCGAAGGCCGCGTATTCCAGAGGGTGGTCCTCGACGTGGGAGGCCATTCGTTTGACGGCAGGATCGAGCGCAGGCCCCTTCGGGATGGCCCACGAGAGGAGGACGCCGTTCCATTCGAGCCGGAAATCGTAGTGGAGAGCCGTCGCTCTGTGCTTCTGGACGACGTACGCAAGAGTGCGGCGCGGCGTCGGTTTCTTCGCGCCCGCGGGCTCCTTCGTCACGCCGAAGCGGCGCTTCCTGCGATATTCCTCGAGCGCCATCCGCCGGACGATACGGGGTCGAGCGGCCGGTGCTAGCATAAATCTTCGTTGACGAGAGAAGACGACCATCAACCGCTCGATCCGGACGTCCGGGAGGCGCTCCTTGAGCTCCAGCGCTACCTCTCCGACAGTCTCGCGCCCTTGATGGTCGCCGACGCGATCAACCTCCTCTTCGACTATCCGGCCGAACTTGCGGCGAACGAGATCCAGGCCTGGATGACGGCGCAATTCAGGAGCGCGAAACCTGCGGCGGTCTCGGACTACCTTTATCACGCTGTCGGGAAGATCCACGCGATGGGCCAGTATCAGCTCGTTCCGAAGGACTCCCTCCTGCGATACATCGAGGAGCTCGAGCCCCTCATTCTCGCCAGTTGTCCGCCTTCCGACCGGGCTCTCTTGACGCAGAACCTCGGACGCCTCGGCAAGACCGAGAGCTTCCTGGCCGCGCCTGTCGAAATCCTGTCGCGGCAGGCAGGCCTCGCGGGCGGCGAGAACGCAACGGCGAACAGAGGCGGCGGCGAGGGTCTCCCCCAGGGAGCGTCCCACCTGCACGAACTCTCGCACCTGATCGAGCGCCTCGGTCCCCTGCTCGCGTCCGAGGGCATGCCGGCGCCGGGCGGCGGGGAGGGTGGGGCAGGCGGGGCGGCAGCCCGGGCCAGGACCTCCGCGGGGCGCGGCGGTGGCGCCGCGGTGGCTGCCGCCGGCGCGGCCCTCGTCGCGGGCGCGGCCACGACCGCGCTTCCGGGAGCCAGCGCGGAGAGACGCGACGTTCTCCTTTCCCAGATCCTATCCGTGGCCGCGATGGCCGCTCGAACCGACGGCGAGCTGCGCGGCGCTCTCGACAAGCTCCGGAGTCTCGGAATCGACATTCCGACGTCCGAGCTGTTTCGCACGCTCGGGCGCTCGGTTCCCCAGTGGCCGGCCTTGCCACCTTCGACGCCGGTCGAGCAGGCGCTCTCGAATGCGAAAGGCGCGCCGACGGCCGCGATGCGGCGCATCGTCACTCTCCCCGACAATCCCGAGGAAATCGGGCGCCGATTCAACGACATGGTGGGCGCGGCCGTCGAGCAGCTCAACCAGGGCTCTCTCGCGCGGGCGTCCCGCATGCTGGACGCGGCCGAAAAGATCGTGTCGGAGAACCATGTCGAGGCCGGAACGGTCGAAAGCGTGCGCCGAAGAGCGCAGGAGACCGTGGACCTCGAGCACGTGCGCTCGCTTGGCGAGGATCCGCGAAACCACGAGGCTCTGGGCCGGATCCTCGCGTTCTTTCCCGCCTTCACGCCGGGGCGGTTCATCGAGGAGCTGCACGGCGAGGAGAAGCGCGAGCGCCGGCGCCTGCTGCTCTCCCTCCTCGAGATTCACGGCGCGGAGGCGCGCGCGACGGCCCTGAAGCTTCTGGACGCGTCTCGGACGGGCGATCCCGCTCACGACTGGCATTTCAAGCGGAACCTCCTGTATCTCATCCGGCGCATCCCGCGCGCGACCGAAGAGCCTTCGGAGGCCGAGCTCGACGTGCTCGTCGCGCTTTCCAACCCCGCGCTGCCCCCGCCCCTCGTGAAGGAAGCCATCGCGAGTCTCGGAACCGCGCGCCATGAAAAAGCGGAGGCGGCGCTCGTCACGATCGTTCAGGGGCTCGAAGCGATGCTCGCGAAAAAGGTCGACGCGCCGTTCGACGAAGCCGAGCTGCAACCCCTTCTCGATCGCGCTGTTTCGGCGCTCGCGCGATTTGGGAGCGCAACCTCGCGCCGGATGGTCGTGGAACACGGCCTCAAGCGAAAGGGAGGCCTCGGAGACGCCGGGGCCCGTCTCGCCGAGCTCTCGGGACAGGATCTCTCCTCGGACCCCGACCTCGTCGCCCTCCTCCTCAAGAGCCTCCGGGCGGAGCTTCCTTTCAAGGTGTTCGGTCTCACGCTCAAGAAGCGGGACGAGAAGATCGGGCCGATCATCGAGGCGCTCTCCTCGACACCGCTGCCCCAGGTCCGGAAGGCTTTCGAAGACGTCGTCGAGCGCCACCCCGGAACCGACTATGCGAAAACCGCGGCGCGGACCTTGGCGATGTTCGACGCGCCGAAGCCCGACGAGGGCGCGGCTGCGAGCCTTTCAGGCGATCTCGCCACTTTCGAATTGCCGGCTCTCCTGCAGAGCCTCGCGGCCTCGGAGGTGACGGGCACGTTGACTCTCCGGAACGCGCCAGGAGCCGTCATGGGACGCCTCGTGATCGAATCCGGGCGGATCCGGTCCGCCGAGATCGGCGCTCTCAAAGGAGACGACGCGGCCTACCAGCTCTTCGAACGCCCGGTCGGAGGATCGTTCGCGTTCGTGAAGCAGTCGAGCCTGCCGGCCCGTGCCGAGACCGAACCGCCCGCTCGCGAGGTCGTTTCGATCCTGCTCGAAGGGATGCGCCGTTACGACGAGTTCCAGCGGTTCGCCGCGCTCGTTCCGGACGAAACCGTTTTCAAGCAGACGGGTTCGAAACCCGCTCCCGAGCCTGAAGAGCCGGACGCCTCGTTCCAACAGGGGGTCTGGGCAAAAGCCGTGTCGGGATTGACCGCGCGGGCGATCGAAGCGGCCGTCGCCGCCGACTCGTTCCGGATCCGGCGGCTCCTCGCGCGATGGGTCGAGGACGGAAGTCTGAAGCCGGCCTGAGAAGCCGGCTTCAGGACGGTCGTTGTCTCGTCTAGCCTTCCTTCTCCTCGTACTGCTCCTTCAGGGCCTTGACGACGGTGGGGTCCGCCAGCGTCGTCGTGTCGCCCATCACGCGCCCTTCCGCGACGTCGCGGAGCAGCCGGCGCATGATCTTGCCGGAACGTGTCTTGGGGAGATCCACGGTGAAGAAGAGTTTGTCGGGCCGCGCGATGGCGCCGATCTTCTTGACGACGTGTTGTTTGATCTCCTGCTGGAGCTGCGAATTCGAGCCCGTGGCTTCCTGCGTGCGGCCTTTCTCCTTGAGGATGACGAAGGCCGCGATGCCCGTGCCCTTCATTTCGTCGGTGATGCCCACGACGGCGGCCTCGGCAACGGCCGGGTGGTCCACGAGAGCCGATTCGACCTCCATCGTGCCGATGCGGTGGCCCGCGACGTTCATGACGTCGTCCACGCGGCCCATGAGCCAGAAGAAGCCGTCCTCGTCCCGCCGGGCGCCGTCCCCGGTGAAATACGTGGCCTTGTCCCACTTCGAGAAATAGGTCTTGACGTAGCGCTCGTCGTCGCCCCAGAGGGTGCGGAGCATCGACGGCCAGGGCTTCGTAATGGCGAGGTAGCCGCCTCCGACTTTCACCTCGTTGCCGGCCTCGTCGAGGATCTTGGCCTCGATGCCTGGGAAGGGCGTCGTGGCGGATCCGGGAGTCGTCTTCGTGATGCCGGGTAGTGGCGTGATCATGATCGCGCCCGTCTCGGTCTGCCACCACGTGTCCACGATCGGGCACTTCCCCTTGCCGATCGTCTTGTGGTACCAGATCCATGCCTCCGGGTTGATGGGCTCACCCACGGTCCCCAGGAGTCGCAGAGACGACAGGTCGTGCTTGCCGGGCCAGTCGGTGCCCCATTTCATGAACGTTCGAATCGCGGTCGGCGCCGTGTACAGGATCGTCACGCCGTGGCGTTCGACGATGTCCCAGAAGCGGTCGCGGCTCGGCGTGTCGGGCGCGCCCTCGTACATGAGGCAGGTTGCGCCGTTCGCGAGCGGTCCGTAGACGACGTAGGAGTGCCCCGTGACCCAGCCGATGTCCGCGGTGCACCAGTAGATGTCTTCTTCCTTGAGGTCGAACACCCACTTGGACGTCGCGTAGGTTGCCGTCAGGTAACCGCCCGTCGTGTGCACGATTCCCTTGGGCTTTCCGGTCGTCCCCGAGGTGTAAAGGATGTAGAGGATGTCCTCGGCGTCCATCTTCTCGGGCTCGCACCATACGGGCGCGTCGGCCATGAGGCGGTGCCACCAGTGATCGCGGCCTTCCTTGACGTCGATCGCCGTGTGCGTCCGCATCACGAGGACGACGTTCTCGATCGTCGGCGTTCCCTCGAGCGCCTCGTCGGAGATCTTCTTCAGCGGCACGACGTTTCCGCGGCGCCAGCCTCCGTCAGCGGTGATGAGCAGCTTCGCTCCCTGGTCGTTGATCCGGTCGCGGAGCGCTTCGGCGGAGAAACCTCCGAAGACCACCGAATGGATCGCGCCGATGCGCGCGCAGGCGAGCATCGCGATCGGAAGCTCCGGCACCATCCCAAGGTAGATCGTGACACGATCCCCGCGACGGATTCCGAGCTTCTTCATGACGTTCGCGAACTTGTTCACCTCGATGTAGAGCTCGCGATAGGTGAGCGTGCGGCGGTCGCCCGGCTCGCCCTCCCAGATGA
>JARXKK010000156.1 GCA_030278895.1 Acidobacteriota bacterium
CGCCACAATTCGGCTTCAGCGCGCCGGTTCTGATCGGCGTCGTCTCGTCGCCTGCCGGCACCACGATGACGCCGAGCACGACGTCCCTGGTCCTGCCCCCCGCGCAGACGATGAGCTTCCTGGCTCAGGCCACCGCCGCCGCGGCCGGCCCGGCGAGCGGAACGGCGGCGGTTTTCGAGCGGACCGGCCTCGTCAACAAGACGTTCAGCGTCCCGTTCACGGTCATCAACCCGCTGGTAAGCGGATCCGCGAGCCCTTCCACTCTTCCCGTTCAGGCGGGCGGCGCGAGCCAGTCCTTCACGGTGAACACGGCCGCGCCGCCGGTCATCTGCAACGCGTTCGCCCGGGTCGACTACACGATGACCGGACTGCCGGCCGGCTTCACGCTGCCGGGCACCGTGAGCGTTGTCAATGTCGCGGGGGGGGGCTATGCAGCGGCGGTCCTCCCGATCTCGGCGGGCGCGGGCGTCGCGCCGGGCTCGTATCCCGCGATGGTTCACTTCAACGTGCCGAAGACGGGCCAGGCGGGCGACCTGCCGGTCACGGTCACGGTGACGGCGGGCCCCGACTTCACGATGGGCGCGACGCCGACGGCGCTCACGCTCCAGCCCGGCGCCTCGGGCACGATCGACTTCTCGGTGTCCCCGCTGAACGGGTTCTCCGGCATGGCGAACGTCACGATCCCCGCGATTCAGAGCGTGACGGCGACTCCGTCCGCGTTCTCGCTCGTGGTCGGAAGCGGGCCGAGGACCGTCACCTTTCTCGCCGCGGCGTCCGCGCTTCCAGGCACGTACACCGCCACGGTCAGCGGGATCGCGGCGGGCGTCCCGGGCCCGCGCACCGTGAACATCTCGATCGTGATTCCGTTGCCTCCCGACTTCACAGTCACCTCGGCGCCGTCGAGCGTTTCGATGCAGCCGGGGGGCGGTGGAAGCATCCGATACACCGTCGCGCCGCTCAACGGCTGGAGCTTCCCCGTGGCGCTCACGGTGCCCGCGATTCCGAACTTCACCGCGAATCCCGCGACGGCCACGATTCCGGGCGGCAATGGCTCCGTGGACGTCGTCTACACCGCCTCCGGGACGGCTCCGGTCGGGACGACCCCGGTCACGGTGACGGCCACGAACGTGGCGGGGGGTCCGCCGCGTTCCCACGCCGCGAGCGCGACGCTCGTCGTGACGCCCCCGCCCGATTACGTCCTCGTCGTGAACCCGGTTTCTCTCCGGCTCGTCGCCGGTGACAGCGGCAGCGTCGTCGTCTCGGTCACGCCGCTCAACGGTTTCTCGGGCACGGCGCGCGTCACGGCGCCTTCGATTCCGAACGTGACGTTCGTCCCCGCCGTCTTCGACGTGGGTGCGGGTGCCGGGCAGAACGTCCAGGTCGTCACGGGGGCTGGCGCCACGATCGGGACGAACACGGTGACCTTGACCGGGGCCGTGCCTGGAATCCCTGCGCGCGCCGCGAGCTTCTCCCTCACGATCGATCCGCGCCCCGATTTCACGCTCCTCGACTCCCCGTCCTCTCTCCGTCTTGCCGTGGGCAGCACCGGGCAGACGACGGTTGTTTTCCAGGGCGCGAACGGCTTCGCGGGCCCCGTGGTCGTCACGGCGCCGGTGATTGCGGGCCTGACGTTCACGCCGGTCTCCTTCACGCTGTCCGCGGGCGCCGTGAAGACGGTCGCCATCGCGGTCGCGCCGACCGCGCCCACCGGCACCACGATCGACAACTTCACAGGCACGGCGGCGGGCGTGACGGGCCCGAGGCTCGCGCGCTTCACGGCGACGATCACGACGAGCCCCGACTACCAGCTCTCGGCGGTCCCGTCTGTCCTCCAGGTTCCCGCGGGAGGTTCGGGCGGAACCGCGATCTCGCTCATTGCCCTGAACGGTTACGCGAAGCCGGTCAACGTCACGGCGGCCCCGCCAGCTGGCGTCACCGTGACGCCCGCGACGTTTACCCTGGCCGGAACGGCGCCCCAGGCCGTGACGATCGGAGCGTCCGCGGGAGTGGCCGGCTCCGTAGACGTCGTCTTCAGCGGTGTGGACGACGCGGGCCTCGCACACGCGACAACGGTCCGCCTCGCGGTCGCGAACCCGCCCGACTTCCAGCTTTCGGCGACGCCGCCGTCGCTCCGGCTGTCGGCGGGAGGCTCGGCGCCTGTCGTGCTGACGGCGACCGCGCTCAACGGATTCACGGGGACCGTGAACGTGGCGTCTCTCCTGCCGGCGGGTCTCACGAGCGACACCCCGGCGTTCGCGCTCTCCCCCGGCGAATCGCGCACGGTCACGATCGCGGCCGCGGCAAATGCGCCGGCGGGGCTCGTCAGCGTCACGTTCAACGGAACGGCGACCGGCGTCGCGGGTACGCGGAGCGCCAGCCTTCCGGTCTCGATCGACCTGACGCCCGACTTCACGCTGATCGTGACGCCGACGGTCGTCAACCTTCCCGCGGGCGGCAAGGCGCCCGCCCAGGTGATCCTCGTGCCCCTGAACGGATGGTCCTCGCCCGTGGACGTGCTCGTGACGGGCTCGACAGGCGTCTCCGTCGTCCCGCCGTCCTTCACGCTCCTTCCGAATACGCCGCAGCCGGTCGAGATCCGCGCCGACGACAACGCGCCGGCCGGCGCCGTGACGCTCTTCTTCAAGGCGTCGGGCGCGAACGGCGGCACGGGCGCCACCGTGACGCGGCAGGTGAACGTCCAGGTGAGCGTCGGTGCCTCGGACTTCAACGTCCGCATCACGCCCGCCGCGCCGCAGGTGGCCGCCGGACGCGACGGAACCCTGTCCTTCATCCTCGATCCGCTGGGCGCGTTCGCCGGGACCGCCACGATCACGCCGCTCAATCTGCCCGCCGGGGCCATCCTGACGCCCGCACAGCCGATCCTGGCTCCGAACGTTCCACAGGCGGCCACGCTCTCTCTTCCGCGCGGCACGCCTCCCGGCTCGTACACGCTGACGTTCCGGGCGGACGAAGTGCCCGGCGCGAATCTGCGCGCGCGCCGCCCCCTTCTGATCTCGAAGACGCTGACGCTGCCGCTCGTCGTCCTCGCGCCATCGGGCGGGTTCTCGGTCGTGGCCGTTCCGCCCACCGTGCTCGCGTCGCCGGGCCAGCCGGTGGCCGTTCGCTACGAGTTCCGGAATCTCGGAGACGAGCCGCTCGTCATCACGGGCGACACGTTCGTGAGGCGCGACCGGAACGGCGCCGTGTTCGACTCCACGGAGGAATCCGTGGGCCTTGCGCTGCCGCCGCGCGGAACCGCCTCGACGAGCAACACGGTTCTCGCGACGGGCGAGCAGTTCCTGAGATCCGGGAACCCCGCCATCGTCTTCGAGGACCGCACGTTCCGCGCGGCCCCCGATTCGACCGGCTTCGTGGCCACGGCCACGGCGCCCGTGGTCGTGACGGCCGTCAACCCGCTCCTCGCGACGACGTCCGTGACCCGTCTTTCGGTCGTCTATCCGCCTTCGGGGACGCTCGTCGGCCGCGGCGACAACCTGCGCGCACAAGGGGTGATCTTCGGCAGCGGCACGGGAAACGTCCTCGTGGGCTGGCTATACGACGGCGTCCTCGTCGAGACGATCACGGTGCCTCTCCAGAACGGCACGCCGGCCTCGGTCACGAACTCGGTGAGCCTGCCGACCCTCCTCGCGGGCAACCACGAGATCGTTCTCGCGATCCTCGCGCCGAACACGCTTTCGTCACCGTCGGTGCAGATCTACGTCGACGAGGGTCTCACGACCCTTCGTCTCGTCGCGCCCACCGCGGGTGCGGTTTTCGCGCCCGCGTTTTCGGCTCCGACCTTCTCGTGGATTCCAGCGCCGGGCATCGCGCGCTACGGCGTGGGCCTGAGGCGGAGGGGAGCGCGGGGAGCACGCTATCGGTGGTCTTTCACGAGCGACACGTTCTGGGGCCCTCCCGCGTCCCTCTGGAACGAGCTGGCCGAAGGCGATTACGAGTGGGTCGTGCGTGGCTTCACGGCGTCGGGCCGGTCGCTGCTGGACCGACAGATGGGAGGCGCCACGGCGCCGCCCACGAGCGAAGGCACGCTCGACGTCGCCGACGGCTGGACAGTGACGTCCGCGCTCGGCCGCTTTTCGATCGGAGGCGCCGAAGCGGCCCTCGCGGACCTCGCGGGGCAGTCCTCGAAGGGCGAAGGCGGCATCCAGTTCGCGTGGAAGGAGATCGCCGGGGCTCTCTACATTCACGCGCTCTATCTCGAGACCCCCGAAGGGACGCGCCGCGTGCGAACGGAAGTTCTCAGGAAGGCCGGTCTCCTGCTGCCGGAAGGCGGGCTGCCGAAGGGAGGCCCGCTTCAATGGCGGGTCACGGCGATCGACCGTGAAGGCAGGCCGCTCGGCGCGACCCGTCTCGCACCGGTGCCGGGAGGCGCGCGGTGAGAGCGCGACGGGCTTCTCTTTCGGCCGTGGCCTGCGCGGCGATTCTCGCGATCGGTTCGGCGGCGACCGCCCAGGTGCCCCCCGCCGCGCCTTCCGAGGCACCGGCGACGAATGCTCCGCCGCCCGGCTTCACGAACGTGACGCCGCTCGGCGAAACTCCCGAGCGCCTTCCGGTCCTGACGTTCCAGCCCGCCGCTCACGATTTCAGGCTCATCTCGTTCGCGGTGGACGGCGTTCTCGTGACGCAGCTCGTGACGGTGGAAGGTGGACTCTATCGTTATCAGACGATCGCGAATCTCTCCGGCGGGGATCACGTCGCCTCGGTCGAGTACGTGGGGGGGGGATCGTCCTCCTCCGCGGCCTGGTCTTTCCGGACGGCTCTCCCGCCGCCCAGGCCCGAGGCCGCTTTCGGCTGGTCGTTCTCCGGCGAAGTCGCGCGCACGCATGGCGAGCCGGTCGACCGCGAGGGACCGACTACGAACCAGACGAATTTCACGGGCGCGCCCCATTTCGAAGGCTCGGTCACGGACTCGTCCGCCGGTGTCCAGACGTCCTTCAACGGAACGCTCGCGCAGAACATCGACCCGCACGCCCTCCCGCCGCACGTTTCGCCGCCCGCGGTCGTCGTGAACGCGAAGGCCGGCGTCGTTTCGGGCTCCCTCGGGAGCGGGCCGGCCGAGACGTTCGCGCCGTCGACGCTCATTCAGACTTCGTCCACGCGCCGGGGATTGGAGCTCGGGCTGGACCTCAAGGCTTTTTCCCTGCGCGCTTTCGGGAACATCGACGACGGCCTGCCGTCCGCCAGCGGCGTGAACGAGTTCCGCCAGAACCTCTACGGCGTCTCGCTGATGCCGCATCTCGGTACGGACCGGATCAAGTTCCGCGTGCTCTATCAGTACGTCGAGGACGTGCGCGATCCGCTCTATCGCGTGCCTCCCGCTCAGCTTCCGAATTTTGGCGACGCGGGGGCCGGGGCTCCGGGTCTCGGCGCCGCCGGCACGCAGCCCCCGGTGCAGCCCGCGTACTTCGGATCGGCGCCCAAGAAAGGGAACCTCCTTTCCTTCCAGGCGGAATTCGGACTCGTGCCGGCGATCGGCGCGGTCCTGAAGGCCGAGGCCGTGCGCAGCGAGTTCACGAACGACACGTCGAAGGACCCCCTTGCCGCCGACTGGGCGTACGCGCTCGGAATCTCGCTGGCGCCCGCCGGCTTCAGCGTGACCGCCGGGATGCGGCTCGTGAGCGACGGTTTTGGCGCTCCCGCGAACCCCGCTCTCATCGCCGGGCGCACGATCTACGACGGCGCCGTGTCGCGCTCGTTCGGCGCCCTTTCGCTGTCGGCGAATTACGCGCACACGGGCGATTCGGGAGCCGCGGGCAGCGCCGTCTCGGGGTTCTCGACGCCCGTGGGCCGCGCGGACGCTCTCGCGCTCACGGCCTCCTACAGCTTCGCTGCGAGCCACACGTCGCTCTCCGTGTCGGCCCAGCAGAACAGCGCCGAGTCGGCCGGTTCGACGAACAAGGCGACGAACGTCAACGTATCGATCGCCCAGCCCGTCGGCGCGTTCCAGTTCTCGCTCGGCCTCATCGGCGGCCAGCAGACGACCGAGGGCCTCACGACGTCCGAAGCGGAGACCCGCGGGGCGACGCTCGGGCTGTCCCGCCAGGGCGGCATCCTGTCGATCCAGACGAGCGGCGGCGTGAACCAGTCGAAGAACCGCTTGACGGGAGATCTCACGACGAGCTGGAACGCGATGCTCACGCCCGACGTCGCGCTCTTCAATCGCTCCGTCAACCTCACCCCGCTCGGCTCCTACTCGCGCCAGGTGACGTCGGCTCACACCGGCGATTCCGACTCCTGGTCGTGGGGCGGCCGTCTCACGCTCCGGACGTGGGGCTCGTGGCGGGGTTTCGCGATCTGGAGCCAGTATCTCGAGACGGCCATGGCATCGCAGGTCGAGGGAAGCCCGATCGTGCGCGACCGCCGGTTCGGCGCCGGACTCGCCGTCCTCTTCGGCGGCGGTTCGCTGGGCTCGTCGGTCGCGCAGCAGATGGTGTCGCCGCAGCTGGGGATCCACTGAGCCGAGCCTGTATCATTTCGCCCCCGTGATCGAACGCGTCGACTGGCATCGCTATTTCATGAACATCGCCGGGGAAGTGGC
>JARXKK010000157.1 GCA_030278895.1 Acidobacteriota bacterium
GAGCGTGAAGGCGAGCGAGAACGCGTAGGCGCCCGTCGAATGCATCTCGAACCCGGCGAGATAGCCGACCGTGCCGCCGAGAGCCGCGATCTGGGCGAGCGAGAGGTCCACGAAGATGACCCCGCGCTCGACGACGTGTACCCCCAGATAGGAGTGGATCCCGGTCAGGATCAGGCTCGCGACGAAGGCGGGGAGCAGGATCTCGAAGACGGTCATTTTCTCTTCTCGAGCGCGCTCTTCTCGAGAGCGGACACAATCTTCTCGACGTCCACGTCGAAGAGCGAGAGATAGTCCTTCGCGGCCGGCTCCCCGCCCACGGAAGGCGGTATCACGACGACGGTCGCGCCCGTCTTGGAGGCGACGAAGTCGGGGTCTTTCTTGTCGAAGTAGACCTCCATGAGGATGAGGGGCACCTTCTGCTCCCGCATGAGGTTGATGATCTCGAGTTTGTGCTGGGGCGAGGGGGGGATGCCGGGCTTGGGCTCGAGGAAACCGACGACGTCCAGAGAGAACGCCTTCGCGAAATTGGGCCACGAGCTGTGGTACGTCACGATTTTCGTGTTCTTGAACGGCGCGAGGCGCGCCGCCCAGCGGATTTCGGCGGCCTTCAGTTTCGCCTCGAAGTCCGCCAGGTTCCTCGCGTAGTCGGCGGCGCCCGCCGGGTCGAGAGCCGTCAGCTTCGCCGCGATCGCGCGGGCGATGACGCGCCCGTTGCTCGGGTCGAGCCAGTAGTGCGGGTTTCCGTAAGGATGGACGTCGCCCATCGCGCGCGTGACCTGGCCAGCGGGCTTGTCGAGGATGTCGCAGCCGACGGAGGCGTCGAGATAGCCCAGGCCCGTGGGCCGGATCTTCTCGTTGCGCGCCTGGTCGAGGAGCGGCGGCAGGTACCCGATCTCGAGCTCGAGGCCGGCGACGATGAGGACATCCGCGTCGTGGAGCTTCAGGACGAACGACGGCTTCGGCTCGACGAAGTGCGGGTCCTGGTAGCCCTTCGCGATCGAGTCCGCGTCCACCCGGTCGCGGCCGATCGTCTGGGCGAGCGACGCAAAATCGGACAGCGTCGTGACGACCTTCAGCTTCTTCGCTTCGGCTGGAAACGCGAGAAGGAACCAGACGAATGAGAGGAGCCCAATTACCCTTCTAAGCAATCTTTCATTCTTCGTCTTCATTGTCTTTCTTCCTCTCATGTCAGAACGGATGCGCGCCGTGCGCGCCGATGGCGAACTGGAGCTGCAGGAGCAGCTCGGTCGCGGTGACGGATGCCTCCGGCCGGGCGTAACGGTTCCGGCGTGCCTGCGCCCGGACCTGAGTGAACTCCGAGGGCCAGAACGTGAGAACGAGCGAGTTGCCGCGATCCCGAAGAGACGCGTCCTCCGCGTGGTCGGATTCGTCGTGGCGGAGGCCCGCGAACCAGCGACGGCCGAACTGGTACTGGCCCCAGACGTAATACCCGTCCGCGCGCACCGCGCCTCCCGGAGTCTCGCGCTCGGAAAGCGTCCATTCGGCGCGCACGAGCACCGACTTGTAAAGCCCCTGCCGGAGGGGCTTCCAGCGGAACGTGGCGTCGAGACCGGTGAGGGACGTCCGGAAGCCCGGCCCCTCGAGGTTGTTCGCGCGCGTCCACGACCCGCCTAGCTCGAGGTTGGCGGCTTCCGACAGGTCGCGGTACGCCTTGAGATGAAAGAGGGGCTGGACGTCGTTGCGGGTATGCGCCTCGAACAGATTTTCCGACGTCCCGCGGAAGAGCTGGGCCGTCGCCTCGAGGAAGATCTCCGAGGGCATCGGAATGAGGCGGGAAAGGGTCACTCCCGCGTCCTCGATCCCGTCGTCTCCCCCGAGGAGGTTCGTCATGTTCAGCGGCACGTCCGCGAAGGGACGCACATGAAGGTGTTCGGTGTTGAGCTTGCCGAAGGCTCCCTTCATCCGCCCCACCTTGAGGATGAACTCCCCAGGGACCGTCAGGAAGGTGATGTACCCCTCCTCGATGCCCACGTTCCCCTTCTCGCTCCCGAAGGTCACGAAGAAGTCGGCCCGCGCGAAGGGGTCGACGATCGCCTGAAAGCCGATCTCCGATTCCTTGAGCTGGAGGTTCGGCTGGGTGTCGACGGTGTTGTGCCCGGCGATGCCGAGCGCGTTTCCGATGACGGAGATGTTCGGGTTGAAGACGTTGCCCGTCTGGGCGGTCTGCGCGGTCGCTGGTAAAGCCGCAAGACCGAGGAGAAAGAATTCTACGAAAAGGAACAGAGGAATGGCCGTGCGACGGCCTCGATTTTCCTTCAAAGGAATCTCCTTCCGAAAACGTGACGGGAAGCCGAACGGGTCCGTCCGGCTCGGCGACGTTCAGGCGGCCGAAGGAGGCGAGCGTCCCGAGAGGGCGGGAAGAGCCGGGGCTGGGGCTTCGCGGTCCGCGCGCGCCTCGGGCGACGGGCGTGACTGGGGCGGGGCGAAGAAGACGGGAGCGAAAGCGGGCGGCGTCAGGTTCGAGACGGCGCACGCCGCGCATGCGTGCTCGTGCTCGGGAACGAACGGCGCGTGAGCGGGATGGTCGGGCGCGAAGAGCTGCGTCCCCTGCGAGAAAAGCCCGAGGCCATCGACGTGCCCGAAGGCGCCGCCCAGCGCGAGGGGGCACAGGATAAGCAGGACAAGAAAGCGAAGGGGCGTCCTCTTCACGGTGCCTCGTAGTGCCGCAGTGCCGAGCTCTCCTCGTCGTAGACCTCGAAGACCGGGAGGAGCTCGGAGAGGTGCAGGCTCTTGCGGACCCGCTCGTGCAGGTTCAGGAGCTTCAGCTTCGCGCCGAAGCGCTCGCTGATCTTCAGGCTCGCCACGAGCTCGCCCGTGCCCGCGCTGTCGATGGCCGCGACCTCGGAGAGATTGAGAAGAATCTTCTTCCACCCCTCGGCGAGGAGCTCGTTCACGACGTTGCGGAGGATCTCGTCGCCGACTCCCGCGAGGAGCTTTCCCGGGAGGTCCACGATCACGACGTCCTTCGCCTTGCGGACTTCCACGTGCATCGGGCGGATCGTACCGCGAAGCCACGAAAGCCGCGAAGCTGGCAGAATCGCCGACTCATGAGCACATCGACCCTCCACGACGGCCTCGAGGCCCTGCGTGCCGACCGCGCCCACGAGCCCGCCGCTTCGAGCGCCGTCTCGCGGCTCGCGTCCACATTCGGCACCCCGCTCTACGTCTACGACCGCACGACGATCGTCTCGCAGTTTCGTTCCTTCCACACGGCATTCGCGTCCCTCTTCCCGAAGCTGCGCGTCCACTACGCCCTCAAGGCCAACGCGAACGGGGCTGTTCTCGCGGTGCTGCGCGGCGAGGGCGCGGCGCCCGAGGTCGTCTCGCTCGGCGAAATCGTGACGGCGCTCCGCGCGGGCTGGCGAGGCGACGAGATCCTCTTCACGAGCTCCTCGAAGGGGCCCGACGAGATCGCGAAAGCGGTCGAGATCGGGGCGGTCCTGAACGTCGACTCGCGCGACGAGCTCGAGCAGGCGGCGGCTACGGCGGCGGCCGCGGGCAAGCGCGTGCGCATCTCGTTTCGCATCAATCCGGGCGTCGACCCCCATACGCTCCACCACATCAATACCGGCATCCCCGAAGCGAAGTTCGGCCTTCATCTCGACGGCGGCCTCGCGCGCGCGGCGTATGCGCGGGCCACGGAGCTTCCCTCGGTCGCGATCACGGGAATTCACTGCCACATCGGCTCGCAGATCATGGAGACGGACGGTTACGTCGCGACCGCGCGGAAGATGCTCGCCTTCGTGCAGGAGCTGAAACGGGATCTCGGACTCTCCCTCGAATTCGTCGACCTCGGCGGCGGGCTGGCGGTTCCCTATCACGACGGAGAAGAGGGGCTCGTCCCCGCCGTCCTGGCTGACGCCCTCGCGCCGGTCTGGAGCGAGGCGATGGCCGATCTGGCCGCTCTCGGCGGGGACCCGCCGGCCCTCTGGCTCGAGCCCGGACGCTTCTTCGTCGCCTCCTCGGGTTTCCTCGTGACGCGCGTGAACACCGTCAAGACGACGACGGTCAAAACCTTCGTGAACGTGAACGCGGGCTCGAACACGCTTCTTCGCCCCGCGATGTACGCCGCGCACCACCGGGCGCGCGTCGTGGGCGCCTCGGGGACGCCCGAGATCCTCGACGTCGCGGGCGACGTCTGCGAGACGGGAGACATCCTGGCCGCCGAGCGCCGCCTGCCCCGGCCCCGCGCGGGCGACTTCGTCGTGTTCCTCGACGCGGGCGCTTACGGTTTTGCGATGGCGTCGACGTACAACGCCCGGCCGCTTCCGGCCGAGGTGCTCGTCGACGGCGATACGGCGACGCTCATTCGCCGCCGCGGGACGTTCGAGGACCTTTTCCGGGACGAAACAAAATGATGCATCACAGAGTTCTTCGCCTGACCGCCGTCCTCCTTGCCACCGCGCTCTTCGCGTCCTGCGGCGCCAATCCGTTTCCGCCCGTGACCGTCGACTTCGGACAGCTCACGGCGGACGCTCCACGCATGATTTCGATTCCGCTCGACGAGAAGGTCGGCCAGCTCTTCGTCGTGCCGGCCCGCGGCGTCTACATGAGCGAGGAGTCGAAGGACTACCTGACGCTGCGCCACCAGGTCGTCGACAACCACGTCGGCGGCGTCATCCTGTTCCGGTCGAACGTCTACGAGGCCGCCGTCCTCGTTCAGAAGCTCCAGGGAATCGCTCGGGTGCCCCTCCTCGTCTCGGCCGACCTCGAGGCGGGCCTCGGAATGCGTTTCGACGAAGTGACCTACGGGGCGTGGGCGATGGCGGTCGCCGCCACCGGGGATCCGGCGCTCGCCGAGAGGCGCGCGGCCGCGACGGGCCGCGAAGCGCGGGCGATCGGCATCGGGCAGGTCTTCGCGCCCGTCGCCGACGTGAACGTGAACCCCGACAATCCCGTCATCAACGTCCGCAGCTTCGGTGAGGACCCCGAGGACGTCGCGCGTTACGTCGTCGCCGTCGTGCGGGGGTTGCAGCTCGGGCAGGTTCTCGCGACGCTCAAGCACTTCCCGGGGCACGGCGACACCGCGACCGACTCGCATCGCTCGCTCGCGTCCGTCCCAGCGGATCGGGCGCGCCTCGAGTCCGTCGAGCTCGTCCCGTTTCGCGCCGGCATCAAGGCGGGTGCCGAGTCCGTCATGATCGCCCACGTGTCGGTCCCCGCGCTCGACGACGCGCCCGCACCGGTTCTCGCGAGCCCCGTGAAGAGTCCCGATGCGATCGGCGAGACCCTCGAAGTCGTCACGGGCGCCGTGCCCGCAACCGTCTCGGTCCCGGTCGTCACGGGCCTCCTCCGCAAGGAGCTCGGCTTCAAGGGGCTCGTCGTGACGGATTCCATGCGGATGGGCGCGATCACGTCGCACTACGAGGCGGGCGAGGCCGCGATCCGGGCGATCCTCGCGGGCGCGGACCAGATCCTCATCTCGAACGACACCGACGCGGCGATCGCCGCCGTCCTCGCGGCCGTGAAGTCCGGGCGGATCCCGGAGAAGCGCATCGACGAGAGCGTCAAGCGCATCCTCGATCTCAAGCAGCGCCTGAACCTCTACGACAAGGGAATCCCCTTCGTCGGAAAGATCGCGACGATCGTCGACACGCCGGCCATCCAGGCCCTCGAGGCCGAGATCGCGCGGCGCTCGCTCACGCTCGTGCGCGAGGAGAAGGGAGCGCTGCCGCTCCAGAAGGGAACGAAGCTGCTCTCCCTCGTCATCGCGGACGAGGCCTCCCTGAACGGCCCCACCGGCCCGCTCGCGGCCGACCTCAAGGCGCGCGTCCCGTCCGTGAAGACCGTGCGTCTCGACCCCCGCTCGACGCCCGAAGAGACGAGGGCCGCCGTCGAGGCCGCGAAGAATTCCGACGCGGTTCTCGTGTCGCTGTTCGTGAGGACCCGCTCGGGCCAGGGAAAGATCAGCGTGCCCGAGTCGGGCAAGAGCGCGCTGGGCCAGATTCTCGCGCTCGGCAAGCCCGTCGTCACAGTCTCCTTCGGAAGCCCCTATCTGCTGCGCGATTTCCCCGACCTCCCGACCTACCTCTGCGCGTGGGGCGGCCAGGACGCAAGCCAGACGGCGACCGTGCAGGCGCTCTTCGGCGAGACGGCGATCGGCGGGAAGCTTCCCATCACGATTCCGGGGCTCGCGAAGAGGGGGGACGGGATTTCGAGAGCCGTGCAGAAGTAGGAGGCCTGTTACTCTCCCCGCACATGAGACTAAATTACGTTCTGGTCAGCGCCGTCACCGCCGCCGCGATGCTTCTCGTCCCCGCGGCGGCTCGCGCCGCCACGATCACGGTGAACAGCACGGCCGACACGTCCGCCAACGACGGCGTCTGCACCCTTCGAGAGGCGATCACGGCCGCGAACACGAACACGGCCTCGGGCGCCGCAGCGGGTGAGTGCGCGGCGGGGGCCGCGGGGCTCGACACGATCGCCTTCGCGATCCCCGGGGCCGGGTTGCAAACCAT
>JARXKK010000158.1 GCA_030278895.1 Acidobacteriota bacterium
TCGCGGGCGAGATCCTCGACGCCTTCGGGCCGATCGGCGGCTTCAATTTCCAGTGGGCCTGGGCGACCGGCCGCACCGCCGGCGAGGCGTCCGCGCGCCTCTGATCACGGCTTCGGGGCGTCCCACCAGCTCGAGAGGTGCGCCGCCGGCGGTTCCGGGGCGCCGCGGTCGTAGTGGGACACGTCGTTGAAGAGCGTGAGGCGCGCGTGCGATGGATCCTTGAAGTCGAGGACGTTCAGGCAGGCGGGGCTCTGGTCGAGGCGGTCGCGGTAGAAGCGCGGATCGAATCCGAGGAGAGCCGAGAGCAGGAGCCGGATCGTGGCCTTGTGCGAGACGGCGAGGAACGTGCGCCCGGAATGCGCCTGGACGAGATCGGCGAGGGCGGGGAATGCGCGTGCCGTGACCGCGAGGCCGCTCTCCCCGCCCTTCGGCGCGAACGTGTAGGGGTCCGCGTCCCAGCGCGCGTACTCCTCCGGCCAGAGCGCCTCCACTTCCCTACGCGTCCTCGTCTCCCAGCGGCCGTGCGAGATCTCCCGGAGGCCGGGGACGGTCGCGACGGAAAGTCCGTGCGGTGCGGCGAGGATGTGCGCGCTCTCCTGCGTGCGGCGCATCGGGCTCGCGTAGACGGCGCAAATCGGCTCCCCGGAGAGGCGGTCGGCCAGCTTTCGGAGCTGGGCCCGGCCCATGTCGGAGAGGTCGACGTCCGTCTCGCCGGCGAAACGGTCCTCGGCCGAGAGAATCGTGGCGCCGTGGCGGACGAGAAAGACGCGCGTCGCCATGAGTTCAGCCTTTCACGGAAAGATTCTTAGAAGGAAGAAGAACGCGGAGGCGTTCCCGCCATTCGCCCTGCAGCTCGATCGTCGCGCCCACGACCGAGCCGCCTGTGCCCAGAGCTTTCTTGAGATCTTTCGCTAAACCTTCTAAGAAATCCGAATTCCCCGGCAACCCGCCGAGAACCGTCACCATTTTCCCGCCGCGCCCTTTCTTCTCGAGCCGCAGCTTGACGACCACCTTCGAAGGCACCTTTTCCTCCGCCTTCGAAGAGCATTTGCACTGGTCGCTCGGCCAGCCGCAGGTCGCGCAGACGCGCCCGACCCCGGTCGAGTAGACGAGCCGCACGGGGTCTGGCCGGGTCACGCCGGGATTATCCTCTGCCCCTCATGGCCGATCCGATCTCCGTCGCCCCCGGCGTCACGATCCCCGCGGCCGCGCTCGAGGCGAGGCAGGTGCGGGCGTCGGGCCCGGGCGGGCAGAACGTGAACAAGGTGGCCTCGCGCGTCGAGCTGCTCGTAGATGCGGCGCTGATCGAAGGGCTCGACGCGGGAGCGCTCGCCCGGCTCCTCGCCCTTGCCGGCCGGCGCCGGGCCGCCGACGGGCGCCTGCGGCTCGTGGCGCAGGAGAGCCGCGACCGCCACCGGAATCTCGAGACCGCCCGGAAACGAGCCCGCGACCTCGTGGCGCGCGCCCTTCTCGTGCCCGTCCGGCGCCGGCCGACGCGTCCCTCCCGGGGGGCGCGGGAGGCGCGCCTCCGCGAAAAGGTGAGGGGGAGCCGCCAAAAGGCGGCCCGTCGCCCGGTTGGAGCCGACGAATAGCGCATCTGAACTACTGCGCTCCCGGGGTCCCGGGGAGCATCTTGATGAGGATGGGGGCGATCCCGCCCCAACATTAGGAGGATTTGTCTATGTCAGCTAGCGCACCGCGGCAGTCCGTGACCGTCACCGACAACCGCACGGGAAAGACGATCGAGTGTCCGATCGAGAACGGCACGATCAAGGCGCTCGATCTTCGAGTCCTGAAGACCTCTCCGGAGGATTTCGGCTTGATGACCTACGACCCTGCTTTCATGAACACGGCGTCCTGCAAGAGCAAGGTCACGTTCATCGACGGGGACAAGGGCATCCTGAACTACCGCGGGTATCCGATCGCCGAGCTCGCCGAGAAGACGACCTACCTCGAGACGGCCTATCTCGTGCTCAACGGAGAGCTCCCGACCCGGGAACAGCAGAGCGACTGGGTGAAGGACATCACGTACCACACGATGGTCCACGAGAACATCAAGGACCTCATGAAGGGCTTCCGGTACGACGCGCACCCGATGGGCATGCTCGCGTCCACGGTGGCAGCTCTTTCCACGTTCTACCCGGAGTCCAAGGAAGTCCATGAGCCCGAGACCCGCCGGCAGCAGATCGTGCGCCTCATCGCGAAGATGCCCACCCTCGCGGCCTTCGCGTACCGCCACTCGATCGGCTTCCCGTACGCGTACCCGGACAACGACCTTTCCTACTGCGGCAACTTCCTGCAGATGATGTACCGCGCGGCCGAAGTGAAATACGTGCCGAACCCGGTCCTCGAGCGCGCTCTCGAGGTGCTGTTCATCCTGCACGCTGACCACGAGCAGAACTGCTCGACGAACGCGATGCGCGCGATCGCCTCCTCGGAAGTCGACCCCTACTGTGCGGCGTCCGGCGCCATCTCGGCCCTTTACGGCCCGCTCCACGGCGGCGCGAACGAGGCCGTCCTCCGCATGCTGTTCGAGATCGGCTCGAAGGCGAACATCCCGGCGTTCATCAAGTCGGTCAAGGAGTCGGGCGGCGAGACGCGCCTCATGGGCTTCGGCCACCGCGTCTACAAGAACTACGACCCGCGCGCGAAGGTCATCAAGAACATGGCCGAGAAGGTTTTCGAGGTGACGGGCAAGAATCCGCTCCTCGACATCGCGCTCGAGCTCGAGCGGATCGCCCTCGAGGACGAGTACTTCCTGAAACGGAAGCTGTACCCGAACGTGGACTTCTACTCGGGCCTCATCTACCAGGCCATGAAGTTCCCCGTCGACATGTTCCCGGTTCTCTTCGCGATCCCGCGCATGTCCGGCTGGCTCGCGCAGTGGGACGAGATGATCCAGGACAAGGAGCAGAGGATCGCCCGGCCGCGCCAGGTCTACCTGGGAGCGTCCGAGCGGCACATCACTCCGTTCGAGAAACGGGTCGCGGTCGCCAAGGCCGTTCCGGCCGGGGTGCTCACGACCGCGTAGAGTCGGAACCGGGGCGGGTGATCGGGGTCGGTTGCCGTTTTTCGTCCACGTTGACGTAAACGACTTCGGCCTCGGTCACCTTCACGGTTTCTCCCGTCTGCCTCCAGCGTTCGGCGGTGACGAGAATCTTGATGGTGATCGAGGTGCGCCCGACGCGGGTCACCGTCGCGTAGAAGCTCACGACGTCGCCGACGTAAACCGGCGCGTGGAAGACGACCTCGTTCATCTTCACGGTGACGACGAGGTCGCAATAGGGCCGCGTGGCGACGGCTCCCGCCTGGTCGATGTAGGCCAGCAGCACGCCGCCGAAGATCGTGCCGTGGCCGTTCGTGTCGCGCGGGAGCATCGAGACGCGGATCGCGGGCTCGAGGGTGTGCCAGGTGCCGGGCGGATTCTCGGAGACGTCCATGCCTCCGATTATGGAGGGCTAAGATCCGTTTCATGCCGGCCACGAAGACGAACCTTTTTCTCGGCCGTGCCGTCGATCCCGCAACGGGAAAGACCGGCGCCGAACCTTTTCTCCTCGATTCCGCCGACCTCACGACGCACGGCCTGATCGTGGGCATGACGGGCAGCGGCAAGACCGCGCTCGGCATCGTCCTGATCGAGGAGCTGCTGCAACGGGGCGTCCCGGTCCTCGCGATCGACCCGAAGGGCGACCTTGGGAACCTCCTGCTCGACTTTCCGGGCCTCTCGGCCGCCGAGTTCGCGCCGTTCGTGGATCCGTCCGCGGGCACGGCCGAGTCCGAGGCGAAGAAGTGGACGGACGGCCTCGGCGGCTGGGGCCTCGGGCCGGCGGACGTGAAAGCGCTGGTAGAGAGCCGCGACGCGGTTCTCTACACGCCCGGCTCGTCGGCGGGGACACCGATCGACCTCTTCGGCTCGTGCGCGCCTCCCCCCGTCGAGGCCGACGACGACGACCGGCGCGATGTCGTAACCGCCTGGGTGGGCGGCCTCCTTGGACTCGCGGGCCGGGACGCGGACCCCGTGAAGTCGCGCGACTTCATCTTCCTGTCCGCCTGCGTGACGGCCCTCTGGGAGAAGGGCAAGACCGCCACGTTCGAGTCGCTCCTCGAGTCCGCGGCGGCGCCGCCGTTCTCGAAGGTGGGCGCGCTGCCGCTCGAGACGTTCTACCCCGCGAAGGACCGGCAGGAGCTCGTCCTCGCCGTGAACGCGCTCCTCGCGTCGCCCGCGACGTCGGCGTTCCGCGACGGGGAGCCGCTCGACGTCGGGCGGATGTTATCGGCCGGACCGGCAGGCCCTGCGGACACTCCGGGGCGCGCGCGCCTCTCGATCGTCTCCATCGCCCACCTCGGGGACGCCGAACGCGTCTTCGTCGTCGCGACGCTGCTTTCGCGGGTGAAGGCCTGGATGCGATCGCAGCCCGGCAGTCCCGCGCTCCGCGCTCTCGTCTACATCGACGAGATCTTCGGTTTCTTTCCGCCCTCGGCCGAGCCCCCCACGAAAAAGCCGCTCCTCACGCTCCTGAAACAGGCGCGTGCGTTCGGCGTCGGCGTGGTCCTCGCGTCGCAGAACCCGGTCGACCTCGACTATCGCGGCCTCGCGAACTGCGGCTGCTGGTGGGTCGGCACGCTCCAGACCGAGCGCGATCGCAGGCGCCTCGCGGAGGGCCTCGTGGAAGCGGGCGGGAGGGACGCGTCGGCCCTTCTCGACAAGACCCGGAAGCGCGTCTTCCTCCTGAACGACGTGCACCGCGGTGAGCCCGCCCTCGTCGAGACGCGGTGGGCGATGAGCTATCTCCGCGGGCCGATGACGAAGGCCGACTTCGCGAGGCTGCGGGACGCTTCGGGCGTTAAGGCGGCGCCCCCGCGGAAGGAGAAGGCCGCGGCGGATTCCGCGGCCCCCGCCCTGCCGTCCGCGTGGCCCGCGCACTGGTACGAGAAGCGAAACGCCGACATCGCGTCGCCGTCCCTCTTCGTGAAATACGCCGTGCGCTATCGCGCGGGCACCTCGTCGGCGCCGGAAGCAACCGCGGCGAAGCTCTTCCCTCTTTCGGCGGCATCCGCGGCCGAGATCCTCGAGGGCGAGGTCACGGATCTCGGCCCGGCCGATCTCGACGCGCTGAAAAGCGCCGCGCCCGTCCGCCCCCTGCGTTACGCCGAGCTGCCGGGCTGGTTCGGGGAGAGCGCCGTCAAGTCGGTCGAGAAGGCGGTCCGGACGCGTCTCCCGGACAAACTCGCGGCGACGCTCCTCAAGGATCCGGTCACCGGCGCGCTCTCGGCACCGGGCGAGCCGGCCGACGTGTTCGCGTCGCGCCTCGCGAGCGGGACCGGAGCGGCGGATCCTCCCGCCGCGCTCCGCGAGAAGCTCGACAGGAAGCGGCGCGACCTGGCGGCCGCGGAGTCTGTCGAGCAGGGAAGGGCGATGGAGACCTATGCCACCGGGCTTGGCGCGGCCGTCGACATCCTCGGCGGCCTCTTCGGGAAAAGAAAGACGCTCCGCGTCGGAAGGGTCGGCTCGGTCCTCACGAAGCACCGGATGGAGGGCGCGGCCGAATCGAAGGTCGAGGGCCTGAAGGCAGACGTTGCCGCGCTGGAGGCGAAGCTGGCTCCTCCCGACGCGAGCCGTTTCGAGAAGATCAATGTCGTTCCCGCCGGGGCGCACGTGGACGTGCTGTCGATAGGCATCGCTTGGGTTTGCTAGATCCCCTCTTCACTTTCTAAGAAATCTCTCTTTGTTTTTCTCTTTCTCTAGAATCCCTGCATGCCGAAGATCTCTCCGCGCAAGGTCGTGACCGAGCACCCGCTCTATCGCGCGGCCATGGCGGCGCAGCACATCGCCTACCAGCTCATGCGCGAGGTGCCGCCGGACCAGAAGGCCGCGGCGACACGGCTGCACGGCTCCCTCGTACACGCGACGACTTACGCGGCGTACGCGGTGGACCCGGACGTCGCCGACAAGGCCGCCCAGTGGGCCGGGCTTGCCGGGACGGCGGCCCAGGCGAAGGAACAGCTCGCGCCGCTCGCGCAGTTCGCCGGGGACGCGCGGGACATCGACGCGCTGAGCGCGAAGCTCGGCGAGCTGGCAGCGGCCGCGGCCGCTGCTTGACCTCTACTCTTCCTTCTTCGTCCCGAGAATCACGAGGACGATGAGGAGCAGGAGCACGATGAGCCCGATGACGATCGTCGTCGTGCGCGACGAGCCGGCGGGCAGCTCGGAGGCCGGGGCCTCAGCCTTCGCGGGCTTCGCCGCCTCGGCCGTCGCCGGTGCGGGAGCCGACGTCGTCGGAGCCCCGGCTGCCGGGGCGGTGGAGGCCGACGCGGCGGCCGTCGCCGGAGCTGCCGTCTGCTGCGAGAAGGCCGCGGACGACACGAGAAGGGCCAGGAGGAGAGCGGGGATCGCGGAGCGTCGTTTCATGACCGGTGAAACTATCGGGCCGAAGGGGACGCGTCAAGCGGCGATGG
>JARXKK010000159.1 GCA_030278895.1 Acidobacteriota bacterium
GATGCCTTCGGACCACGCTCTCGCTCTCCCCCGTGACCTTGAGGACGACTCGAGGTCCGACGAAGAGCGCGTAATGGGGTGTCACCGTCGCCGACGAAGCGTCGTAGCGCTCGTCCTCGAGACGAACTTCGGCCCGCGAATAACCGAGACGCCGGTAGGCGGACGCGAAGCGCTCGGCGTCCTCCCGGGCGGCGCCACCGCTGTAGGGCTTCCCGGGCTTCGACTTCGCCTTGGCGAGAAGGGCCGCGCCTTCGAGAGGAGCAAGCGGGGACGAAAACCCTGGCGGCCCCGCCGTCGCGCGCGGACCCTTCCGCACCTCGAAGAGGACGCGGACGCTCGTCTCGTCGGCCCCCGCGTCGACGACAGTCGCGACCTTCGGATCGAAGTAACCTTCGCCGCGGAGAACGTGCCGGATCGCTTCCTCGTACCGGGGCCTGATGTCGTTCTGCCAGGTATCACCCGCCCCAAGTCCCACGGCGTCGAGCACGCGGCCGGATGAGGGAACGCCCGGCGAGATGGAAAGATGCTCGATCCGGGGCGCCGCCGCGAAAACGATCACGACGATCGTGCCGGCCGGGGAAGGGGCCGCCTCGACGGCGAGGTCGGAGAAGAGCCGCGTCGCGAAGAGGTTGCGGAGGCTCACCCTCACGGCCTCGTCGGTGAGAGTTCGCCCCGGTTTGAGCTCCGTGAGCGCCTCGAGACGGTGCACGTCGACGGGGGCGTCCCCGCGAAACGAGAGGGAGGCGATCCCCGTCCCATAGGAGGTCGCCGCCGACAACGGCGCCGCGAGACACAGCGCTCCGGCCGCGAGCGAACCGACGCGGAGGATTCTCATCGCAATCGCTGCCGGATGCGGAGCTCGAGAGAGTAGACCCCCGTCTCGTCGAGCTTGGCCTGGATGACGGCGGCGGGAGACAACTGGTAGTCGAGCGTGATGATCTGCTGCTGGTTGCTCGAGAGGACGAAGGAGACGGTGGCGTTGAAATTGTTGCCCAGACTCTTGCCCACCGTGACGCGCGGCGCGTCGAACGAAGTGCCCGTGACCGTCGGATCGATCTGGAACCGGTCCAGCCGGAAGAAGTCTTTCGTCCGGCTCGTGACGGCCTCGGTCGCGAGACTCGCGAGGAGCTCGCGTGCGGCCTTCGAGACCGATTCGTCGGACGAGTTGGGGACCGGCCCGACCGGCGCGCCCGAGCTCAGCGGAACGTCGCCGGTCGCCATGAGGGAGACGATTTGCGCCTCCGAGAGCTGCGGATCCGACGAGAACCGCGGCGCGAGACGAGAGGGCGTCCCCGTCAGTCCGAAGGTCACCTCGTAGCGGCTGATCGTGCCTCGCGCCTCGATCTCGAAGAAGGGCTCGATGCGAAACGGATTCGAGAAAAGGATCTTGCCGGAAACGAGCTCGTAGCGCTGTCCCTGAAGTGTGAGACGGCCGCCCTCCTCCGCGGTCACCTCGCCGAACAGGAGGGGACGGCCCACGGTTCCTCGCACGAAGAGCTCGCCGGAAAGCCTCACCCGGGCGACGTTGGCGCGCACCTCGATCGACGACGGCGGCGCATCCAGCCGGACGTCGAGGGCCACGGCGTCGAACGACGTCGGGCTCGCGCTCGCGTCCCTCTTTCGCGCGAGAAGCGAGGCGATGTCCAGAGAGAAGTCCCGGGTGTAGAGCGCCCGATCGAAAACGAGGTCGCCGCGCACGGAGCGCAGGGCCGTGTCCCCCAGAAAGACGAGATCTCCGGAGAACGTTCCCCGGAAGCCGTCGAAGGGCGAGAAGCGGACGTGCCCGATGTGGGCGCTCAGCCTCATCCCGGTGGGCCGGAGGCCCGAGAGCGCCACGAATCCGCCCACGTCCACCGTCCCGCCGCTGTAGCGAAGCGTGAGGTCCGAGATTGCGACCCGGCCCTCCGAAAACAGGAGCGTGCCCGTGATCGCCTCGAACGCGGTGCCGCCCGGTGTCGAAAGGTCGACTCCATCCAGCGCCGCCCGTCCCGTCAGGCCCGGGGCTGCGGCCGTGCCGCTGATCCTGACGTCGACGCTGGTGCGCCCGGCCGCGTCCATTCCGGAGAGGGCTGGTTTGAGAAGAGCCGCGTCGAAAGAGCCGGTCACCGAGAGGTCGAGAGCGTTTGGCGCTACGAGACCGGCACTTCCCGAGATCGTGAATGCCGTCGCCTTGGCCACCGGCAGATCCGGACGAGACGGTCCGGCGAGCGTGAGCCGCTCGAGAAACACCTTCCCGCCCGCCACCCGTAACGGCGCGGCTCCCCGGAGCTCGAGAGTCTGCCCATACGCCGTGACGCGCGCGGCCGACACCGCGCCTTCGCCGCGCCAGGACGCGAGATCCTTCCCGGGCGTCAGGGAGGCCTCGGCGACGAGGCGCCCCTCGAGCCCCGCGTCCTCTGGGGCGCCGATGAGCGAGGCGAAGGGAGCCAGCGATGCGACGTCGAGCCGGGCCCGCAAGCGGCCCTCCGCACCGCCGGGCGCCAGCGTGATTTCGGCCGCATCCGGTGCCCGGACGAAGAGCGTAAACGCGCCTCGATCGGCCTTCGCACGCACCTCGACTTCCGTCCCCGCGCGCCCGAGCGGACTGCCGCCCCACGCCGCATCGGCGACGCGCGCCGCCGCGTCGAGGGTCGGGTGGTCGACCGTCCCCGAGCCCGTGATGTGGCCCGAAAGTGATCCCGTCAGAGCGAGACCCGTTGCCGCGTCGAGGCGGTCGACCGGCACGGACTGAGCGTCGAGGTCGAGGGCGTACGCGCCGTCCTTGTACCGGAAGAAGCCGCTCCCTTTCGCGGTTCCGGCCGCCAGACGCGCCGTGGCGTTCTCGATCACAATCCGGTCCTTTTCGAAGGCCAGGACGCCTTCGAGGCGGTCGAGCTTCTGGCCCCAGACGCTCGCGTCCGTCACGACGAGCGGGATTCGACCCGACAGAGCGGGAGTCACGCCGTCGAGGGGCAGCCGCCCCGTACCCGCCCCGGTAATCGGCAGGTCGATGTCGAGGAACGCCAGGACGCGCTCGATGGGCCATCGCGAAAACTCCGCCGTGAGACCGTCGAGCCGATACGCTCCTTTCAGGGCGCCGCCCCACCCGAGCTTTCCCGTCAGGGAGAGCTCCGCGTCCCCATCCTTTGCCGTGAACGGCGAAAAAGTCGCGACGTTGCGGTCCACGAGAAACTCCGCCGAGGCCGTCCCGAACGGCACGCCACGCAGCACGAACTGGGACGCCGTGAGCCGCCCCTCGATCCGGGGATCGCCGAAGGCGCGGGTCAGGCGCGCGACGAGACGACCCGAGCCTCCCAGTTTCAACGGAGGCGTGAGCGGCTCGTTCTGGATTGCGGGATAGAAGTTCTCGGCGAACCGCTCGAGCTCGGCGAGATCGTCGGCGGCGAAGTCGAGCTCGAGATCGGGCTCCCACGTCCCCAGCCGGAGTCCGCCGCCCACCCGGACACGCCCGCCCCCGGCCGTCGCGAACACCAGCCCCGGGAAGAGGAGATGGCCGTCTCGAATCCGCAGGAGGCCGCCCCCCGAAAACGGCAAGGCGAAGCGCCCGCGCACCGCCGAGCTCCGTCCCCCATCGGCCGCGACGCGGATGCGTCCGATCCCGTCGGCGTGCTCGATCCCGCCGCGGCCGAAGGTGAGAGTCGTGTCGAGGTCCGCTCTTCCCATGAGTCCCGTGCCCTTGAGTCCGAGATCGGTGAAGAACTGCTCGAAGTCGATGCCGCGGCCGCGGAGGGCGATGCGCACGGGAAGCGGCGGGTTCTTGATTCGCTCGAGCTGGACGAGCGCCTCCAGCGTGCCGCCCCCGTAGTTCGCGCGCGTCACGTTCACGAGAAGGCCCTTTGGATCGAGGCGGATCAGGCCCTCGCCGCTCATCGGAAAGGGCCCGAACGCGGCCGCAGGGAGGTCGAACGCTCCGAAAATCCGGAACCCGCCCGGCTCGCCGAACCGCATCGTGCCGCGCATCCGGACGTCCCCGGTCAGCGGGAGGCCGAGCCCGAACACTCTCGTCAACGACTCTCCCGTCGTCTCGGCTCGCGCGACCAAGGCGAACACGGGCTTCTTCAGATCGTCGATTCCCCCGGACGCCTCGATCTTCAGGCGCTCGCCGCGCAGCCGGAGGCCCGTCAGGTGGACGCGCCCCGGTGCGAGCGTCACCTCCGCGCCGAGGGCGAATTCGAGAGTCTCGTTGTTCTCCAGCTTGAACCGGCCCTTGCGGCACGCGAGCGCGAGGTACGTCACCGTTCGGCTGCGCCCCGACGTGGCCGTCACCGCGGCGTCCTGAAGCAGGGCATCGATTTCGGCGTTCCATTCGCGAAACCTCAGAGAAGCTCTCTGGACGATCGCTTCCTGAAGGCGGACGTCGACGCCCCCCACTCCGTCTCCCGAGAGGGCTTTGAGCGGCCCCGTCAGGTTCGTCGTGCCGTCGGGAAACGCCTCGATGACCACGCGCGGCGAAACGACGCGGAGCTTCTGAAGGTCGATGCGGGTCTTCGTGATCGTGGGCAGTCCGCGCACTTCGATCTCCGCGGCCGAGAACATGGGGCCCTCGAGGCCGCGCGGATCGTTGGCCACGGAAACGTCGCGCACGACGACGGCGAAAGGCACGAGCGCGAGGTCGAAGCCGCCGAGCGTGACCGTCCTCCCGATCTTCGCGGTCAGAAGCTTTTCGGCCCTTCGGCGCAGGAGCTCCTGGAAGCGCGTCGAACGAAAGACGCCGTAGAGGACCAGGAGAGAGAAGACGAGAAGGAGCGAAAAGAGGCGGAAGAGCCGGACCTGCGTAAGGGAGAGCTGCGGAATGCGGTGCATCTCTCCGTTACCGCGCCGCGCTCTCCCGCTCGCCGCCGAACGAGAGTTTTCCGGCGAGAACCTCGAAGAACGAAGCCTCCGACGCCCGCACCAGGGAGACCGTTTCACCGGAGCGCGCGATCGAGATGCGCGTCGTGGAGCTCACGGGAAAACCTTCCTGCCCGTCGAGCGTCAGAAAGACGTCCGTGGGGTCGTTCTCCACCGAGAGATCGAGCCGGACCGAATCGGGGAGCACGAGAGGCCTCAGCGTCAGGGTGTGCGGGCAGACCGGCGAGAGCACGATCGCCTGCAGGGTGGGCTCGAGGATGGGGCCGCCCGCCGAGAGGTTGTAGGCCGTGGAACCCGTCGGCGTGGACACGATGAGCCCGTCTCCCCGGTACCGCGACACGAGGCGGCCGTCCACCTCGACGCGAATCGTGGCGATGCGCGCGAGCGCCGACTTGGCGAGAACGGCGTCGTTCACGATGCGGTAGTGGCGGGCAACGCGCGGGACGCGCCCGCCGTCCGTCACGCGGACCGAAAGCAGGCGGCGCTTCTCGACGTGGGCCTTCCCCGCGAGCGCCGCCTCCAGCACCGGGCCCGCCTCGCTCGGCCGGCAGGTCGTCAGGAACCCGAGCGTGCCAATGTCGATTCCAAGCACGGAAACGCCGGGGGCAGGATGGCGGGCCACCGAGAGAAGCGTTCCGTCGCCCCCGAGGGTCACGACGAGGTCGACGAGGCGCGCGATCTGGGCGCGCGGAGCCCCGCCGGGAACGCCGCGCGCGCGCGATGACTCGAGGTCGTGGACCACGGCGATTCCCCGCCGCAGAAGCATGCGCTCGAGCTTGCGCGCGAGCGCGATCGCGGCCGTGCTGCTGTGGCGGGTCACGAGACCCACGCGCCTCACACGGCGGCCTCTTCCCTCCGCGGCTTTCACCCCCGAAGTGTAGCGGGATTCCGGCGGAAAGCCGCGAGGAGCTCCACGTTGCCCTCCGCCCCCGTGATCGGCGACGGAATCACCCCGCGGCTCGCGAGGCCGAGGGAGGCGGCGGCCGCCGTCACGCGGGCGACGGCCCGCACGCGCACCGCGTCGTCCCGTACGATTCCGCCCCGGCCAACCTCTCCGCGCTCCGCTTCGAACTGCGGCTTCACGAGGAGGAGGACGTCGGCTTCCTCCGCCAGGAGCGGCACGGCCGCCGGCAGGACGAGAGCGAGCGAGATGAACGACACGTCCGCCACGAGGAGGGACGGCTCCTCGGGGACGTCCGCGCGCGACACGAACCGCGCGTTCAATTTCTCGCGCACGACGACGCGCGGATCGTTCCGCAGCCGGGCGTGGAGCTGACCGTAGCCGACGTCGAGAGCGTAGACCCGCGACGCGCCTCGGGCGAGAAGCACGTCCGTGAATCCTCCCGTCGAGGCGCCGACGTCGAGACAGACGCGCTCCCTCGGGTCGATTCCGAAATGCGTCAGCCCGAAATCCAGCTTCACGCCCCCCCGCGACACCCACGGATGCTCGGGCTCCCCGACCTCGATTTCGGCATCCTCCGCGACGGGCGTACCCGGTTTCACCCGTTCCTTGCCCGCGACGGAGACACGGCCCGCGAGGATGAGCGCCTCGGCCCGCGTGCGCGACTCCGCGAGCCCGC
>JARXKK010000160.1 GCA_030278895.1 Acidobacteriota bacterium
ACGCACGAGATCCGGATGCTGCCGGACGGAGCGGACCTGGACGAGATCGCCTCGCGCTGCGGGCTTTCGCCGGCCGCGTTCCTCGAGGTCTTCGCGCAGCTTCCGTTCACCGTGGGGTTTCTGGGCTTCTCGCCGGGCTTCGCCTATCTCTACGGGCTGCCCCGGGCGTTTCATCTCCCGCGGCGCGGCACGCCGCGCGTCGCCGTGCCCGCGGGCAGCATCGCCCTCGCGGGGCCATATGTCGGGATCTACCCGGCCTCGACGCCCGGCGGCTGGAATCTCCTCGGAACCACGCAACGCCGTCTCTTCGACCTACGCACCGATCCCCCCTTTCTCTTCGCGCCGGGCGACCGTGTGAGGTTCCGACTGTGACGTCCGTGACGCCCGTGACGCCGCCGCGCGGCCTCCTCACCCTCGAGCCCGGGCTTCTGACGACGGTGCAGGATCTCGGGCGTCACGGCTGGGCGGCCTTCGGGGTGCCCGCGTCGGGCGCGCTCGACGAGGAGGCCCTGCGCCTCGCGAACCGGCTCGTGGGGAATGACGGCGGTGCGGCTGCGCTCGAGGTCACGCTCGTCGGGCCGGTCCTGCGCGCGTCGGGCGCGCTCGACGTCGCTGTCGTAGGAGGTTCGTTCGGCCCGGCTCCGGGGCGCGTGCTTCGGCTCGGAGACGGCGACGTCGTGTCTTTCGCGGCCGCTCGTGGCGCGGCGCGCGCCGTCCTTGCCGCCTCGGGCGGGTTCGACGTCCCCGTCGTGCTGGGGAGCCGCGCCACGTGTGTCTCGGCCCGCTTCGGCGGCTTCCAGGGCAGGCGGCTTTTGCGCGGGGACTTTCTCGCCGTGGCTTGTCCGCCTTCGCCATCTTCGCCGTCGGCGCCGCCTCTCTTCGACGATGTGGTCGAGCTCGTCGAACCGGGCGCTGGCGACGTCGTCGTCAGGGCATTCGCGGGCCCCGACGAAGCGGAATTCGACGCCGCCCAGCGGGCGGCTTTCTGGGGCTCGCCCTACCGGATCCTGCCCGAGTCGAACCGCATGGGGTTGAGGCTCGGAGGTCCGTCCCTCGGCCTCCAGGAAACGACGTCGCGCGCGTCGGAGGGAACGACGGCGGGAACGGTTCAGGTGACGGCGGACGGCCATCCGATCGTCCTTCTCGCCGAGAGGCCCACAACCGGCGGTTACCCGAAGATCGCGGTCGTCGCGGCGGTCGACCTCGGCCTTCTCGCGCGGACGCCGCCGGGGCGAAGCGTGCGCTTTGAGAGAATCTCCGTGACCGAAGCTCGAAGTCTCCTCGCCGCGCGCGACGTCCGACTCCGTTCCTTTCCGGGAGGCCGAACATGACCCAGCCCGTTCGCGAGTACCGCACCAGGGGCCGCTTCGCCGTCGATCTGAATTTCGACGGGGGCGAGGGCGTGGACGACGCGGCCCTGATGCGCTCGGTCTCGACCGTCAACATCGCGTGCGGGGGGCACGCGGGGGATGCGCGCTCGATGCGGCGGGTCGTGCGCCTTGCGCTCAAGTCGGGGGTCGCGATCTGCGCGCACCCGTCGTACGAGGACCGCGAGAATTTCGGGCGCGCGCCCGTCGCACTCGCGCCCGCCGCGATCGAGGACCTCGTGAAGGGGCAGGTCGAGAGGCTCCGGAACATCGTGCGCGACGAAGAGGGCCAGCTCACCGGCGTGAAGCCCCACGGGGCCCTCTACCATGCGGCGGCAGCCGACGGCGCGGTCGCGGCGGCGGTCGCGCGCGCCGTCGAGTCCGTATCGCTCGACCTCGTCGTCGTCTCCTCGCCGGGCTCGAAGCTTCTCGAAGCGGCGCGCGCTCTCGGCCTCGCGGCCGCGGCGGAGGGGTTCGTCGACCGCGGATACGAAGCCGACGGCTCACTCGTCGCGCGCGGGAACCCGGGAGCGCTCATCGAGGATCCGGAGGACGCGGCCCGGTCGGCGCTCGCGATCGTCTTCGAGCGGCGGCTCGTCGCGCGAAACGGGCAGACGATTCCTGTCGCGGCCGACACTCTCTGCGTCCACGGCGACACCCCGAACGCGGCCGCGATCGCGGCGGCCGTGCGGAAGGCTCTCGTGGACGCGGAGGTCATCGTGCGCAGCCTCCGGGGATGGCGGCCCGCGGCCTGACGCCGCAGCCAACCTGTCGAAAGGAACCCGCTAAACTACGCGCTCCATGGCGAACACGGCCGCGCCCCTGACCCCCGCCGTCGTGGCCGAGCACGGGCTCTCGCCGGACGAGTTCCAGAAGATCCGGGAAATCCTCGGGCGCGACCCGAACCTCGTGGAGCTCGGCATCTACTCGGCGCTGTGGAGCGAGCACTGCTCGTACAAGTCGTCGAAGCCCTTCCTGAAGGAGTTCCCGACGACGGGCCCGCGCGTCCTGCAGGGCCCGGGCGAGAACGCCGGGGCCGTCGACATCGGCGACGGCCTCGCCGTCGTGTTCAAGATGGAGTCCCACAACCACCCGTCGTTCATCGAGCCTTATCAAGGCGCGGCCACGGGCGTGGGCGGAATTCTGCGCGACGTCTTCACGATGGGCGCGCGCCCGCTCGCGATCCTCGACGCGCTCTTCTTCGGAGACCCCGCGGCCCCGCGCATGCATGGCCTCGTGGACGGCGTCGTGCGCGGAATCGGCGGCTACGGCAACTGCATCGGCGTGCCGACGGTGGGCGGGATGACGTTCTTTCACCCCGCGTACGACAAGAACATCCTCGTCAACGCGATGGCGGTCGGGATCGTGCGCCAGGATCGCATCTTCCGCGCGAAGGCCGCGGGCCCGGGGAATCCCGTCCTTTACGCGGGCTCGAAGACGGGCCGCGACGGGATCCACGGCGCGTCGATGGCCTCGGACGTCTTCGACGACGAGAAGGCCCAGCGCCGGCCCACGGTGCAGGTGGGCGACCCGTTCGCGGAGAAGCTCGTTCTCGAGGCGGTCCTCGAGGTCCTTCAGGGCGACGCCGTCGTCGCCATCCAGGACATGGGCGCCGCGGGTCTGACGTCCTCCACGTTCGAGATGTGCTCGCGCGGCGGCGTCGGGATGGAGCTCGACCTCTCGAAGGTCCCGATGCGCGAAACCGGGATGACGCCGTACGAGCTGATGCTCTCCGAATCGCAGGAGCGCATGGTCCTCGTGGTCCACAAGGGGCGGGAGGCCGAGGTCGCCGCCGTCTTCCGCCGTTGGGGCGTGGACGTCGAGACGATCGGCGTCGTCCGCAAGGAGCCGCGCATGCGCCTCCTCTGGGAGGGCAGCGTCGTCGCCGATCTCGAGATCGCGCCGCTCGTCGAGTCGGCGCCGCTCTACAGCCGCGCGTTCACGCTTCCAAAGTCCCTGCCGCCCACGACGCCCGTCTCCCTCGACGGCGCGCCGGACGATGCTGCGGCGCTCCGCGCGCTTCTCGCGTCTCCGAACCTCTGTTCGAAGCGCTGGATCACGACGCAGTACGACTGGAGCGTGCGGACGAACACGGTGGCGGGCCCCGGCGGCGACGCGGCGGTCATCCGGATCCCGGGAACACCGAAGGGCCTCGCGATGACGTGCGACGTCAACCCGCGCTACGTCGCGGCGGACCCGCGGACCGGTGCCGCGCACGCGGTGGCCGAGGCCGCGCTCAACCTCGCCTGCGTCGGCGCGAAGTCCCTCGCCGTCACGGACTGCCTCAACTTCGGGAATCCCGAGCGCCCCGAGATCCTCGGCCAGTTCGCCGCCGCTATTCGCGGCTTGTCGGAGGCGTGCCGCGCGTTCGAGACGCCGGTCGTCTCCGGCAACGTGTCGCTCTACAACGAGACGGACGGCATCTCCATCCTCCCGACCCCCACGGTCGGGATGGTGGGCCTGCTCGAGGACGTGACGCGCACGGTGGGCCTCCATTTCGCGCGCGAGGGCGACCTCGTTGCGCTTCTCGGGACGACTCGCGACGAGATGGGGGCGAGCGAATACCTCGCGACGATCCTCGGCCGCGACGAGGGCCCGTGCCCGTCGCTCGACTTCGCGTCCGTGCGCGCGCTCGTGAACTTACTCCTCGAGACCGTTCGGGACGGCATGCTCACCTCGGCCCACGACGTGTCCGAGGGCGGCCTCGCCGTCGCGCTCGCCGAGGCGGCGATGGGCCCCCTGGGCCTCGGAGCCGAGATCGACGTCAGGACGCCTCTCGCGTCCACGCGCCTGCTCTTTTCGCAGACGGCCGGGCGCGCCGTCGTTTCGCTGCCCGCGGGGCGCGAGCGCAACCTCGTGGAAGCGGGGCGCCGCTACGGCGTCGCGACCGCGCTTCTCGGCCGCGTCGTGCCCGGCCGGCTGGCCGCGTCCGTCAACGGCGTCCGCGCGTTCGACATCGAAACGTCCGCGCTGAAGGCGCTGTCAGAGTCCGGCTTCCCGAAGCTCCTGGAGGCCCAGCCATGAGAACGCGTCCCGCCCTCGCCGCGATCGCTTTCATCGTCGCCCTGTCCGCGTCGTTCTGGGCCTGCGCGGCCGATCTGAAGATCGCCGAGCTGAAAGTCGGCGCCCCCGCACCCGACTTCACGCTGCCGAGCGCCTCGGACGGGAAGGCCGTCGCGCTGAAGGATCTCCTCGCGAAGAACAAGGCGGTCGCCGTCGTTTTCGTCGCGACGAAGTGTCCCGTCTCGAATGCCTACAACACGCGGATGGCCGCGCTCGGGAAGGAGTACGCCGCAAAGGGCATCTCGCTCGTCGGCATCAACAGCAACAAGACGGAGCCGACGGCCGAGGTGAAGGAGCACGCCGAGAAGCACGGCTTCACTTTCCCCGTTCTCAAGGACGACGGAAACAAGGTTGCCGACGCATACGGCGCGTCGCACACGCCGGAGGTCTTCGTGCTCGATCCGAAAGGGGATCTGATCTACCACGGCCGCATCGACGAGAACCAGGACGATCCGAAGAGCGTGAAGTCCCCGGATCTCCGGAGCGCGTTCGACGCCGTCCTCGCAGGCAAGCCGGTTCCGACGGCCCGGACGAAGGCCTTCGGCTGCTCGATCAAGCGCGTGTGAGGTTCGCCCTGCGGCTCCTGCGGGCGGCGGCCGTCCTCGCGGTCTTCGCGCCCTTCGCGCGGCCCGCTGAGGGCGAGATCGTGAAGCTCGTGAAGCCGGAACAGTATCGTGCGCGCGTCGTCGCCGCGAAGAAGGGCCGGGTCGTGCTCGTGAATTTCTGGGCCACGTGGTGCGAGCCCTGCCGGGAGGAGATGCCCGCCCTCGTCGCCGCCGCGAAGGGGTTCCCTGCCAAGGACGTCGCCGTGGCCCTCGTGTCGACCGACTCGCTGAAGAAGACGCCCGACGTGCAGAAATTCCTCGCGGCCGCAAAAGTCCCGTTCGTCTGCTGGCAGGTGAAGAGCTCCGACCCGCAGCGCTTCATCGACGCCGTCGACAAGACCTGGAACGGCGCCGTGCCGTACACCCTCGTCTACGACCGCAAAGGCGATCTCGCGGCCCGCCTCGCCGGACCGCAGACCGAACGGTCGTTCACCGAGGCGATTCGCAAGGCGCTGGCAGCGGCTCCTTGAGGGCTCGCCACAAGCTAGCGCGCCGCAAGCCCGCGCGTCTCCCGCCCTTCGACGCGCTGTTTCTCGACCGCGACGGAACGCTGGTCGTCGAGCGCGGCTTTCTCGGTGACCCCAAGGACATCCGTCTCGCGCCGGGCGCCGCCGCGCGGCTCCGCGTCTTCGCGCGCGCGGGCACTGCCCTCTACATCGTCACGAACCAGTCCGGCCTCGCGCGTGGGTTCCTGACCCGGGAACAGGTGGACGCCGTGAACGCCGAGGTCGTGCGGCGCTACGCGGCGCGGGGCGTTCCCTTCGCCGGCGTCCTCGTATGCCCTCACCACCCCGAAGGAGCCGTCGGGTCGCTCCGGCGCCGGTGCCGCTGCCGGAAACCCGGCACTCTTCTCCACGAGCGCGCCCTCCGCGCCCGCGGGCTCTCGGCGCGCCGCTCGGCCGTCGTGGGAGACAAGTGGGACGACGTGGGCGCGGGCGTCGCCCTCGGCGCGGCGACGGCTCACGTCCTCACGGGACATGGCAGGCGGGAGCGCCCGCTCGTTCTCGTTCGCGCCCCCGATGCGATACTGGCAACGACGCTTGCCGATGCGCTCGATCAGCTCTTGTCCCGCGCCCCCCGAGGGCGCCCGCCGCGGAGGTCCGCGTGACGCCGCGTGAAATCGCCGCTCTCGCGGCGGCCGCGCCGAGCGTCACGGTCGCCGTCGCCGGCGACCTGATGC
>JARXKK010000161.1 GCA_030278895.1 Acidobacteriota bacterium
GCCGGCTTCGGCGGAGGCGGGGGCGGCATGCGGTTGATCGCGAGGCCGCGCTCTTTCAGCGCCGGCAGGAGCGGGATGCCCGAGGGCTCGAACTGGCCGGCCTTCCGCATCGGACTCTCGCCCTCGTAGGGCCGGTAGCCGTAACCGGGGCCAGCAGCGTCCGTGTCGGAAGGCTTCTCGGTGAGCTCCGGAATGCCGAGGATCGCGCTCTTCCGGTCGAAGAACGACATCTCGTAGTCCTTCGTCATCCAGATCGCGTCCTTCGGGCACGCGTCCACGCAGTAGCCGCACATCACGCAGCGCAGCAAGTCGATCTCGAAGACGGTCGGGTACTTCTCGTAGGCGAGAACCGGGTGCTCCCCTGCCACGATCTTGATGCACTCGGCCGGGCAGGCGGTCTCGCACATGTAGCACGCGACGCAGCGGAGCGAGCCGTCCTCGCGGGTCTTGAGGATGTGGCGCCCGCGGTACCTCTCGGAGTATTTCCGGCGCATCTCCGGAAACTGGATGGTGGGAAGACCCTTCATGTTCGTGAGGTTCTTCATCAGATGGCCGAACGTCCGCGCGAGGCCCTTGAAAATCTCGGGAAGGTAGAGGCGTTCGAGGATCGTGGGTTCCGAGCGGGTGAGCGTGACGACGCGTGCTGCCATTTTCTTCTTCCTGCCTACCGGTCCAGCTCGCCGGCGATGATGTTCAGGAGGCCGAGCGTGGCGACGGCGTCGGACACCATGCCGCCCTTGATGATCTTCTCGAACGCGGCGAAGAGGGGGAAGCACGGGGGCCGCACCTTGACGCGATATGGGAATCCGCTGCCGTCCGACACGAGCGAATAGCCGAGCTCGCCGTTCGCGCCCTCCGTGAACGAGTAGATCTCCCCCGCCGGCACCTTCACGCCCTCGAAGACGAGCTTGAAGTGGTAGATGAGGCCTTCCATCTCGTTGTAGACCATCTCCTTCGGCGGCAGGATGACGCGGTAGTCGTCCGAGTTGACGGGCCCCTTCGGGAACCGCGCGAGGATCTGCTCGATGATCCGCATCGACTGGCGCATCTCTTCCATGCGCACGATGTACCGCGCGAAGTTGTCGCCTTCCGTCGCGATCGGCACGTCGAAGTCGACGTCGCCGTACATCTCGTACGGCTTGTCCTTGCGGACGTCGTAGGGGACGCCGGAGGCGCGGAGGCTCGGGCCGGTGAAGCCCCAGGCGATGGCCTGCTCCTTCGTCACGACACCGGTGCCGCGCAGACGGTTCCAGGCGATCTTGTTCTTCGTGATGAGGCCGTCGATGTCGGCGATCCGGTCGCGGATCGTCGGGAGCAGCGAACGCGACCACTCGACGAAGTTGTCCGGAACGTCCTTCGCGAGGCCGCCGATCCGCGCGTAGGACGACGTCAGGCGCGCGCCGCAGCAGGCTTCGAGGAGGCCGTAGATCTCCTCGCGGGGCTGGAACGCGTACCAGAAGTTCGTGAGGGCGCCGAGGTCGACGAGGTTCGCTCCGATGCACACGAGGTGATCCATGATGCGGCTGAACTCGTTCAGGACGGTGCGCGCGGCCTTCGCGCGCGGCGGCACGTCGATGCCGAGCATCTTCTCGACGGCGAGAGCGTAGCCGTTGCCGTTGATCATGGGCGAGCAGTAGTTCAGACGGTCGGTGTACGGGATGACCTGCACCCACGTGTGCGTCTCGGACATCTTCTCGAAGCAGCGGTGGAGGTACCCGCACTCGGACTCGGCGGCGACGATCTTCTCTCCGTCCACACGCATGACGACGCGCAGCGTGCCGTGCGTCGTGGGGTGGGAGGGGCCGAAGTTCAGCGTCATCGTCTCGAACATGTCCGCGGGGTCGTCCGTCTTCGCGGCGAGCTCGGTCTGGAGCAGGTCTTCCTCGGTGCACAGCCAGCGCTGGCCCTTGTCGTAGTCCTTGCGCAGCGCGTGGCCGACGAATCCGTTGTGCGTGAGCAGCCGCTGGAGGTTCGGGTGACCGTCGAAGCGGATCCCCATGAGGTCCCACGCTTCGCGCTCGAACCAGTTCGCCGCCGGCCAGACTCCGGTGAGCGACGGGACCGCCGGGTCTTTCGCGGGCAGGTTGACGCGGAGCCTCAGGTGCTCGTTCCGCCTCGTCGAGTAGAGGATGTAGTTCGCCTGGAAGCGGGCGTCCTTACCCGTGGCGTGGCCCGGGAGCTTCGACCGGTCGACGGACGCGAGGTCGAGGAACAGGTCGTACGCGGCGGCCGGGTCGTCGCGCAGAAAGAGGGCCGCCTCTTTCAGCGTCGCGGCGTCCGTGACGAGCGTCGCGATGTCGTGCGCGGGGCGCTCTTCGACGGTGACGCGCCCTTTCAGCTTCTGTTCGAGCACGGGTGCGAACGAGAGGGAGGGGCGGGTCAGGGTCGCGCTCATCGGTGTCCCTCTCCCGCATCGGCTTTGGCCTTCGCGCCGAGTTCGGACTCGGCCGTCACGCCGATCTGGGGCAGCTCCTTCTTCCCGGTCATGTGCGCCATGACGCCGTCGGAGTAGGCCGGGATCGAGAGGTCCGGGTCGGTGCCGACGCGGATCGGAACGAACGTCTTCGACGCGCGATGGCGGGCCAGCTCACCGGACTGGATCATCTTCTGGAGCTCCATGATCCCGTGGATGAGATTTTCGGGCGTCGGCGGGCAGCCCGCGACGTAGACGTCGACGGGAACGATCTCGTCGATCCCCTGCACGACGTGGTACGCGCGGTAGAAGCCGCCCGTGGACGCGCAGACGCCCATCGAGATCACCCACTTCGGCTCGGACATCTGGTCGTACACCTTCTTGAGGACCGGCGCGAGCTTGTCGACGACGGTGCCGGCGACGATCAGGAGATCCGCCTGGCGGGGCGAGAACCGCACGACCTCGGCGCCGAAACGCGCCAGGTCGTAGTGCGAGGAGACGACGGACATGAACTCGATCGCGCAGCAGGCCGTTCCAAAGGGCATCGGCCAGAGCGAATTCGACTGCGCCCACTGGACGGCGACGTCGAGCTTCGTGGTCAGGAAATCCGCGCCGGATGTCGAGGGAATTCCGGGTCCGAGCGGAGGCTGAGGCGGAGGAGTCTTCATCGGGCACCCCTGGCGCTTGTGAAAAGCGTCACGAGCGGGATTCTACGTCACTCGGAGCGACCGCCCGCGACTCCTGCCGGGCCTTCGCACGGCGCTGCGCCATATCAGCCTGGCCGAGGCGGTACTGACGGAAAAGCTCGTAACCGGTCGTCGTCGCGGTCAGCCAGAGAAGGCCCGCCGCGAAGCCGCCTCCCACGTCGGAGGCCCAATGGACTCCGAGATAAATGCGTGACATCCCGATGGCGAGCGCCAGGGTCGCGAGGGCGGCGAGCGCCGCGGACTTCTGCTTCCAATGCTCGATCGAGCGGGCCGCGAGATAGGAGAGTGCGCCGAGGATGATCGTGGCGTTCATCGCGTGCCCGCTGGGAAACGAGTACCCCATCGCGCCGAGAACGGCGGCCGCAAGGTCGGGCCGCTGCCTCACGTAGTGGAACTTGAGCAGCTGATTGAGAACAACGCCGCCAGACGAGGTGATCGCGAGGTACCACGCCCATCGCAAGCGGTGGCGGGAGATCAGGACGCCGAGGACGGCCGCGACGAGCGCGCCCATTCCGACGGGCCCCCCCACCGTCGTGACGGTCACGAAGAGCGCGCTCAGGACGGGTGTCCTCCCGGCTTCACACCATTCGTGAAGGGCCGTGTCGAGGCGCTGGACGACTTGGTTGTGCTCCTTGAGCGCCGCCGCGAGATCGGTGAACGCATGGGCCGTCCAGACGATGACGAGGGTTCCTGCCGCGAGGGCGAAGACGAGGGGGAGATAGGACCGCAACGTCTCGAGACGGCCGAACAGGGGCGCCAGTCGCGTGCGCCCGCGGAGCCAATGCGCAACCAGCGCGGCAACCGACCTCACGACCCCTATCAGCCGCGGAGCGCGCACATACGCAAAACCCCAAAGCGCGAAGAACACGGCGGTGAGAAACGCCAGCGCGATCACCGGCGGGCGTCTCCGTCAGACCGCGTCACGCGGGTTCCCATCCCCGCGGCCCCCGCGCATAGCGCTCCTCCGGTCGCGGGAGGAAGGTTCCGCGACCCGGATCCCAGTCGCACCTGACGAGCGTCAACGTTCCGGCCTCCACATGGAGGACGTTGAAGGAGTTCACCTCGCCCCGCTGCCGTGTGGATGTGGCCGTGCCGGCATGAATGACGAGAGCCGAGTGGCCTTCGATCTCGTATCGGTCCGCCGTGTGACCCGTATGGCTGACGTGAAGATGCCCGGATAGAAAGAGGTCCGCGCCCGCGGCCGCGAAAGCGGCCATCGCCGGGCGAGCGCGGCCGACGAGGTCGCGTTCGTGGCCTCCCGGAGGCACGTCGAACGGGTGGTGCGTGACGACGACCTTCATGACCGAGGACGGCAAGGGCGCCAACCGCTCGCGCGCCTTCGCGAACTGCTCCTCGTTCAAACGGCCGGCCTTCCACGTCAAGGAGCGCGCCGTGTTCAAACCGAGGACGGCGATCTCCTCGTCGACGTAGAAGGGCTCCGCGTCCCGCTCGATGATGCTTCGGAATCCGGCGAGGGGAGAGGAAAAGCGCTTCCAGACGTTCACGAGGGGAACGTCGTGGTTCCCGGGAATCACGATCTGGGGATGTGGGAGCGTGTCGAGGAAGGCACGCGCCTCGTGAAACTGGTGCCGTCGCGCGCGCTGCGTCAGATCCCCCGAGACCACGACCACGTGGGGCTCGAGCGACTCGGCAAGCCGGGAGAGAGGCCCGAGCAGACGTTCGTCCACCCTCCCGAAATGCAGATCCGAAAGATGGACGATGGTACGCACGTCAGGCCGCCGGCACGACGACCCGCAGGGCGAGCGGGCGGATGCGGCATTGAATGGGCGTCTGCATGGTCACGACCTCGCCATCGAGACCCACGTGTTCCTGGGAGCGCCGGGTCTCGACCCGCACCGACGTGGCCGTGAACTCCTCGAAGTCCCTGGCCTGCCGGAGCCTTCCGACGAGCGCGCGCAACGCGAGGAGCACCAGGCTGAAAGGACCCTCGCGCCGCGCCATATAGAGGCTCAGGGTTCCCCCGTCCAGCACGACGCGGCTTCCGATGTTCAACCCGTCCATCGTGTAGGGGTTGTTGCCGATGAAGACGAACGGCGTGCGCCGGACGAGATCTTTTTCCTCGACTTGGACGCGGACATGCAGCAGGCGATACCGCACGAGCGCTCGCCAGAGCGCGAGCGCCATGGCGGGCCACTTGCTTCGCCCCAGGCGCTCGCGGATCGCCTCGCGTTGGCGAACCACGGCCGGATACAGACCCAGGCTCGCGTTGTTGATGAAGACCTGTCCGTTGGCTTCGCCGACGTCCACGCTGCGGGTCACCCCCGCGGCGATGACGGCGACGGCTTCGGCGACGCCGAGCGGGACCCCCAAGTCCTTGGCGAAGTGATTGAGCGTGCCGACGGGGAGGATGCCGAGCGCGGTGGCCGTGCCGACCAGGGCACTGGCTGCCGTGTGGAGGCTGCCGTCTCCTCCACCGACGACTACGATAGGACAGGCTTCGTCGACGCAGGTGCGCACCAGGGACGTCAGGTCACCGCCCTCGCCGGAGATCCGGATCTCCGCGAAGATTCGGTGCGAAGCGAACGCCGCGCGGATCTCCTCGATCCGTGCGGCGTCGTCGAGGCCTGCCCTCGGGTTGAGAATGACGGGAATGCGTGTCATGTGCAAAGTTTCGCTCACTCGACACGAGGGTAGCGATTTCGGTGCCAGAAGGCGCATTCCTGATTTTTTCAGGGCTACTCGCACTTCGGCGCCAACGGCACCCCATCCCCCTACGTCGGCACACCGACCGCTCCCGCAAGCGACCTCTCACTCTTTGATCGAATGCCACTCCAAGATGATCGTGAGCAGCGGTGGCTCGAGAAAGATGAAGCGTGGCGTTCCATCACTCGGACGAAGCCCGCCCACGTCCTGGAGGTGCAGAAAGAGATCGAAACCAAACGGGACCGCATCGGCAATGGCCGTCACAAAGCCGCCGATCCCGTTCGGGCAGGTCCACTGGATAGCAGGAATCATGGGCGAGAT
>JARXKK010000162.1 GCA_030278895.1 Acidobacteriota bacterium
CCCTAGCGCTCGACCTCGAAGCTCGGCGGCGGCGTGAGGACGGGCTCCTGCGCGGTCAGCGTCGTCGCGACGACCGGCAGCAGGATGAGGTGCGTGTTCGAGCCATAAACCAGGTTGATCTCGTAGAAGCCGTGCGGCGAGACGGAGATGAGCATCCCGGGCGCCTGCTTGAGCTCGGCCATCGGGCAGGTCACGTAAACCTTCAGCGGGATGTCCATCGGATCCTCCTGTCGCCCTCAAGGATACTCAGGGTCCCGTTTCGTCGCCGAGATCCTCGTCGTCCTCGCCGACGGGCTCGCCGTGGTACTCCTTGAGCTTCCTCTGGAGCGTGCGCAGGCCGATGCCGAGCGATTCCGCGGCGCGGCGCCGGTTGCCCCCCGTTACTTGCAGGGCCGTGAGGATGGCCTCGCGCTCGATCTCCGCCATCGTCTTGCCAACGAGCGTCGCGACGGACTCCGGCGCGGGCTCTTCCACTGCCGCCGCCGGGACCGCTTCGGCCGTGGTGAAGGGCACGGGCACAGGAACGGGAACGGGCCGGACCGCGGGCCACTCGCCCGAGCGGGGCTTCGTCGCCGTGGGAGCTCCCGCCGCCCGTCCGCGCATGGCTGCCGGAAGGTCGGCGGCGTCGATGCGCGTGCCGGCGGCGAAGAGGACGGCGCTCTCGAGGACGTTCTTGAGCTCGCGCACGTTGCCCGGCCAGCCGTACCCGACGAGGGCGGCGAGGGCCGTGGGCGTCACCCCGGTCACGTTCTTGCCGTGCTCTTTCGCGAAGAGGTCGCGGAAGCGCTCGACGAGGAGCGGGATGTCGTCCTTCCGCTCGCGGAGCGGCGGAATCTCGATCGTGACGACGGACAGGCGGTAGTAGAGATCCTGCCGGAAACGGCCCGTCTCGATTTCGGCGCGAAGGTCGCGGTTCGTGGCTGCCACGAGCCGGAAGTCCACTTCGCGGCTCTCGTTGCCGCCCACGGGGGTGACGCGCTTCTCTTCGAGGACGCGGAGAAACTTGACCTGGAGGTCGGGCGGCATCTCGGAGACCTCGTCGAGGAACAGCGTGCCGCCGTGAGCCTGCTCGATGCGCCCGACGCGCTTCACGAGCGCGCCCGTGAAGGCCCCGCGCTCGTGGCCGAAGAGCTCGGACTCGATGATCTCGCGCGGGATGGCCCCGCAGTTCAGGGCGACGAACGCGCGCCCCCGGCGCGGCGAGTTGTGGTGGAGCGCGTTCGCGACGAGCTCCTTGCCCGTGCCCGACTCGCCCACGACGAGGACGGTCGTCTTCGCGGGCGCGACGACGCGGAGACGCGCGAAGAGCTCCTCCATGGGCTTCGAGATCCCGAGTATCGCCTCGAAGCCGAAGCGCTTGTCCAGGCGCTCGCGGAGGTCCTTGATCTCGCCGGCCTGCCGGGAGCGCTTGAGCGCCGCCTCGGCCCGGAGACGGAGGTCGTCCTTCGCGAGCGGCTTGGCGACGTAATCGACTGTCCCGAGCGTGCGCGCCGAGAGCAGGGTCTCGACGTCGCCGTGCGCCGTGACGAGCAGCACAGAGACATCGGGCCGTGCCGCGGCGAGGTCGGCCGCGAGGTCGAGCCCGCTCTTTCCGGGCATCTTGAGGTCGGTCACGACGAGAGCCACCGAGGGATCCTCGATCGCCCGCTCGAGCGCGGAGTCCGCGTCCTGAAACTCCTCCACCCGGCGGCCGTCGGTCTGAAGCGTCAGGGCCATCGCTTTCCGGCTGCCCGCGTCGTCGTCGACGACGAGGATGAGCGGTGCTTCCGGGTTCTGGAAAGCGCTCAAGAGGCCTCTCCGAGCGCGCGGTCCAGGTCGTCCTCCGTCCACACGGCGACGCCCAGGGCCTTCGCCTTGTCGAGCTTGCTCCCCGGTTCCTCGCCGGCAATGACGGCCGTCGTCTTCTTCGACACGCTTCCACTCACCTTTCCACCCGCCGTCTCGATGGCGGCCTGGGCTTCGTCGCGGGACCTCCGCGGGAGCGTCCCCGTGAGGACGTAAACGCCTCCGGACAGGGCGCCCCCCACCCCGGACACGCCCGGACTCTCCGTCATACGGACCCCGGCCTTTCGGAGTTTCGCGAGAAGACTCCGATTCGGGCCGAGGGCGAACCATTCGAGGATGCCGCGCGCCGTCTCGGGTCCGATTTCAGGCACCGACGTGAGGGCGTCTTCGCCGGCCTCCTCGAGAGCCTCCATCGAGAGGAAGCGCCGCGCGAGAATCCTGGCGGTCTTCTCGCCCACCTGCCGGACCCCGAGCCCGAAGAGGAGACGGGCGAGGCCGGCGTCCTTCGACTTTTCGATCTCGTCGATCACGTTCGCCGCGGACTTCTCGCCCCATCTTTCGAGCGGCGCGAGCTGATCCGCCGTGAGAGCGTAGAGCGAGGCGACGTCCTTCAGGAGGCCCACCTCGCGCAGCTGCTCGATCCGCTCGTCGCCGAGCCCCTCGACGTCCATCGCGCGGCGCGTCACGAAATGCCGAAGCGATTCGGCGACCTGCGCCGGACAGCCGGGATTCACGCAGCGCATCGCGACCTCGCCCTCGCGCTGGACCACCTGCTCGCCGCAGGCCGGGCAGCGCGCCGGCATCGCGAACGGCTTCGCGCCTTTCGGGCGCTTCTCGAGGACGACGCGCGTGACCTTCGGGATCACGTCACCGCCCTTCTCGACGGCGACGGTGTCGCCGATGCGCACGTCCTTCTTCGAGAGGTCCTCCATGTTGTGCAGCGTCGCGCGGCGGACGGTCGAGCCCGCGAGAAGGACAGGCGTGAACTCCGCGACGGGCGTCAGGACGCCGGTCCGCCCGACCTGCACGACGATGTGGGTGACGACGGTCGTCGCCTCCTCGGGCGGGAACTTGTACGCAATGGCCCAGCGCGGGAACTTCGCCGTCTGGCCGAGGCGCTTCTGGTCGGCGAAGGCGTTCACTTTCACGACGACGCCGTCCGTCTCGAATGGCAGGTCGTGGCGCTTCGTCTTCCACTCGTCGAGAAAAGCGAAGATGCCGTCCAGGTCGGACACGAGGGTTCTATGGGGATTGACGGGGAGAAGAATTTCTTCGAGTAGTAAGAGACTCTGGCTCTGACTTTGCGGTTCCTGAGGGCCGGCCCAGCGGGCGATGGAGTAGAGGAAGGCCGAAAGGCGCCGGCTCGCCGTGATCCTCGCATCCAGGAGCCTGAGGGATCCCGCTGCCGCGTTGCGCGGGTTCGCAAACAGCGGTTCTCCCGCTTCCTCCCGTCTGGCGTTCAGGGCGGCGAAGGACTTCTTCGGAAAATAAACCTCGCCGCGTACCTCGAGCACCGCCGGAATATTCACCTTCGAAGAAATCTTTCGCGCCGCGCCAGCGGCGTGCAGAACCGTCGGAATCGCATGGATTGTCCTGACATTCGGGGTGACGTCCTCCCCCGTCGTCCCGTCGCCGCGCGTCGCGGCGCGAACGAGCGCGCCGTTCTCGTACACGAGAGAGATGGAGAGCCCGTCGATCTTCAGCTCACAGACGAAGTCCGGCGTCCGGCCGAGGCGGTCGACGACGCGGTCGGCCCACGCGCGCAGCTCCTCCGGCGTGTACGCGTTCTCGAGCGAGAGGAGCGGGATCTCGTGCCGCACGTTCGGGAGCTCGCCCACCGGCGTTCCCCCGACGCGCTGCGTCGGCGAGTCCGGCGTCACGAGCTCGGGATGGGCCTCTTCGAGCGCGATCAGCTCCCTGATGAGCGCGTCGTACGCGGCGTCCGTCAGCTCGGGCCGGTCCTCCACGTAGTAGAGGCGCGCGTGCTTCCCGATCTCCTCGCGGAGCTCGGACGCACGCGCCGCCGGGGTCTTCGTCTTCGCCACGGGATCGATTCTAGGCGGCGGGAGCCCGGGCGTGCCCTGTTAGCATCGGCGGTCGTGATTCGACTCTTGGCCGCGCGCCTGGCGGTTCTCGCCGTGCCCGCCTCCCTCCTCGCCTCGGCGCGTCTCGAGGCGGGTTCGCGCGTCCCCGCCGTCGCCTCGTACACGATCGAGGCGCACGTGAACGCCGAGCACGGCATCACGGGGAAGGAGACGGTTCGGTTCACGAACCGCACGCGTTTCCCGTTCGACGACCTCCGGCTCCATCTCTACCTGAACGCCTGGAGGAACGACCGCTCGACGTGGCTCGCCGAGCAGGCGCGCGGCGCCGGGCGGAACGATCGCGGCATGCTGGCGAAGGACGCAAGCCGGTGGGGGTTCACGGAGATCCACCGCATCAGCCTCGAGGACGGGACCGACCTGACCCCCGCGCTGACGTACGTCTCACCCGACGACGGAAATCCAGAGGATCGGACGCTCGTTTCCGTGGCGCTGCCGAGGCCCGTCGCGCCCGGCGAGACGCTCGTCTTCAAGATCGACTGGGAAGGCAGGTTTCCCCGCGCCGTCGCGCGCACCGGGTGGAAGGACGACTACCTGCTCGGCGCGCAGTGGTTCCCGAAGCTCGGCGTGGCGACCGACCGCGGCTGGAACGCGCACCAGTTTCACGCCGCGACCGAGTTCTTCGCCGACTTCGGCGACTACGACGTCACGCTCACGCTTCCAAAGGCCGTGAAGGGCCGCGTCGGGGCCACAGGCGTCCTCAAGGACGAAGGCGACTTCCCGGGCGACCTCGTGCGCGTGCACTTCACCGCCGAGGACGTGCACGACTTCGCGTTCACGGCCTGCCCGCGCTTCGAGGTCGTGCGCGACACGTTCAGCGCGCCAGGTCTTCCGAACGTCGACATCGTGCTGCTCCTGCAGCCCGACCACCGGCCCGTCCGGGACCGGTACCTCAAGGCCGTGAAGGCGGCGCTCGCGGACTACGGCAGGCGCTACCTGCCCTATCCCTACCCCGTCGTCACCGTGGTGGATCCGCCGTGGGGCAGCCACACCGAGGGCATGGAGTACCCGACGCTCTTCGTCGGCGGCGCCCGCGAGCTCGCCCCCGCGGCCGCGCATTCGCCCGAAAGCGTGACGGTCCACGAGTTCGGGCATCAGGTGTTCCAGGGGATCCTCGCCTCCAACGAGGTCGAGGAGGCGCACCTCGACGAGGGCTTCAACACCTACGCGACGCTCAAGACCCTGAAAGCGGCCTTTGGCAATCCGTCTCTCGTGATCCGTTTCTTCGGCCTCCCCGTCGTGTTCCCGTCCGTCGTCGTCCCGTATCCCGAGGCCACGAACGAGCGCTTCCACCGCTGGACGCAGTCCTCGCGGTCGGACGCGACCGACGTGCCGACCTTCCGCCAGCTGGACGGCGGCACCGTGCGCGTGAACGCCTACAACCGCACGGGGTTGCTTCTCGCCTCCGCCGAGCGCACGTTCGGCGCGGAAACGTGGGGGCGGGTCATGAAGACGTACGCCACCCGCTGGGCGTTCAAGCACCCCGCATCGGCCGACTTCGTCGCCGTGGTCCGCGAGATCGCGGGTGAAGCGGCCGCAAACGCCGTCGCCGGAGTCTGGAGCGCGGCAGGCTCCGTGGACTACGCCGTCACTTCGGCCTCCACGCGCCGCGCGCGCGAACCGAGCGGGTACACGGGCGAGGGCGATACCCGGTCGCTCGTGACGCCGAAGGACGACGCGAGCGGGTGGGACTCGCTGGCCGTCGTGCAGCAGCTCGGCGAGGCGACGTGGCCGGTCGAGGTCGAGCTTCGCTTCGAGGGCGGCGCGAAGCTGCGCCGCCCCTGGGTCCCGGACTCGCGCTGGATCCGCTACCGCACCACGGGGCCGAAGCTCGTTTCCGTGGAGGTGGATCCGGACCACAAGTGCCTCCTCGACACGAACCCGCTCAACAACGGACGCCTCACCGACGAAGCCCCCGCCGCGTCGCGCCGCTGGGCCGCGCGCCTGCGCTTCTGGGCGCAGAACGCGCTCGAGTTCTTCGCCCTCCTCGGCGTGGCGGGGCTTCCGTGAAGCGCGATTCGATCCTCGTCCTCGCGGCCCGCGGGCTTTTCTCGGCTCTCGAAACGTGGAAGGCGATCCTGCTTTTCCTCGTCCTGAACGCGGTCCTCGCGGCGGCCTTCCTGCATCCGCTCGCCTCCGCCCTCCACCAGACGCTC
>JARXKK010000163.1 GCA_030278895.1 Acidobacteriota bacterium
TGATCCCGTAATCTCGGAGGCGTGGAGCACACGTCCGACGCCGGATTCATGAAGCAGGCGCTCGCCCTCGCGCGGCGGGCGCTCGCCCACGCCGACGTGCCCGTCGGCGCCGTCGTCGTGAAGAATGGCGTCGTGATCGCGCGCGGCCGGAATGCACGGGAAAGGGACCACGACCCTACGGCGCACGCCGAGATCCTCGCGATTCGCAAGGCGGCGAAGAAGCTCGGATCCTGGCGGCTGGACGGCTGCACGCTCTACGTCACGCTCGAGCCGTGCGCGATGTGCGCGGGCGCAATCGTCCTCGCGCGCCTGCCGCGCCTCGTTTACGGCGCCTCCGACCCGAAGGCGGGCTTCGTCGGCTCGCTCGGCGATCTCGTGCGTCATCCCCGCCTCAACCACAGGGTCGACGTGACGAAAGGCGTTCTCGCCGCGGAATGCGGCAGAATCCTCGTGGAATTCTTCCGTGAACGACGAGCCGAGAAAACCAGCCCTCCCCTCTGACGCGCCTTTCGACGCCCCCGAGGCGCCTGCCCTCCGCTGCCCGTCGTGCGGCTCGGCGGCCACCGAAGGCGACCGGGCGTGCGGCCACTGCGGGTCGCTTCTCGCGACGCGAAGGTGCACGACGTGCTTCGCCCTCTCGCCGCGGGATGCCGAGAGGTGCGTGAGATGCGGTGCGCTCCTTCCGGCCGAGTCGCTGAAGGCGGCCGCGGGAAGCTGCCCGGATTGCCGTCAGGCGCTCGTCTCACGCGTCGCGGGCGTCGTCGGATTCTCGGAGTGCGCGCGGTGCGGCGGCCTCTTTCTCGGGCAGGAGGCGTTCGACGCCGTCGGGAAGGACGCCGGCACGCGCGAGCGAGCGAGGGCGTTCGAATCGGCCCGCAGCCCCGCCGTGCCGGAGCCCGGCTTCCACTACCGGCCTTGTCCCGCCTGCCGGAAGCTCATGAACCGATCGAACTATGGCGGAGGATCGGGCGTCATCGTGGACGTTTGCGGGCCGCACGGCGTCTTTCTGGATCGGGGCGAGCTGACGAAGATCGTAGACTTCCTCGAGAGAGGCGGCTGGGACCGCGTGAAGAAACGCGAGAAGCAGCGGATGGAAGAGGAAATATCCGCTTTGGAGAGCCGAAAGAGATCGGTGGGAGAGCAGGGCCTGCCGATGGCGCTCCATTACGGGACGGATCGCGGGTTCCTCCCCGAGATCCTTGCCTCGTTGTTCAGGTACTTCGGTTGACCCCGTGAGCCCGCCCGCCTTGACGCCCCGGCCCGTTCGAGGCAACCTCCGCGGTCTGCCGCGCTGCGGACAGGTGTCCGAGTGGTTTAAGGAGCACGGTTGGAAGCCGTGTGTAGCTGAAAGGTTACCGTGGGTTCGAATCCCACCCTGTCCGCCATTTCCGCCCCGGCAGAAAAGATTCGGCACGCGTTTCGCACTCCCCGGTGTGGTGCCCGCCCCGTGGCGCCTGAAAGGGGTCTGTTTGATGAAGAACCTGCTTCGCACCGCCGTCCTGGCCGCTTCCGCCTGTCTCGCCGCCCCGATGGCGCTCGCCGCCGGCGGTCCGCTCCTCGAAAAGGAGGTCGAGGTCCCGCGCGCGACCCGCATCCCGCTCGACATGGCGTGGGAGAAGTGCGTTCTCGTGGACGTGGAGACTCAGAACGACCCCAATGAAAAGCTCGTTCAGGCCGCGAAAGACCACGATCCCAAGGACCTCACGTTCCTTCTCGTGCGTTTCCGCTACCAGAACACCGACTGGGTCGACCACCGCGTGCGCCTCCGCGCCGTGCTGCTCGACGCCTCGGGGAACGTCCTCGCGGACGCCGGGCGGATGGGCACGATGGACAAGGGCCAGACGAGCGACACGCTGAGTTTCCCGATGAAGCTCAAGACCGTGGACTGGCCCAACGCGGTGAAGATGAAGGTCACCGCGAGCTTTCTGAAGTAGTTGCCCCTATAATCCGCCGCTCCGGTCGGCTGCGGTGAGGTGCTGGAGTGGTTGATCAGGACGGTCTCGAAAACCGTTTTACCCGAAAGGGTAACGTGGGTTCGAATCCCACCCTCACCGCCATTCCGGCTCAGCGGGTCTGAGCTCGGCTTCGAACAGCCGGTCGCGGTCGGCGATCGCCGCGAAGACCGCGTCGTCGACGAGCCCCGAATCGGCCATGCGCGCGAGCTGCCAGAAGTCGCGGACGTGCTCCTTGATCCGGGTCTCGGCGTAGTCCTTCGAGACCTCGTTGTCGATGAGGAACGGCCAGTCGGACGACTGGAGAAGCAGCGCCTGCTGCTCGAGCGCCGCGAAGAGCGGAGGCGGGATCGCCGCGCGTCGCTCCTCGAACATCTCGAGCGCGCGCTCGACGGCGTCCACTTCCTTCCAGTAGCCGATCGTGTGTTCGTTCCACCAGACCTGGAAGTCGCCGCCCCGCCCCCACGTGCCGGGCGAGAGGCCGAGGACGTCCGGGGCGGGCGAGGTGGCGAGGGCCTCGAAGGCCGTTCGCGGCACGACCTTGTCGCTCGTCGCGAGGCGCCTGAAGACGGCCTCGAGGAAGTCCACGCCCTCGAACCACCAGTGGCCGAAGAGCTCGAAGTCGAACATCGCGACGACGACGGGGGCGTCGCCGCCCGGCAGGGCGGGCGCGCTTTCGAGGAGTTTCACGAAGTGCTCCGCGTGCGACGCGAGGGCGGCGGCGACGGCCGCGCGCTCGTACGGGAGCTTGTCGCCGAGATCGAGCTTCGAATCCGTGACGCGCCAGTAGCGGTGGCCGCTCGGGGCGCGCTTCTTGTGAAATTCCAGGTAGCGCCCGTCGCCTGGATACCCGACCTTGCCGGACCAGACCTGCTGCGACGAGAGCGGATCGCGCGCGAAGACGCCGACGCGCGACCCGTCCGACGCGCGCACGGCGTGGATCCGGTACGGTGTCCCGCCGCGCTCGGGGAGGTCCACCTCGCCGCCGTAGGCGGGCACCTGCCGGCCGCCGGTGACGAGATGCGTCTCGACGAAGAAGTACTTGAGGCCGCGGGCCGCGACGAAGTCCTCGAGTCCGCTCCGGATCTCGACGTGTCCGTCCGCGGGGGAGGTCCACGGACCGGCCGGCCGGTAGGCGCATTCCGGTAACCAGATGCCGCGCGGGTTGCGCCCGAAGTGCCGGCGATGCGCCGCGAGCCCCGCGTCGAGCTGGCGGTCGATCGCGCGGTCGTTCGGAAGGAGCGGCAGGAAGCCGTGCGTCGCCGCGGACGCGATCATCTCGAGGGCGCCGCGCTCGGCGAGGCGGCGAAACGCCGGGATGAGTCCGTCCTTCCGGCGCGCGAAATCCGCGCGGTGTCCGGCGTAGAACGCGGACCACGTGGCGGCCAGGGAAGCAGCGGGTGAGTCGCCCGCGGCGAGGAGTCGCTCCTCGTCCTCGCGGGCCGCCCGCGCACGCTGCGCGAGATATGCGTCGAATCCGGGGGCGAAGCGCGGGTCCTGGAGCTGCTCGCACAGGACGGGCGTCATCCCGACCGTCGCCTTGACGGGAATTCCGGCCACGAGCAGCTTTTCGACCGCGACGAGGAACGGGAGGTACGTCTCGGCGGCGGCCTCGTAGAGCCAGTTCGCTCCATGGGGCCACGTCCCGTGCCCGAGCACGTCCGGAATGTGGCCGTGTAGCACGAGGACGAGCGTCGTCGGGGGGCGCTTCATGGAAGGGGCGCGATTCTACGCCGGTGTTTGGGCGGCCCTGCGCGCGCTTCCGGGAGAAGACGAGGGGCCGGGCGGGCGAAACCTCACCCATCCGTCCTCCGGAATCGTCTCCATCAGCCGGCGGTTCGCGTCGAGGATCGAGATCCGGAACGCGATCGCGGCATGGGCGCCCGGCGGGCACGGGAGGCGCACGTCGAGCACCTGGCCGAGCGCGACCTTCAGTTCGCCTTCGCCCGTCACGCCGGGTGAAAGCGGCACCTCCGTCGCGAGGGGAGTCTCGCCCCGGCCGGTGAGGAACTCGACGCGAAGGGTCCGGCCGTGGAAGGTCGAGACGTCGCCTTCCGGTTCGGCGCGCAGGAACAGGACGTCGCCCGAGGCCGACGCCCCGAAGAGCAGCTCCTTCACGAGGCCGGCGCTGCGCTGCATCGTGCCGCGGCTCCCCCCCTGAATGCGGCCCGCGCCGCCCCAGCCCGCGTCGCCCGGCTCGCCGTCCACGCGCGGCCCGAGAGGCAGCTGCGGCGACTCGATGAGGGGCGCATGCACCGGATCCACGGGCTCGAGGAGCCCGGGCGGCACCGGGCGATCGAGCGCGCGGTACGCGGCGGCGAGGTGCCGGCGGAATAGCGCGTCGAAGACGAGGTCGTGCGCCGACGAGTGGTCGTCACCGAGCCACCAGAACCAGTCCGAGGCTTCCGCCGCGAACAGCGCGGCCTTGGCGATCGCGGCTTTGGTCACGGTGGGACTCGCCTCGCCCGCGAGCACGTCCGCCGGCGAGACGAGGGGCGCGGCGGCGATCTCTCCGCCGAGCGCCTCGCGCGCGTCGTGGAGAAGGCTCCACGCCTTGTTCTTCGGCGCCGCGCCCACCCAGGTCGCGAGCGTTCCCTCGACCCAAGACCCCGCGACGACACGCTCGAGGTGGCCGGGCGGCACGGTCAGGCGCGCGAGCGCCTCGGACGGCGTGACGACTTCGAGCTCGCTTCGCGCGGCCAGGGCCGCGGCGAGCGCGCGCAGGAACGGGGCGCCGTTGTCGGGGTAGGACTCCCAGGCGTTCTCGCCGTCGAGGATCACGGGCACGACGAGCTCGGCCTCGGGCGCGGCGGCGCGGATCGAGAGCAGCCGCGCCACGAAGTCGGCGGCGGCGTCCGCGGGATTCCACGTCGCATACGAGAAGCCGATCCGGTCCGAGAGAACGCGGTCCCGGAAGAAAATGTCGGGCGACGGGACGCCCGAGAGACGCCACGGCCGGAACACGGTCCGCGCGCGGTCGCCTTCGCCGAAATCGCGCTTGCCGGCCGTCAGGGACTGGAGGAGAACGGCCTCGTCCGACGCGGTCCACGAGACGCCGGACTCCCCGAGGAGCGCGAGCGTACCTTCCGAGAGCGCGCCCTCGGGGGGCCACATCCCGCGCGGGCGGAAGCCGAAGTGCCTCTCGAACGTCGCGAGCCCGAGAAAGAGCTGCGAGCGGGCGTCGTCGGGATGGGAGAAACGCGGCACCGGAACGGGCAGGTCGGGTCGCGCGTCCCTGCCCGCGCTCGAGTCGAGGAGCAGCGGCAGGATCGGGTGGTGGTAGGGGCTCGTCGCGGCCTCGACGATCCCGGACGCGAAGGCGCTCTTCCACGCCGGAATCACCTTGCCGAGGAAGGCGGCCTGATGGTCGAGAAGGGCGTTCTTCTCGGATTCCGTGAAGCCCTTTCCGCGCTTTCGAAGGTGGACGAGGAGCGGGTCCCTGAGGAGAGTCGGGCCGGACCACGCGAGATGGAAGAGCACGACGAGATCCGTGAGGTCGGACGCTCCGAGAACCTCTCCGGCCTCGACGCGGCTTCGGAGGTCGGCCAGCCGCGGCAGGCGTTCGAGGATGCGCGGATGGACCGAGAAGAAGTTCCCGCGCGCGAACCGGACGGCGGCCGCGTCCCACTCCGTCGCGGGCGTGCGCGCGATCTCGAGGAAGGCGTCGCTGCCTCCTCGCGCGAGAACGTCGATCTGATCGAGCAGCGCGGGCACGAGGTTCGCCGTGTGGTGGACGCGAGGCTCCTCGGTCAGGAGCGCGGGGAGATCGTAGTAGTCCTTCAGCGCGTGGAGGCGCACCCACGGCAGCGCGGGGGGCGCGCCGTCGAACGTCGGGTACCACGGCTGGTGGAAATGCCAGATGAAGACGACGCGGAGTGGCGGTGCGGTCACGTTCTGCCGTTTTACCGTCGCGGGCCGCCGGACACAAGTCGCGCCCCGGCTGCTAGAATCGCGGCCCCCCGGGCCCCCGGATGAGTTCGGGTCCCGCGCGACGGTCCCCTCCGAACCGTGTCAGATCCGGAAGGAAGCAGCACTCAGGAGAAAGGCCCGGGCGCCGCGGATCGCCCGGACTCATCGGGGGGCTCGGGGA
>JARXKK010000164.1 GCA_030278895.1 Acidobacteriota bacterium
GGCTGCATCGCGATGCCGATGAGGCCCGTGATGAGGCCTCCCGTCTTGAAGCTGATGTGGCGGGGGAGGAGGTTCGCGAAATCGTTCGCCGGGGAGACGACGTTCGCGGCGATGTTGACGGCGAGCGTCGCGACGACGACCGAGAACATGGCGATCGCGACGACGACGGGGTCCGTGAACTTCCCGACGAGCTTGACCGGGTCCCAGATCGCCTCGCCGAAGATGATCGCGCTCGCGCTCGTGATGAGGACGCCCATCGCCGCGAAAGCGAACATCGTCGTCGGGAGCGCCACGACCTGGCCGACGACCTGCTCCCGCTGGCTCCGTCCGAAACGTGTGAAGTCCGGCATATTGAGTGAAAGCGTGGCCCAGAAACCGATCATGGCCGTGAGAGACGGGACGAAGACGGGGAAGAACTCCGCGAACGTGCGAAATTTGCCGGGCTGCGCGAGGAGAGGCCCGAGGCCCCTGGCCTCCCGGACGGCCCAGACGAGGAGGACGAGCGTGACGACGAGGACGTAGGGAGCCGCCCAGTTCTCGACCTTCCGCAGGAGATCCATCCCGCGGTAGATCACGAAGACGTTCAGGCCCCAGAACATGAGGAACGAGAGCCACTCCGTCGTCGTGTGGCCCGCGAAGCCGGCGCCGAGGAGCGTCGGCCAGCCGGGCATCACCGCGGTGAAGAACGTGTGGAGGGCCTCGCCCCCGATCCACGCCTGGATCCCGAACCAGCCGCACGCGACGAGCGCGCGCATGAGGGCGGGGAGGTTCGAGCCGGCCGTCCCATACGCGGCGCGCGCGAAAACGGGGAACGGGATGCCGTACTTCGTGCCGGGGTGCGAGTTCAGGAGGATCGGCGCGAGGACGATCGTGTTTCCGAGGAGAATCGTGAAGAGAGCCTGCTTCCAGCTCATCCCCGAGTTCATGAGGCCCGAGGCAAGCATGTACGTCGGGATGCAGTGCGCCATCGAGATCCACAGCGCCGCGTAGTTGTAGGTCGTCCATGTGCGCCGGGCGATCGGGACGGGGGCGAGATCCTCGTTGTAGAGAGCGCTCCCGAGGATGGTGGACGCATCCGCCAGCTCGACACGCCCGTCGGCATGAACGATTTCGCCCGCTTTCCCCGCCATTTCGATGGCGTCATGCTATCAGCCGTTCGCGTTCGAGACTCATTCGTCTTATGCTGAACCCTCAATGACCGCCGATCTTTCCGCCGTCTTCACCGGCATCAGGTTCGAGAATCCGTTCCTCCTCGCGTCGGCTCCGCCGACGGAATCCGAGACGAACATCCTGCGGGCCTTCGAGGCGGGATGGGGCGGCGTCGTGACGAAGACGATCGGCCTCCACCCGGTCGTGAACGTCGCGGGCGCGAAGACGAAATTCTTTCGGACCGACGTGGAAACTCCGCGCATCTCGATGAAAGCGCGCCCCGGGTCGGTTCTCCACTCCTCCTGGAACTGGGAGCTCATCTCCGACAAGCCGCTCGACTGGTGGGTCGGCCGCCTCTCGAGGATCAAGAAGGCGCACCCCTCGAAGGTGCTCGTCGCCTCGATCATGGCCGGCTCGGGCAACGACAAGGAGCTGCACAACTGGCAGCTGCTCGCGAAGACCTGCCAGGACGAGGGCGTGGACGCCCTCGAGCTGAACTTCTCGTGCCCGCACATGGACCGCGACGACATGGGCTCGAACATCGGGAAGTCGAGCGGGCTGACCTCGATCGTGACGAAAGCCGTGAAGGAAGTCGCGAAGGTCCCCGTCTGGACGAAGCTGACGCCCTCGACGACCGACATCGCGGTGGAGGCGGGGGCCGCGTTTCGGGGCGGCGCGGACGCGATCACGTCGTCGAACACGTTCCCGTCCATCCCGCTCGTCGACCCCGAGACGCTCGACTTCGAGATCAACGTCGACGGTTACACGTCGAGCGGCGGCCTCGGGGGCCCGGCGATCCTCCCGCTCGCGCTCGCGAAGATGGCGCAGCTCACGCACGCGTTCCCGGACCGGGCGTTCTCCGGCATCGGCGGCATCTCCGACTTCTCCCACGCCCTCAACTACTTTCTTCTCGGATGCGGAACCGTGCAGGTCTGCACGGCGGCGATGCTCGATCACGCGATCGGTCCGAACGTGATCCGGACGCTCAAGGACGGCATGGCCGCCTTCCTCGAGAAGAACGCGCACCGCGGCTGGAAGTCCCTCGAGGATTTCCGTGGGCTCAGGCGCGACCGCATCGTCCCCCAGTCCCAGATCCGGCGCCCCAACCCCGGCGAGTATCACGGCGGGCACGAGGCCGAAGGCTACGCGGCGCCGGAGCCCCCAGTAACTTCCTCCCGTACGGAATAGGCGCGCCGCGCGTCTTTGGCTCGGGAATTGCAGAAGTTTCCTTTCTAGATGCTGATGCGCTCAAAATTTCAAAGCGGTCTGCTTTTCGCTCTCGCTCTCGCGCTTGGCGGCTGCAAAATCGACCTGCGCGGCGCGAAGGAAGCTTCCGCGTACCGCGTCCACGAAGAACCGGTGCCGGCGATCCAGGTGCCGGCCGGTTTCCGCGTCACGCAGGTCGCCGAGGGGTTCAACTACCCGAGCTCCATGGCGTGGGACGCGCAAGGCCGGCTCTACGTGCTCGAGTCGCACACGGTCCCCATCCCCACGCTGAAGCCGAAGGTGCTCAGAGTCGGCCCCGACAGCGTCGAGGAGATCCCATGGACGGGGGACGCAGCGCCGACCGGGGGACAGGCGGTCGGGCTCGCATTCTCCGGCGGCTGGCTCTACGTGTCGCACGAGGAGAAGGACGGTACGTGGGGCATCACGCGGTTCCGTCCGGACGGAGGCGCTACGGAAGCCGTTCTCCGCGGGATCCCCGCGCGCGGCGACCACTGGATCAACTACCTCCTCTTCGATCGCGAGGGAAACCTCTGGTTCGGCGTCGGCTCGGCCACGAATTCCGGGGTCGTCTCCTCGCACGATCCCGTGAACGGGAAATGGATCAAGAAGCGGCCCGACGCCCACGACATCGCCTGCCGCGATCTCGTGCTGACGGGGCAGGTCTTCACGGACGCCGACGCGCTCGCCTCGGAGAAGGGGGCGAGGGCCCGCACCGGGGTCTATCAGTCATACCGGCACGCGGAGGCGACGCGAATTCCAGCCGAACCCTCGTGCACGGGTGCTCTTTACCGCCTCGCGCCGGGCTCGCGGTCGCCGGAGCTCTTCGCGTGGGGCTTCAGGAATCCCGTGGCGCTCGCCGAGGCTTCAGACGGAACGATACTCGTCGGGATGCACGGGGCCGACATCCGAGGCACCCGGCCCGTGATGGATGACCCGGATGCGGTGTACCGGTTGCGGAAGGGCGCGTGGTACGGCTGGCCGGATTTCGCCGCCGACCTGCTGCCCATCACGGACGCGAAGCATCGTCCGCCGCCGAACTTCCTGTCCGACGGCCGCACCGCGCTCTCATTCGTCCTGGACCACGCGGCGAGCGGCCTGACACCCCCCGATCGGTCGTTGCTGGTCGCTGCGACGGAGCCCCATGCGGCGCTTGGGGGCATGACGGTCGTCCCCGTCTCCGGGCCGTTCTCCGCATTCGCCGGCCGGCTGCTGCTCTCCGAGATGGGCGACTTCAAACCCACGACCGACGCGGTCCACCCGGACGTGCACGCCGGCTTCCAGGTGGAGTCCGTGGACACCGGCACCGGAGCGCGCGAGGTCTTCGCGAGGAACCGGGGCACGGGAGCCGCGCTGCCCGCTTCGGTGGCGAAGCTCGAGCGCGGGTTCGAGCGCCCCGTGGACGTGAAATTCGGTCCGGACGGTCTCCTCTACGTGCTGGACTTCGGGCTCTTCACCGCCACCGAAAAATCCGCGAAGGTGTTTCCCAAGACCGGCAAGGTCTTCCGTATCGAGCCCGCCGTTCCGCGGCCCCCGGGCTGACGCTGGTGATCCTTGCGGCGCTTCTCGCGCTCGCATTGGAAGAACCGGCGGCGTCCCCTCCGGGAGCGCGCGTGCGGGAGGACGTGGTCGTGACGGCTGCCCGCGGCGCCGAGCGGGAAGCGGACGCGTCCGGCACGGTGAGCGTGCTGCGCCGCGAGGATATCGAGCGTCTGCCCGCGCGAAGTCTGGACGAGCTTCTCGCGTTCGTGCCCGGCGTCTTCGCGTTCTTCCGCGGCGCCGGGGCGGGCGCGCAGCCGATGCTCACCGCGCGCGGGTTCTTCGGGGGCGGGGAAGTCGACTACGTCCAGCTGCGGATCGACGGCCTCCCGGTCCAGGACGCCGAGTCCGGTCTCGGGAACTGGCGCGCGATCCCGGCGGCTGCGATCGAGCGCGTGGAGTTCCTGCGCGGACCCGCCTCCGCGCTCTACGGGGACACGTCCCTGGGCGGCGTCGTGCAGGTTTTCACACGCCGCGATTCCGGACTCGCCGCCGGGATCTCGGCGGGCTCGTTCGGGGCCGCGGATGCCGACGCGGCGGGCACGCTCGTCGTCGGGGACGTCGTCCTGCGCTCCTCGGTGCGCGCCGCCCGCGCCGACGGGTTCCGCGCGCACGCGGCGAGCGACCGCGCGGGGGGCGACGCTTCGCTGTCGACGCGGCTCGGCGACGGCCTGCTGAACCTGGAGATCTCGCTGGATCGCGAGGCGCGTGAGGAGCCCGGCGCCCTCCTCCTGGCCGACGCCGAACGCGGCGACTCGGGTTCGTCGCCGCTCTTTCGCTTCGACCACGCGACGGTGACGCGCCGGCGCGCGACGATCGCGTGGGCGAAGGAGGGTGCGTGGCGGGCGGCGCTCTACGCCGGCTCCCGGACGGCATCTCTGCTACGCACGCTCCTCGTCGCCCCCGGACTTGGGGACCGCACCCTGCGGGACCTTTCCGCGTCCGTGCTCGGCGGGACGCTCGACGCCGAGCGGGTCGTCCGGCTCGGGGCGCTGCGGGGCCGCCTTCGCGCGGGCGCGGAGGTTTCGCGCGAGGGGCTGGGCAGCGTTTACCGCGCCGTGGACGCGGGGGGCGAAGCGGGGGACGTCGTCGCCGCGAGCGACGGGAGGCGGGACCGGCTCGGAGTCCTCGGTTCGATCGAGCTTAGCCCGGCTGAGGGGGCTACGATCGTCGCGGGCGTGCGCTGGGACGCGATCTCCGACGCGTTCGACGCCAAGGGCAGGCGATACGACGCGCTTTCCCCGCGCGTCTCGGCGCGCGCGCGTGCCGGGCGCATCCTCGGCCTCGCCGTTTCCGTTTCGGTCGAGGGATCGAGCGCATTCAAGGCGCCGACGCTCGACCAGCTCTTCGATCCCCACCCCTTCCCTGGGCCCGGCGGCTCGTTCACGATCTCGAATCCCGGCCTGACCCCGCAGCGCGCGACGACGGTCCAGGCCGGCCTCGCCGCCCGGAGCGCGGAGCTCGATTTCGAGGTCACGGCGTACCGCACGGCTGTCGACGACGAGATCGACTTCGACACGGCGACCTTCCGGTACCGGAACATCGGGCGCAGCCTGCACGCCGGACTCGAGGCGGGCGCGCGTTGGAAGCCGCCGGGCCCCGTCTCGATCTTCGCGTCCTGGGCGTTCACGAGCGCTTCACCGCGAGACGGCCCCGACGCGGGAAAGCAGCTCAAGAACGTCCCGCGCCAGCTCCTCGCGCTCGGCTTGACGGTTTCCCTTCCTGCGGGCCTGCAGGCAGAGGCCGTCCTCCACGGCATGGCGGGACGTTTCGCGGACGACTCGAACGCGGTTCCCATGAGGAGCGCAATCTGGCTGGACGCGAGGTTGACGCGAAGCTTCGCGCGGGTGCGCGCGTTCCTCGACCTTCTGAACGTCACGGGCGCGCGCTTCAGCGAAGTCGGGTTCGTTCTGCCGGGCTTACGCGGTGAGACGGTCGCTTACGGCTATCCAACGACGGCGCTGCAGGCGCGCGTGGGCGTCTCGTGGGCCTCGGCGGGTCGCTAACTCCGGATCGACAGGTTCTCGTATTGGACGAGCGGCTGGCCGAACCCGAC
>JARXKK010000165.1 GCA_030278895.1 Acidobacteriota bacterium
CGCAATGGGGGTCACGCTCCATCAGCTCCTCAAGACGCTCGTCGAGCGCGGGGGATCGGACCTTCACATCACGACGAATTCGCCGCCCATGATCCGGGTGGACGGTGATCTCATCCCGCTGGATTACCCGCCCCTCACGGTTCCCGAGACGAAACAGCTCGCGTACTCGATCCTGACGGACGTCCAGAAGCACCGCTTCGAGGAACAGCTCGAGCTGGACCTCTCTTTCGGCGTGAAGGGCCTCGCGCGTTTCCGCGGCAACTGCTTCCTGCAGCGCGGCGCCGTGTCGGCCGTTTTCCGGCAGATCCCGTACGAGATTGCGGGCTTCCGCGAGCTGGGCGTCCCCAACGTGGTCGAGGGGCTCTGCAACAAGCCTCGGGGCCTCATCCTCGTCACCGGGCCGACGGGCTCGGGCAAGTCCACGACGCTCGCGACCATGCTCGACAAGATCAACCGCGAGCAGCCGAAGCACATCGTGACGATCGAGGATCCGATCGAGTTTCTCCATACGCACAAACGCTGCATCGTGAACCAGCGCGAGCTCCACGCCGACACGCATTCCTTCCCGAACGCCCTGAAGGCCGTCCTCCGCGAGGACCCCGACATCGTCCTCGTCGGCGAAATGCGCGACCTCGAGACGATGGAGTGCGCCCTGCGTATCGCGGAGACGGGCCACTTGACGCTCGCGACGCTCCACACGAACAGCGCCGTGCAGACGATGAACCGCATCATCGACGCGTTCCCGGCGAACCAGCAGCCTCAGGTGCGCGCCCAGCTGTCGTTCGTGCTGGAGGGAATCCTCTGTCAGAGCCTCCTCCCCCGCGCCGCGGGAAAAGGCCGCTGCATGGCGATGGAGATCCTCGTGCCGACTCCCGCGATCCGCAACCTCATTCGCGAGGACAAGCTCCACCAGATCTACTCGATGATGCAGACCGGGCAGAACAAGTACGGCATGCAGACCTTCAACCAGTCGCTCGCGACTCTCGTGCATCGCCGCGTCATCTCGCAGGAGCTCGCCATGTCGACGTCCTCTCTTCCCGACGAACTCGCCGAAATGATCGCGCGCGGAGTTGGCGTCGTCACGTCGACAACGGCGGGCGGCACGGCCGCTTCGGGCGCCCCGCCGAACGTGGCGCGGCGCGGGTAAGCCGAGGAGCAGCGGAGGACGCATGGCGCAATTCGTCTGGAAAGGCCGCACGCGGCAGGGAGGCACGACCGGCGGCGTCCTCGTCGCCGACTCGAAGGACCTCGCGATCGCCGACCTCAGGCGCCGCCAGATCGACGTCACGACCGTCAAGGAAAAGGGCAAAGAGTTTGCCGTGCCGAAGATCGGCGGCGGCAAGGTCAACGCGCGGCGTCTCGCGATCTTCACGCGCCAGTTCTCGGTCATGATCGACGCGGGCCTTCCTCTCGTGCAATGCCTCGAGATTCTCGGCGGCCAGCAGGACAGCCGGCTCTTCCAGAAGATCATCCTGGCCGTGCGCCAGGACGTCGAGGCCGGTTCGTCGCTCTCCGAGGCGATGCGCAAGCACCCGAAAGCCTTCGACGACCTCTTCGTGAACATGGTCGCGGCCGGCGAGGCCGGCGGTATTCTCGACACGATTTTGAGGCGCCTCTCGACCTACATCGAGAAGGCCGTCAAGCTGGCGGGTCAGGTCAAGACGGCGCTCATCTACCCGATCTCGGTCCTGTCCGTGGCCGGCATCGTCGTCTTCATCATCCTGTGGAAGGTCATTCCGACCTTCGCCTCGCTGTTCGCGGCCCTCGGCGCCGAGCTGCCCCTCCCGACGCGCCTCGTGATCAAGGCCTCGAACTTCGTGGCGAGCTACATCGTCTTCATCGTCGCCGGGTTCTTCGCGGTCGGGTATTTCCTGAAGCGCTACTACGCGACGTACCGGGGCCGGCGGGTGATCGACGGCCTCGTCCTGAAAACGCCGATCCTCGGCGAAATCATGAAGAAGATCGCCGTCGCCCGTTTCTGTCGCACGCTCGCGACGCTCATTTCCTCGGGCGTGCCGATCCTGGACGGCCTGGAAATCACCGCCAAGACCGCGGGAAACGCGATCGTCGAAGATGCGATCATGGGTGTCCGAAAGTCGGTCGAGGCCGGCCGCACCATCGCCGAGCCTCTCGGCGAGACGAAGGTATTCCCGTCGATGGTCGTGCAGATGATCGGCGTCGGCGAGCAGACGGGCGCCCTCGACGCGATGTTGAACAAGATTGCCGAGTTCTACGAGGAAGAGGTCGACAACGCGGTGACGGGACTCATGAAACTCATGGAGCCCGTGATGATCGCGATCCTCGGCACGGTCATCGGGACGATCGTCATCGCGATGTACATGCCGATGTTCGACCTGATCAACAAGATCAACTAGTCAACGAGTAGACTGGAACGCGTGAGTTCCGGGCGGATGCGGGCCTTCGAGCCGCTGCACTCGATGCTGCGGGCGTTCGTCGTCCTGCGCGTCATCATCGTTTCGACGCTCCTGCTCTCGGCATTTCTCATCCAGATCACGTTCTCGACCGCCCTGCCGCTCAACTCGATCTACTATCTCGCCGCCTTCGCCTATTCGATCTCGATCGTCGCGATCCTTTCGCTCGACCGGATATCCGCCGAAACCAACGCGGGCGTCCAGCTTCTCGGCGACCTCGTCGTCATCACGGGCCTCGTCTACGTGTCGGGCGGCCCAGACTCGAGCTTCACGTTCCTCTACCTCAGCACCGTCTCGGCGGGCTCCATCCTGCTCGGAAGGCGGGGAGGACTCGCGACGGCAGGTCTCGCGGCCGTCTTTTACGCCGTCCTCGTCGACCTCATGTTCTTCGACGTCGTGAAGCCGGTCGAGACGGGCGAGCACACGCGACCCCTCTGGAACCTGCCGTCCCTCGTCGGCAACGTGGGGCTCAACGTGGCGGCCTTCGTGGCGACCGCGCTCCTCGTCTCGGTCGCGTCCGAGAAGCTGCGCGAGGCGCGGGCCGACGTGGAACGCCGGAAGGCGGAGATCGCGCGCCTCCAGTCTCTGCACGGCTCGGTTCTGACGTCGATGTCCTCGGGCGTTCTCACGACGGATCTCGAGGGCCGCGTCACGTACGCGAACCGTGCGGCCCAGGAGCTCCTCGGCGCTCCGTCCCTCGACCTCGTGGGCCGGCCGCTTCTCGGTCTCGGGCTCCTCGGCGAGGCCGACTGGAAGAGGATCGCGGCGTCGGGCTCCGAGATTCTCCGGTTCGAAAACACCCGGCCTTCGGGCGCGGTCGAGGACTACTTCGGGATCTCGGCCACGGCGCTCCGGGACGGGTCCGGTTACACGATCGGACGCATCCTCATCTTCCAGAACCTCACCGAGCTCAAGCGCCTCGAGGGGGAGGTCCGCCTCAAGGACAAGCTCGCCGCCGTCGGCGAGCTCGCGGCCGGAATCGCGCACGAGATCCGGAACCCGCTCGCCTCGATCTCCGGTTCGGTTCAGGTTCTGAAGAATTCCTCATCGCCCGGGTCGCCCGAGCAGCGGTTGATGGAGATCGTCGTCGCCGAGTCGCACCGCCTCTCTTCCATCCTCGAGGACTTCCTCCGGTACGTGCGCCCGAAAGAACGCGCCATCGAGCCCGTCGACGCCCCCGCCGCTCTCGACGACGTCCTCACGCTGCTCGCGCACGGAGACGAGGTCTCGCCCAACCATCGTCTCGTGAAGGAATTCGATCCGCCCTCGGTCGTCGTTCAGGCGGACCCGGGCCAGCTCCGGCAGATCTTCTGGAACGTCTCGCGCAACGCCCTGGCCGCGATGCCGGGGGGCGGCGCACTCATCGTCTCGGCACGCCTTCAGGGCGGGTCCTGGAGCGTGTCGTTCACCGACGAGGGTCACGGGATGTCGGCCAGCGAGAGGGACCGCCTCTTCACGCCCTTCGCGCACAGCTTCCCCGGCGGCACCGGCCTCGGCCTCGCGATCGTCTACCGCATCGTCGAGGAGCATGGCGGCGCGATCCGCGTCGACACCTCGCCCGGGCGCGGCACGACCGTCTCGATTACGCTTCCCCTGGCCGGTCCGGCGCCTCGAACCCCCGATCCCGCCTTACCCGGACTCACCGCGACGGAGGTCTCATGACGGCCGAACAAGGCCCCCACCTGCTCGTGATCGACGACGAGGCCGGCATCCGGGAGATGCTCTCGATCCTCTTCCAGAAGGAGGGCTACCGGGTCACGTCGGCGCGCGGGTGCGTCGAGGGTCTCGCGGCCATCGAGGCCACGTCGCCCGACCTCGTGATGACGGACCTGAAGATGCCGGACGGATCGGGCCTCGACATCCTCGCCCGGGCGCGCGAGTCGAACCGCGACACGCCCGTCATCATGATCACGGCTTATTCGTCCACGAAGACGGCCGTCGAGGCGCTCAAGGCCGGAGCCTACGACTACATCGCCAAGCCGTTCGACGTCGAGGAGCTCAAGCACGTCGTCGCGCGCGCCCTCGAAAAGAAGCGGCTCGTCGAGGAGAATGTCGCGCTCAAGGAGCGGGCCGAGGGGCGTTCGGCGGCCGGAGTCGTCGGCATCTCGCGGAAGATGCGGGCGCTGTTCGACCTCATCTCGCGCATCGGCAAGACGACCTCGACGGTCCTCATCAACGGAGAGTCGGGAACCGGGAAAGAGCTCATCGCCCGGGCGATCCACCAGGCCTCCGCCCGCGCCGCCAAGCCCTTCATCTCGATCAACTGCGGCGCCATGCCCGAGAACCTCCTCGAGTCGGAGCTGTTCGGTCACGAGCGCGGCGCGTTCACCGGCGCCGTCAAGGAGAAGAAGGGGCTTTTCCAGGAAGCGGAAGGGGGCACGCTCTTCCTCGACGAGATCGGCGAGACGTCGGTCACGATGCAGGTGAAGCTTCTTCGCGCCCTGCAGGAGCGCGTCGTGCGCCGCGTCGGCGGCAACACCGAGGAGCCGGTCGACGTCCGGATCATCTGTGCGACCAACAAGGACCTGCAGAAGAAAGTCGCGGACGGGACGTTTCGCGAGGACCTCTATTACCGCATCAACGTCATCCCCGTCGCCCTCCCGCCGCTGCGCGAGCGCCGCGACGACGTCCCGCACCTCGTGCGTCACTTCCTGAAAAAGGTATCGCTCGAGCAGGGTATCGACGAGAAGAGGATCACGACGGAGGCGCTCCGCCTCCTGGAGGCGTACGCGTGGCCCGGGAACGTGCGCGAGCTCGAGAACCTCATCGAGCGCACGATCGCCCTCGAGCCCTCGGACGTCATCACGACGGCGGCCCTGCCGGACGTGTTCCTACATCCCGCGGGGCTGCCGCCCGCGTCTTCGCTCGAGGGCTTCGACCTTCCCGCCGACGGCCTCGACCTCGAGGCCTACCTCGAATGGCTGGGCAAGCGCCTGATGCAGCAGGCGCTCGAGAGGACGGGCGGCGTCCAGATCCGCGCGGCCGAGCTCCTCCGGATGTCCGAGCGCTCGTTCCGCTACTACGCGAAGAAGTACGGCATCCGCCGCGATGGCGAGGAGACCACGGAGGAGCACGCGCTGCCGACGTCGCCGGTGGAGGAATCGTGATCGACCGGCGCGCGGCCGGCGGCCTCGGGCTCGTCGCCCTCGTTCTCGCGGCGGCCTGCGCGAAGCCCGCAACATCCCCCGGCGCCTCGCCGGCGTCGGCAGCCACCGCCGGGACAGCCGTGGCTGCCGGGTTCGCGGGGCCGCGCGTCGTCCTGCCCTCGGGCGCGGTGATTGCCGTCGAAATCGCCATGACGGATCAGGAAAAGGCGCAGGGGCTCATGTTCCGCGAGTCGATGCCGAAGGACGCCGGGATGGTGTTCCCCTTCGACGCGCTCGAGATCCGCCCCTTCTGGATGAAGAACTGCCACTTCCCGCTCGACATGATCTACACGGCGAAGGACGGCACGATCGTCGACGTCCTCAGGAACGTGCCGCCCTGCGCCCCCGATCCCGCGCC
>JARXKK010000166.1 GCA_030278895.1 Acidobacteriota bacterium
TGCCCGGTCGCCAGCTCGTAGAGGATGACTCCCAGCGAGAAGATGTCCGTGCGGCGGTCGAGCGCCCGTCCCTGGGCCTGCTCGGGCGACATGTAGGGCACCGTTCCCACCACGACGCCCTCCTGGGTCCGCATGTCCGTCGCGAGCTCCGAGTCGACCAGCGCTCCATCGCCGGGCGCGGCGACCTTCGCGAGGCCGAAGTCGAGTACCTTGACGCGCCCGTTCTTCGTCACCATGACGTTAGCGGGCTTGAGGTCGCGGTGGACGATTCCTTTCTCGTGAGCCGCCTCCAGCGCCTCGGCGATCTGACGGGCGAAAGAAAGAGTCTCTTCGAGGGGGAGAGGGCCAGAGGCGGCGCGGGCATCGAGGCCTTCGCCCTCGACGAGCTCCATGACGAGGAGATGGCGCGAAGACGAAGAAAGAGAAGAGGGGATTTCTTCGAATGAGTAAAGAACGGCGATACCCGGATGATTGAGGCTGGCGAGCATTTTCGCCTCGCGCTCGAACCGCCGCCTCCTCTCTTCACCTTCAAAGAGCTCTTCCGGCAGAACCTTCAGCGCGACCACCCGGTCGACGCGCGCATCCCGCGCCCGGTAGACCTCCCCCATCCCGCCCTTCCCGAGGGGCGAGAGGATCTCGTAGGGACCGAGGCGGGTGCCGGGTGCGATGCTCATGCTGCAAGCCCCAGTCTCTCCTCGAGGGCGGCGAATCGCGCGTCGCCGCGCAGCGGATCGAAGCCGGGGAGCCCGGTGAAGTAAAGATAGGCCAGACACTCTTCTTCGGCTCGCGCGACAACCTCGAAGGCCGCATCGACCTCCCCAAGCGCGCCGAGGAGCCACGCCTCGGAGACGACGGCGGGCGCCGCCGGCGGGCGTGCTCGCAGCTCCTCGAGGATCGTCCGGGCGTCGCCCTTCCGGCCTGCGATCGCGAGCGCCCATCCCAGCGTACCGAGGAAGTGGGCCCCGCGGTGCGAGATCGCGACCACGTGCTCGAGCATGGCGATGCCTTCCTCGTGGCGACCCAGGACGACCATGGCCATGCCCGCATTGTCCAGGGCGGTGGCGTCCTCCTTCTCGAACGAGAGCGCGTCCTCGAGATAACGCAAGGCTTCCTGCGGCCTCCCGCAGCCCAGAAAGCCCGATCCGGTGAGGGTGTAGGGAAAGGAGGAGAGGGGATCGGCTTGCCGTCCACGCTCGAGGAACGGCAACGCTTCGTCGAGCCTTCGGCGTGTGCAGAGGACGAGACCGAACGAGGCCAGGGCCAAGACGTGGGTGGGCTGGAGTTCGATCGCCCGGCGCCAGGCAGCTTCCATTGCCTCCCATCGTCTTTCAATCCAGGCCACGAATGCCTCGACGTGGAGGCCCTCGGCCGACTCTCCCTGCAACCGTGTCGCGGTCGCCAACGCCCTTCTCGCCGTGGCGCAGGCATCGCGTGCGGGGATGAGGCCGAAGACGGACGCAAGGACGGTACTTTCGGCTAGGCCCGTCCACGAAGGCGCATGCGACGGATCGAGGCGGACGGCCTCCTCGAATGCGCAGATGGCTCCCATGGGGTGTTCCTTGCCCCGAAGGTGCCGACCCTTCAAATAGCTGCGGTAGGCCTCGAGGTTCGTGGGCTGCGGCCGGGCAGGAAACGCGTGCTCCCCCGACGAGAGGCGCGACTTGACGGCGTCGACGACGCCCATCGCGATCTCATCCTGGACCGCAAAGACGTCCTCGGCCTTTCGGTCGAAGCGCTCCGACCACTGCTGGAATCCGCTTGAGACATCGGTGAGCTGGGCCGTGACGCGCAGCCGGTCGCCCGCCGTCCGCACGCTGCCCTCGAGGACGTGGCCCACGGAAAGGAGCCTTCCGATGGCCGACAGGTCCGCCCCCTGCCGCCGGGCCTGAAATGCCGAGGTCCGCGAAGCGACGCGAATCCCATCGACGCGCACGAGCGCATGCATGATTTCCTCGGCCATCCCTTCGCAGAGATATTCCTGGTCCTTCGCCGCGCTCATGTCCGCAAATGGAAGCACCGCGATCGCAACCGCCGAGTCGCGCACCGGTGGCGGCCAGGGGACTCGCGCAGACGAAGGGAGGTCCAGCCCCGCCTTGCGCAACCCGTCCATGAAGTGCTCGACCAACCGCGAATCGAACCATTTCCCCATCAGCGCCTCGCCCGTTTGGGCGAAGTCCTCCCTCTGGGCCAGCAGGTTGTTCAGCGCATTGCCTGCGGCCGCCAGGTCGCCAAGCTGGCCGTGGACGGCTGCAAGCATCACGTGCGTCCAGAAGATGTCAGGCGCGTTCGCTTTCACCGCCTCGTCCAGGGCCTCCCGGTAGCTCCCTTTGCGGTACTCGTTGAAGCCGAGCACCAGCCGGTACCAGCCGGGATGATGGGGGTTCCGCTCCATCGCCCGACGGATGAGGGCACAGCCACCTTCCCAGTCGCCGAGGAAGGTGACGAGGAAGATGGCCTCGTTGCTTCCGTCGAGCGGGTTCAAGGCGATGGCCCGCTCGGCGGCGCTCTTGCTACCCGCGGGCTCCTTGCGGAAGAACAGAACGACCGCCAGCGCCTGATGCGCGAGATGACTGGACGGAGCAAGGTCCACGGCGCGCCGGGCGGCCGCGAGCGCCCGGTCGAGTGAGCCGGGCCGCGCGTTGAAGCCGTGGGCATGTTCATGGGAGTACACCCACGAGAGCACGGCCCAGCAGTCGGCGTTGGCCGGCGCTCGCTGGACGGCCCGCTCCAGCGCTTCACGCGCCTCCGCATGCCCGACCGGGGTCAGCCGATGGTGATACCCGAAGAATCGCATGAGCGCTTCATAGGGGGTGAGCTCGGCGGAGTCCTTTTCCCGCACCGCGTCGCTGATGCTCCGCGCGAGCACGCCGAAGGAATCTGCGCAGGTTGAGACGATGCGGGGGACGACGTCGTCCTGCAACGCGAAGACGTCGTCGGCGCTGAAGGGTCGATCGTAGGTTTCGGCCCACAGATGGGCGCCCGTCGTCGCATCGGTGAGCTGCGCGGCCACGCGCAGCGTCGATCCGGCCTGACGCAGGCTGCCTTCCATCACATAGCGCGCGCCGATCTCGCTTGCGACCGTCCGCACGTCGGCCGCACCGTTCGCGAGGAGCGAGGTCGCACCGCGCGCGATCACTCGTAGATACGAGAAGCGCGACAGGCCCGTGACGATCTCCTCTGACAGTCCTTCCGCCAGGGCCACGACGTCGGCGTTACTGCCACTGTATTTGAACGGCAGCACGGCCACCCAGAATCCTTCTTCGCCTCGGGCGGCGCCCGACTGGGCTGCCGCACTCGAGCCGGAGGAGCGGTACCCCTCCTGCGCGCGGCTCAGCGCCTTCAGGTCCGCGAGGATCTCGCTCGCCGTCTGGATGCGGTCGCCCGGCCGCTTCTCGAGACAGCGGGCCACGAGGCGGGAGAGGCCGTCCGGCAACCCGGGCCGCCGATTCGACAGCGGGCTCGGGTCGTCGCGCAGGATGGAAGACATCAGCGCCGGTGGCGAACCGCCGGAGAACGGCCTTCCGCCCGTCGCCATCTCGTACAGCACGACCCCCAGCGAAAAGAGGTCCGATCGGTGATCCAGCGGCCTGGCTTCTACCTGCTCGGGCGACATGTAGGGGATCGTCCCAACGATCGTCCCGGCCTGCGTAAGCTTCGCAAGCGTCTCTTCCGTTTCAACGGTGCCGCCGTGGGTGTCGGAGGTGCGCGCGAGACCGAAATCCAGGAGCTTCACGCGCCCGGCGGGCGTCACCCTCACGTTCGCAGGCTTCAGGTCGCGATGCGTGATCCCCTTCTCGTGCGCGGCGGAGAGCGCCTCGGCGATCTGGATGGAGAAGGAGAGAATTTCTTCGAGTGGAAGAGGGCCGGAAGCGATGCGCTGGTCGAGTCCGCACCCTTCGACGAGCTCCATGACGAGGATGTGGCGCGAAGAAGAGGAAGACGAAGACGGGATTTCTTCGAAGGAGTAGATGCCGGCAATCCCGGGATGATTGAGCGCTGCGAGTAAGCGCGCCTCGCGCTGGAAACGCTGTCTCCTCTCTTCACCTTCAAAGAACTCTTCCGGCAGCACCTTCACGGCGACATCGCGTCCGAGGCGAGGGTCCCTGGCCCGATAGACCTCCCCCATCCCGCCGGCGCCGAGTGGCGAGAGGATCTCGTAGGGACCGAGCTTCGTGCCGGGGACCAGTGTCACGTCATTTCCCAAGCTCCGCCCACCAGTTCAGGACGACGGTCGTCGGCGTCATCGACTCGCGGCCGAGCGGGGCCACGGTGAGGAAGCGCTTCCCGTCGGCCGCAGGGAGATAGCGATTCCGGGCGCGACCAATGTCGAAGCGTCCCTGGAAGAGGGCCCGAGGGATGCCCGCCGTGAACGCGTCGCCCGGGTGAATCTCGGCCGCCATGATCTTCTGGTCGGGAGCGCGGTAGTAGAGCTCCCGGCCGTCCGAGCGCCATCTCGGCTCCTGGCCTCCCGCGTTCGAGATCTGCCACTTGCCCCCCGAACCGGGGAAGCTCTGGACGTAGACCTCGTTTCGCCCCGACTCGTTCGACAGGTACGCGAGGAATTTTCCGTCGGGCGAGACGACCGGGACGGCCTCCTGGAACGGTGTCTTCAGGAAAGGAACCGGTTTTTTCTCGCCGGACATCGGCAGCGTGAAGATGTCCCACCCCGTGTCCTTGGACTGCCACTGGAAAACGAGGCTCTTGCCGTCCCGCGTGAAGTCGCACGCGATCTTCAGCCCTTCCGACTTGAAGACGAGGCTCTCATCACCGCGGCCGTCCGCGGGCTTTGCGAAAAGATCCTGTCCTTTCGTGTAGACGACGGTCCGGCCGTCGGGGGACCAGAGTGGAGCGAAGGCGTCCGGCCCGAACGTGAGGCGGGAGCTGACCCCGCGCTTCAGGTCTCGGACCCAGATGTCCGGCTTCCCGCTGCGCGGATCGGCGAGGTCGTAGGCGAACCGGTCGCCGCCCGGAGAAAGTGCGGGGTTGTGGTGCTCACCCGGCTCGCCGAGCGTCTCGATCTCGCGGCCCGAGAGGTCCACCCAGACGAGGCGATTCCCCGATTCCCCCGTGCGATAGACGAGCGTGCCTTCGCGCGACACCGAGAACCGGGCCAGGCCGACGGCGTTGGTCCCCACGTGCTCGGCCAGCGGCACGGGCTCGCCGATCGTCTTCAGAGACTTCGCGTCGAACCGCTGGGCGACGAGCGTCTTGTCTCGCACGAAGAGCAGGTAGCCGGGGGGCGCGTACGTCACGAGCGTCTGCGCGGGCGCGACCGCGTTGGACTCCGTCGAGTCCAGCGTGCCGATCCGGTAGGTGTTGTCTTCCGACTTCTCGGCCGTGGCCATGTAGAGGAAGTGGCGGCCGTCGGGCAGGAATTCCGGCCAACCGACCTGCGTCTCCTTGCGCGAGGCGTCCTGCTTGACGGCGACGACGGGCGTTCCTCCCGCCGCGGAGACGCGGTGAATCGGGTCGGCGCCCGTACCATCGAAGAGGATGACGCCCTCGCTGCTCCACGAGCCATCGGCCCCCGTCGGAGCGTCGCAGATCTTCTGCGCCGGGCCGCCCGTGGCGTCGATCTTCTTGAGCTTTCCCTCCGCGAAGAAGCCGAGAAAGCGGCTGTCCGGCGACCAGAACGGGCGTGTCGTTCCCTCTGTGCCTTCGAGCGGACGCGCCTTCAGGGCGTTGAGGGTCCGGACCCAGAGTCGGTTCTTCCCCGTCGAGTCCGTCGCGTTGAACGCGAGCGTGCGACCGTCCGGCGAGATGCGCGGCGCGTCGATGGCCGTGACCCCTTCCGGCATCGCGATGTCGAACCGGATGGCCCTCAGCGGCGACGGAGCGCGGCGGACAAAACCGATCGCGAATCCAACCGCGGCGAGCGCGGCGGCCGCCGCAAGGCCCCAAGCGAGACGCTC
>JARXKK010000167.1:0-3650 GCA_030278895.1 Acidobacteriota bacterium
TGCTTCGAGGACAAGGACATCGTCCACGTCTCCGACACCCTCGACCCGATCGCGGACATCGAGACGATCACGATGGAGCTCGTTCTCGCGGACCTCGAGTCCGTGATGAAGCAGAGAGAGGGGCTCGAGAGGCTCGCGCGCGGCGGCAACAAGGAAGCGATCGCGAAGATGGCGGTCGCCGCGAAGCTCATCCCGCACCTGGACTCGGGGAAGCCGGCGCTCACGCTCGAGCTGAACTCTGCCGAGAGGGACGCGGCGCGCGCCTTCTTCCTGATGACGATGAAGCCGACCCTCTTCGCATGCAACGTGGCCGAAGGCGACCTCAAGAACGCCGACGACCTCCCGCTCGTGAAGAAGGTGCGCGCCTGGGCGGAGACCCACCATGGCTCCGAAGCGGTCGCGATTTCGGCGCAGATCGAGTCCGAGCTCTCGGAGCTGCCGGAAGCCGACGCGAAGGACTACCTCGCGTCCCTCGGCGTCGAGGAATCGGGAGTCGGCAAGCTCATCCGCGCCGCGTATCACCTTCTCGGCCTCCGCACGTACCTGACGGCGGGCGAGAAGGAAGTGCGCGCCTGGACGATCCACGCGGGCGACACCGCGCCGCAGGCGGCCGGAGTCATCCACACGGATTTCGAGCGCGGCTTCATCAAGGCCGAGACGGTCGCCTACGACGATCTCGTGAAAGCCGGCTCGATGGCTGCTGCGCGCGAGGCGGGCGCGGTGCGCCAGGAGGGCAGGGAGTATGTCGTGAAAGACGGCGATGTCCTGCTCTTCAAGTTCAATGTCTGATCCGGACAGGAACTTCTTCTCCACCGTCCGGGAGGCCCTTCGCGGTTCGCACGGCAGCTTCACCGAGGGGCCCGTCGGCCGCGCGGTCGTCCTCCTCGCGATTCCGATGGTTCTCGAGATGGCGCTCGAATCGGTCTTCGCGGTCGTGGACGTGTTCTGGGTCTCGAAGCTCGGGGCGGCGGCCGTCGCGACGGTCGGGCTGACGGAGTCGATCCTCTCGATCCTCTACGCGCTCGCGATCGGCCTGTCGATGGCCGCGACCGCGATGGTCGCCCGGCGCATCGGCGAGCGTGACCGCGAAGGCGCCGCGCGGACGGCGGTCCAGGCGATCGCGCTCGGCGTCCTGATCGCCGTGCCCCTCGGCGTCCTTGGGGCGGTCTTCGCCCCGCGGCTTCTCGCGTTCATGGGCGCGGGAGCCGACGTCGTCGCCTCGGGAGCGCCTTTCATGGCAGTGATGCTCGGCGGCAACGTCGTGATCGTCCTTCTCTTCCTCATCAACGCGATCTTCCGCGGAGCCGGCGACGCGACGGCGGCAATGCGCGTCCTTTGGTTCGCGAACGCGATCAACCTCGTGCTGGACCCGTGCCTCATCTTCGGGTGGGGCCCGTTCCCGGCGCTCGGCGTCACGGGCGCCGCCGTCGCGACGACGACGGGCCGCGGCCTCGCGGTCGTCCTCCAGCTCGCGACGCTCGCGCGCGGTACGGGCCGCATCACGATCCGGAAGGAGCACCTCGCCCTCGACCCGAAGACGATGCTCGCGCTTCTCCGGCTCTCGGGCGCCGCGATCTTCCAGTCCCTGATCGGGACCGCGAGCTGGATCGGCCTCGTCCGCATCCTCGCGAGCTTCGGGAGCGCGGCGCTGGCCGGTTACACGATCGCGATCCGGATCGTCATCTTCGCGCTGCTGCCGTCGTGGGGCATGTCGAACGCCGCCGCGACGCTCGTCGGCCAGAACCTCGGCGCGAAGGAGCCCGAGCGGGCCGCGCGGTCGGTCTTCCTCGCGGGCATGTACAACATGGTCTTCCTCGGCGCCGTCGGAGTCTTCTTCGTGGCGTTCCGCGGTCCGCTCGTCGGCCTCTTCACGGCCGACCCCGCCATCGCCCCGATCGCCTCGGCGGGACTCGGCATCATCGCGCTGGGCTTTCCGTTCTACGCCTGGGGGATGGTCCTCGTGAACGCATTCAACGGCGCGGGCGACACCTGGACGCCGACCGTCATCAACCTCGGTGTCTTCTGGCTCTGGGAAATCCCGCTCGCCCACGTTCTGGCCGTGCGTCTCGGCTTCGGACCGCGCGGCGTCTTCCTCGCGATCACGGTCGCGTTCTCGACGCTCGCCGTCGTCGGCGGCCTGCTCTTCCGCCGCGGAGAGTGGAAGGAGAAGAAGGTCTAAACTCCGCGCGCCATGCATCCGGAATTTCGTGCGGCTTTCAACGCCGCATTCACCGACGCGCTCGCGTCGTCCTATGCCGAGGACCTCGTCCGGAGAACAGGCCGGGGGGCGGGTTTCCGCCTCGCCGAGACGCCGGTCTTCCTGACGGGCGAGCTCACGGCCGCCCTCGAGGACGGCGCCCGCGCGATCGTGGCGCAGCTTTCGCGGCCGGAAGCCCTCGTCCGGATGAAGCGCGCGATCCCGGAGAGATGGGCCACGCCCGGGATGGACGCCCTTCCCTCTCTCGCGCAGGTGGACTTCGCGATCGTGAAGGGGAAAGACGGCCGTCTCGTGCCGCGGCTCATCGAGCTGCAGGGGTTTCCGTCGCTTTCGGCGTTCGAGGTGCTTCAGGCCGACGCGTGGAGCGATGCGCTTGCCCGCGTGGACGGCCTGCCGAAGGGCCCCTGGAGCCCGTATTTCTCCGGGCTGTCGCGGACCGGCTTCCTCGATCTCCTCCGCCGCACGATCGTCGGCGACGAGGATCCGGAAGAGGTCGTTCTTCTCGACCTCGAGCCGGAGGAGCAAAAGACGGCGATCGACTTCCACTCCACGCGGCGCCTCCTCGGAGTGGATGCCGTCGATCCGCGCGCCCTCGTGAAGGAGGGACGCCGACTCGTCCGCATGAAGGACGGCCGCAGAGTCCCGGTCCGCCGGATCTACAACCGCATCGTCTTCGATGAGCTCATCAAGAAGGAGACGAAGCTGCCGTTCGACTTCCGCGAGGAGCTCGACGTCCGCTGGGTGCCGCATCCGAACTGGTACTGGACGTGGTCCAAGTACTCCCTCCCGCTCCTGTCTCACGAGACGGTCCCGGCGGCGCGGTACCTTTCCGAAGTCGAGACCGTCCCGAAAGACCTGACGGAACGCTACGTCCTGAAGCCGTTGTTCTCCTTCGCGGGGGGCGGCGTGAACGTGGACCCGACGCCCGAAGACATCGCGCGCATCCCGGAGAGCGAGCGCGGTTCCTGGTGCCTCCAGGAAAAGATCGCTTACGCCCCGTGTCTCCGCGCGGTCGACGGCGGCGCCGTGAAAGTCGAAATCCGCATGATGTTCTTCCGGCCCGACGGCGACGCGGTGCCCACGCTCGGGTTGAACCTGTGCCGGCTGTCGCGCGGCAAGATGCTCGGCGTGGACTTCAACAAGGACTTCACGTGGGTGGGGTCCTCCGTGGCGCTGAAACCAGCGTGAAGCCGACGTGAACGTCAGCGCGGCCAGCGCACCCGGCGCCCGCGTGCGCCGGGCCATTGTCACCCTGCTCCTCGTCGGGGCCCTCGTGCAGCTGGCGGGCCTCCTCGTGGCCGCGTTTTCCGGGCCGGGCCTCCGCGCGTCGCAGTCCGAGGACATGGTGCCCTTCACGTATCTCCTCGCGACGATCGCGTCCGTCGCGGCGACGTCGCTCGCGCTCGCGTTCTTCGACCTCTGGGCGGACGTC
>JARXKK010000167.1:3750-5799 GCA_030278895.1 Acidobacteriota bacterium
GTCCGTCGCGGCGACGTCGCTCGCGCTCGCGTTCTTCGACCTCTGGGCGGACGTCCCGTCTTCGAGTTCTACGTCGACGACCTCTCGAAGGAGATCCCGCTCCTCGACGTCCTCGTCCACGGCCTCACCGGGGTCCTCCGCGCGGCCGCGCGGCACGGCGTCGAGACCGGAGACGGAAGGCCGTTCGCGCTGAAGCTCGCGCTGCGCGCCCGGCGTGCACAGCTCGACCTGGAAACGCTCCTTCTCACCGCGCCGGAGCCCCAAGGCGCCCGCGCGCGCCGCCGGATCGCTCTCCTCCAGGACCCGATCGACGCGGCGCTCACGCTCGCGGCATCGCACCCCGACCTGTTCGAAGCTCCCGCGCTTTTGCGCGCCGCAAGCCTGCCGGATGCCGACCGCGACGGCGAAGCCTGATACCGGGGTGAAGCAGAAGTCACCTCGGCCTCCGCAACGTGGTCGTATCATCTCTATCCCAGAGAGCCGTTCGGAGCATCCATGACAGCAGAGACCGAGTCGAATCCCACACGAAAGCGAATCACCGGCATTTTCTCGGCGATCGAAGATCTCGTCTACGTCGGTCTCGGCGTGCTTCTCGCCTCGGGCGCGATCTTCCTGCTCGTCACCACGGCCATCAGTTTCGGCACGAGTCTTTTCGGGGGGACGCTTTCCAGGGAGTTCATCGCGCTGCTCGACCGCATCCTCCTCATCCTCCTCGTCGTCGAGCTCCTCTATACGGTTCAGGTGTCTTTCCGCGAGCACGTCATCACGCCCGAGCCGTTCCTGCTCGTCGGGCTGATCGCGGCCATTCGACGGGTGCTGATCCTGACGGCCGAGTTCGGTCGCATGGAAGGCATCGCGCCCGCGGCGTTCAACAACTTTCTGCTCGAGCTGTCGGTGCTCACGGTGCTGATCCTGGCGATCGCCCTTTCGCTCTTCGTGCTTCGCAAGCGGGGTCCCGCGGCGCCGGTCAAGGCCTAGGCGCGGGCGCGACATGTGTCCGCGATCATGCGGACTGATGTCCGGTCAGACGACGGCCAGCCCCGCGCCCCAGTGAAGGCCCGCGCCGAGCGCGGTGAAGACGACGATGGAGCCGGGGTTCACCTTTCCCGCGAGCTTCGCCTCGTGGTACGCGATGGGCAGCGTGGCGGCCGTCGTGTTCCCGTACTTCTGGATGTTGTTGAACACCTTGTCGTCCGGGAGGCCGAGCGCCTTCTGCGCCGCTTCGTTGATGCGCAGATTGGCCTGATGCATGAGAAGGAGGTCGAGGTCGGCGAGCGTCCTGCCGTTGCCCGCGAGGACTTCCTGAACGGCCGCCGGCATGAGCTGCGCCGCGAGCCGGAAGACCTGACGGCCCTCGACGATGGGAATCGTGCCGAGGTTCTCGAACATCTCCGGCGTGAAGTAGGGGCGAGACTTGCAGCCGCCGCCGGGCACGTAGAGCTTGTCCCAGTGCTCGCCGTCGGTGTACATCGCGAAACCCGCGAAGCCGCGCCCGTCGCCCGCGGTGTTCGCTTCGAGAACCATGGCGCCCGCGCCGTCGCCGAAGAGAACGGCGCGGTCTCGCATGCCGGTCGCCCGCTCGTACCAGAACGGGTCGCAGGGGCCAGGCGACTTTCCGAGCATCACGTTCCACACGCTCTCGGGCCAGGGCATCAGGCCGCTGTGCACCTCGGCGCCCACGAGGAGAACGCGGTCGTACATCCCCGAACGGATGAAAGCGTCCGCCGTCTGGAGGCCCGAGAGAAATCCGGCGCACTGCATCCGGATGTCGAGCGCGTGGGTGGTCTTCATCCCGAGGCGCCGGGCGAGAAGGCCACCGTTTCCGGGGAAGTAGTGGTCGGGCGTCATCGTCGCGAAGATGACGAGGTCGATGTCGGACGCGCTGAGCCCGGCGTCGTTCAGCGCCGCCTCGGCCGCGTGGGCGCCCAACTCGGCCGAGCCGACTCCCGGAGCGACGAATCGCCGCTCCTTGATGCCGGTACGGGGCACGATCCAGTCGTCGTTCGTGTCCATGATGCGGCCCATCATTTCGTTCGTGACGACCTGGGG
>JARXKK010000168.1 GCA_030278895.1 Acidobacteriota bacterium
CGACCGAGAAGAACTCCACGATCATCTTCCCGCTGCCGATGGACCTGATCTCGGCGTTCCTCAAGAAGGGCGAGAAAGCCGGATGACGACGCTTGGGCTTTCGGATGGCCCCGACGGCCGGCCGGAGAGGCCGCCCGTCCACTACCAGATTTCGGTGACGGGCCGGCAGGCCGGGCTATTCTTCCTGCTTCTCCTCGCCGCGCTCGCGCTGGCTTTTTTCTTCGGGATGAAGACGGGCGCCGCGGCGCGAAAGGGCCCGGGCGCGGTCGCGACGCTCGTGAACGCTTCCGACCTGCCCGTGCCGACGCTCGCGCCGTCGGACGGTTCTCGCGAGACCCGCAAGTCGGGAACCGCCGCCGAAGAAGCGCTCGGTTTCGCCACCGAAAAGCGAGCGGCCCTGAAGGAGGCAGCCGCGGCGGCGACGCCGGCGCCCTTACCGACCGCGGTGCCCACGCCGCAACCGCCCGTCCCGACTCCCGCCCCGCCGGCTCCTCCGAAAGAGGAAGTTTCACAAAAGGCCGCCCCGAAGGGACCGTTCTACGTGCAGGTGCTCGCGACGAGGAAGGCGCCCGCCGCGGACGAGCTCCGGAAACGGCTCAAGGAAGAGGGATTCGCGGCCGACGTCTCGGCCGTCCCCGGCAAGGAGGGCTGGTTCCGCGTGCGTGTGGGCCCGTTCAAGGACCGCGCGAAAGCGGAAGCGGCGGCGAAGAAGATCAAGGCAACCGACAAGCTGATCAAGAACACGCCCATGGTGGTGCCTTGATTCCTCGGGAGCTGCCCGCCCGCGGTGAGCCCGCGCTGCCGCCCTGGATCCGCGAAAAGAAGATCCGTCTCGCCGACCTTCACGAGATGAAGGCGCGGATGCGCCGGGGGAGCCTGTCGACCGTCTGCGAAGAGGCGCGATGCCCGAACCGGACGGAGTGCTTCGAGCGGAAAACGGCCACGTTTCTCATCGCGGGCGACGTCTGCACGCGCGCCTGCGGCTTCTGCCACGTCACCTCGGGGCGGCCCGCGCCGCTCGACCCGGAGGAGCCCGCGCAGCTCGTCGAGGCCGCGAACGAGATGGGAATCCGGCACGTCGTCGTCACGTCCGTCGATCGCGACGACCTCGCGGACGGAGGCTCGGCGCACTGGGCGGCCGTCGTCGGGGCGCTGAAGGAAGACGACGCTGTGCGCACGGTCGAGGCGCTGACCCCGGATTTCCAGGGCGTTGCGGACCAGATCGACCGCGTGGCCGACGCGGGTCCGGACGTCTACAACCACAACGTCGAGACCGTCCCTCGCCTCTATGGAACCGTGAGGCCAAAGTCGGATTTCGAGCGGTCGGTCGCCCTCCTCGCGCGCGTAAAGGACAGGCATCCCGCGATGACGACGAAGTCGGGTCTCATGCTGGGCCTCGGCGAGACGGACGACGAAGTGCTCGACCTCTTCCGTGCGCTCCGGGCGGGCGGGGTGGACGTCGTCACCGTGGGGCAGTACCTGCGGCCCTCCGCCTGGAATCTCCCCGTCGTGGAGTACGCGACGCCCGCGCGCTTCGCGGCGCTGGAGAGACAAGGAATGCAGATAGGCTTCACGGCTGTCTTCGCGGGCCCGTTCGTCCGCTCGAGTTACCGCGCAGAGGAATTTCTTAGAAAGTGAATATTGCCGTTCGCGCGTCCGCGCTCCGCGCGCGCCGTGCGACGTAGCGCGCGCATGCTGCCCCTCCTACCTTCTAAGAAACTCTCTCGTCTTCTCTTTTCTCTATTGTCCGGCATTCTCCTAGCAGCGTGTTTTCCGAATTTCTCGATTCTTCCTCTCCTGCCCGTCGCCCTGATCCCCCTCATCGCCGCGCTCGACGGCGCTCGGCCTCGTCAGGCGGCGTTCCTCGGCTATGTTTTCGGGCTCGTGTTCTGGACGCTGACGATCCCGTGGATCGCCTACACGGTCTACCGGTTCGGCGGCGTGGCCTGGCCCGTCGCCGGGCTCGCGCTCGCGGCGGCGGCGGCGATCTGCGCGGTGCCGTTCGGCGTGATGGGTCTCCTTTATGCCTGGGTCGCGCCCCGGTCGGCCGCCGGCATCGTGGCGACATTCGGCGCGGCCTGGGCTTTTCAGGAGTTCTTCCGAACGTACGTCTACATCTTCGGCGGCTTCCCCTGGGCGCTCCTCGCGAATCCGCTCGCGGACGTCCCGCAACTGCTCGGCACGGCGGCCCTCGGCGGCGTGTATCTGACGTCGCTCCTCGTCGCCTCCCTGAACGCGGCGCTGTACGTCGCGCTCACGCGGCCCGCCAGCAATGCGCGGCTCGGTTGGCTCGCCGGCGCGGCCCTGGCGGCGGTCCTCGCGGCGGCGGCCGGTCCGCGGCGACCGAAACCGGCCGGAGAGGCCATCGTCGTCGGTGTCATCCAGCCGAACGTCAGGCAGGACCTGCGCTGGGAGCCCGGAACGGCCGAGCGCCTCTTCGGCGAGCTCGAGGACCAGACCCGCATGCTCCGCAGGCACGACCGGCCCGTCCTCGTGTTGTGGCCGGAGAGTGCGTCGCCCTACGCGTGGTCGTTTTCCGCGACTTACCGCGAGAGGGTCGTCGCGCTCTGCAAGGAGCTCGACATCGCGATTCTCCTGAGCACGGTCTGGTCCGACGCTCCCGATGACTCCGAGGCGCCGTTCTACAACGCCGCGGTTCTCGTGACGAAAGATGGAACGGCGCGCCCCTATTTCAAGCAACGCCTCGTTCCTTTCGGCGAATACGTGCCGTTCTCCGGGCTTCTCCGGAAGATCCGGCCCATCAGCCGCGCCGTCCCGTCGGCCTTCACGCCGGGGCACGGCACGACGGTGCTCTCCCTTGGGTCCTGGAGGCTGGGTGGCGCGGTCTGCTACGAGGTCGTCTTCCCCTGGATCGCGCGCGACGAGACGCGCGCGGGCGCCGACGTCCTCTTCACGTTGACGAACGATGCGTGGTACGGGCGCGCGGGTGCGCAGCGACAGCACTTCCAATCCGCCGTCGTGCGCGCGATCGAGACCGGCCGCCCGCTCGTGCGTGCCGCGATCACGGGAATCAGCGGGGCCGTGGACGCGACCGGCCGCGTTCTCGTGACGCTCGGCCCGGACGTCAAGGGCGCTTTCTCGGTTCCGCTCGAGCGCGCCGCCGCGCCGCCGCCCGCGGTCGCCGCGGGCGACATCGTCGCGTGGGTTTGCGCGGCGGGGCTTCTGGCCGGTATCCTCCGCGCGCGGGCTCTCGCGCCCCGGAACGCCCAGGAGGAAGTCACACGTGAACGAAGAACGAATTGAGCGCCTGCTCGAACTCGCGTCGTCCGTGAGCGCCCTCCGCGGCTATCTTTGACGTCCGCAAAGCAGCAAAAGAGAAGGAAGAGCTCGAGCGAACGACCGGCGAGCCCGGCTTCTGGACGAACGCGCTCGTGGCGCAGGAGACGCTCCGCAAGCTGAAGCGCGCCGAACGCGTGCTCGCGGACGACAAGGACCTCAAGGAACGCCAGGAAGAGCTCGAGATCCTCGGTGAGTTCCTGCGCTCGGGCGAGAAGGTCGAAGCGGATGCCGACAAGGCCCTCGCGACGATCGCTCCCTGGGCGCGCCGCAAGGAGCTCACGTTCAAGCTCACGCACGACGAGGATCCGCTGCCCGCGCTCGTCGAGATCCACGCCGGCGCCGGCGGGACCGAGGCCCAGGACTGGGCCGACATGCTCATGCGGATGTATCTCCGCTTCGGCGAGCGCCGCGGGTGGAAGACGGACGTCCTCGAGGTGACGTACGCCGAGGACGCGGGCATCAAGACCGCCACGCTGCGCTTCGAGGGGGAGTACGCCTACGGGCACATGAAGGCGGAGCGCGGCGTGCACCGCCTCGTGCGCATCTCTCCGTTCGACGCCGCGGCCCGGCGCCACACGTCCTTCGCGGCCGTCTACGTCTCGCCGGAGATCGACGACACGATCGAGATCGAGATCAACGACAAGGACCTTCGGATCGACACGTTCCGGGCCGGCGGCAAGGGCGGGCAGCACGTGAACAAGACCGAGTCGGCGATCCGCATCACGCACTTGCCGACCGGGCTCGTCGCGCAGTGCCAGAATGAGCGCTCCCAGCACAAGAACAAGGACTCGGCGATGAAGGTCTTGAGGTCGCGCCTCTACCAGCGCGCCGTCGAGGAACGCCTCGCGAAGGACGCTGTCCGCGCGGGCACGAAGATGGAGATCGGCTTCGGATCGCAGATCCGTTCCTACGTGCTCGCGCCGTACCGCCTCATCAAGGACCACCGGACGAACTACGAGGTCGGGGACGTGGACCGCGTCCTCGACGGCGACCTCGACGGATTCATCGAGGCCTACCTCCAGACGTTCGTGAAGAAGGGCGAGAAGGCGGCCGCCGACCGGCAGGGTTTCGGCACTTCGGAAGCGAGTTCATGACGGAACCGGAGGCCTACAGCCCCTGGATGGAGGATCTCCGCAAGCGTTTTGCAAGAAGCTGGCCTGCGCGGCCCCCCGTGTCCGAGCGGCCCCTGGATACGGGCTCGGTCGCTCTGCGTCCCGCGGCGGTCCTGATTCCTCTTTACGTGCGCGAGAAGGCGCTGTGGACGCTCTTCACGAAACGGACGGATCTGGTCGAGCACCACAAGGGCCAGATCTCGTTTCCCGGCGGCGGCAAGCACGCGGCCGACGCGAACCTCTGGGAAACGGCTGTTCGGGAGACCGAGGAAGAGATCGGAGTTTCGCGAAAGGGTGTGAGGATTCTGGGAGCCCTCCCGCGGCTCGTCACGGTCACCGAGTTCGAGGTGGCGCCGTTCGTCGGGGCGATTCCGTACCCGGTCACGTTCGCGCCCCGACCGGGCGAGGTCGAGGCGATCATCGAGGTGCCGCTCGCGTATCTCCTCGATCCCATGGTGGTCGAGGAGCGGCCCGTGAAGTGGAAGGGCAAGGACGTGATGACGCTCGTCTACCACTACAAGGGCCACGCGATCTGGGGCGCGACCGCGCGCATCCTCGCGGACCTCCTGACGGTCATGCGGGACGGCGATGAGGCGGCGTCTGCCGGGGACTGACGGCTTCTACTTTTCCGGAACGCTGAGGCCCGATCCCTTGATGAAAGCAGCGGCGGCAGCCGCCTTGTCGCGGTTCGCCTTGTAAACGGCGGAGCCCGGCTCCTTCGCGAGCGCGCGGTCGAAGAACCCGACGGCCTCCTGGTAGCGGCCGCGCTCGTAGGCGACGGCCCCGGCCTCGTCGTCGAGCGGCGCCTTGTCGAGGGCTGCGGACGCGGCGAGGCTCTCGGCGGCGTCTCTGAGAGCGCCTGTCTGGCGTTGCGCGCGCGCGAGCGCCCACGCGCTCTCGACGTTCGCCGGGTCGCGAAGGACGGCCTTCTTGAGCGGCTCGATCGCCTGTGCGGCCTGGCCGCGCTCGAGGAGGAGCGTGCCGAGACCGCGCAGGGCGGGGGAGTAGTCGGGGTCCGCGCGAACGGCCTCGCGGTATTCCTTTTCGGCGTCTTTCCAGAGGCCTTTCTTCCGGAGCGTCGATGCCAGGTTCGCGCGCACGATCTCGCGGTCCGGCTCGACGGCCGCGGCCTTCATGAGGGGCTCGAGCGCCGCGTCGACGTCCTTCGCCTGAATGAGAATGCTCGCGTATTCGGTCAGGACGGAGACGTCCTTCGGCGAAGCCGTGGCGGCCGTCGCGAAGACCTGTCGCGCGTGGACGAGATCCCCGTCCGCACGGGCCCTGCGTCCGAGGGCGACGAGCTTCGATCCGTTCTCCGGATTGACCTCGGTCGCCCGGCGCAGCGCGTCGAGCGCGGCGTCCCAGTTCCTGT
>JARXKK010000169.1 GCA_030278895.1 Acidobacteriota bacterium
ACCTGAGCCCGGGCGGGAGACCTGTCATCGATCCGGCGTTTCGCTTTCCGAGCGCCTCGGCGCGGCCGCTCGTGGAGGGGCCCGGGGATCTGGATTCACCCGCCGTCGTGTGGTCCGACGCTTACGAAGACACGTATGCCGGAAGCGGGAACATCGTGTCGGCCCTTGCTCTCGTGAGAGCCGGGGACGGCCGGCTTCTCGGCGAGGTCGCCGTCGACTGGGTCTTTCCGCGGTTGTTCCAGGGGTCGGAGGATCCCAAGCTGCCGGATGACGTCGAGTACCTGTTCGCGGCGGACGGCAAGGCGCTCGTATCCCTGCCCGCGAAGCGCGTGACCCCCGAACGGGTCCGCGAAGTCGGCGCGGTGGTGGCGACGAGAGGCGTCGGCGTCTTCGAGACGAAGATCGAAGGCCAGCCATTTCTCCTCGTCGTGCGTCGCGTGCCGGACCTCCGGTGGACGTACGCGAAGATGACGCCGCGGGCCGCGCTCGAAAAGAAGGTCGCCAGCCAGATCGATCCCGTCTTCACGGCGGCCGAGCGCAAGCGAAACGAACTGCGGCTGCTCTACCTCGCCCTCGTCGCGGTGTTCTCCGCGGCCGTCGTCGCCGCCATGCGTCAGGCGCTTGCGCCCCTGCGGCGCGTGGCCCGCGTTGCCGACGCGATCGCCTTCGGGCGGCCGACGCCGAGCCTCGCCGAGGGAGTTCGCCTCGACGAGGTGGGCCGTCTCTATCGCGCCATGATGGATCTCGACCGGCGCGTTCGGTGGCGCATCGCCTCGATGGAGGGCGTTCACGGCCTCGCGCAGACCGCCGCGCTCATGACGCGCCCGGAGGAGACCTTTGCGCAGCTCACGCGCCAGATCGCGACGCTCGTCGGCGCGACGAAGGCCTGGATCTGCCTCTGGGAGCCCGAGACCCGTTCTCTCGTGCTGACGCCTCCCGGGTTCGGCATGCCCGACGCCGCCCTTCGCGGCCGCCGCCTCGGGCTGGACGATCAGAGCCTCGCGATCTTCTGTTATCGGACGGGGGAGACGTGCCTCCGGAACGATTTGTCTCAGGACCCGCGGCTCGCGGAGGCGCTCATCGGCGCTCTCGGCATCGGGAAGAACGTCGTCTTCGCGCCTCTGAAGGCGGAGGTCGGAATCCTCGGAGTTCTCGCGGTGGCCGACAAACCCGGCGGCTTCGACGCCGAGGATCAGTCCGCGATCGACGGATACGCCGGCGAAGCGGCCCTGCTTCTCCGGAACGCGCGCCTCTACGAGGAGTTGCAGCGCAGCTACGAGAGGCTGCGGGACGCGCAACGGAATCGCGACTACTTCCTACAGAACGTCAACCACGAGCTCCGGACGCCGCTCACGGCCATCCTCGGATGGAGCGAGGTCCTCGCGGAGGACAGGCCCGACACCGAGACCGTCAAGATCGCGGTGGACCAGATCAAGCGGTCCACGCAGTTTCTCCTCGCCCTCATCGGCGACCTTCTCGACCTGTCCCGGTTCGAGGAAGGGCGCACGCGCCTGGAGCCCGAGGAGGTCGATCTCGGCCTCCTCGTCTCGGACGCCGTGGAGCCGGTTTCCGTCATGGCCGAGGCCAAGGGAATCCACATGTCGCTCGTCGTGCCAGCCGAGAAGACGCCCGTCCGGCTCGATCCGCTGCGCATCCGGCAGGTCCTCTGGAACCTCGTTCACAACGCCGTGAAATTCACCCCGAAGGGCGGCGAGATCCGCGTGGAGGCGGAAGCGGATGACCGCGGGATCTCCTTCTCGATCTCCGACAACGGCGTGGGGATCGACGCTAAAGATCTTTCTCTGATCTTCGAGCGCTTCCGCCAGGTCGACGGGTCCTCGACGCGCGCCTACCGCGGCATGGGGATCGGCCTCGCGCTCGCGAAAGCGTTCGTCGAGCTGCACGGCGGCACGATTCAGGTCGACAGCCAGCCGGGACGGGGCACTACGTTCCGTGTCCGCCTGCCGCGCATCGCTTCCGGTCCCGAGATGCCGCCCGCCGCCGGGTGAGCGGCGGTCAGGCGGCGGGCGGCCGTGCCTTGACGCGGTGCGCCTCCGCGGCCTTCCGGTGGCCCATGCGATCTTCGATCTCGGCGAGCCGCTCGTGGGCGCGTGCGACCCCGTCCCGAGCCCACGCATTCGCGGGATCGGCCGCGGCGACGGCCTCCCGCAGCCGTAGGGCGCGCTCGTACAGGTCGCGGCTCGCCGGGAGGTCGCCCTCCTCGAGAAGAACCGCCCCGAGCGACCCGAGGCTGAACGAGAGGTCCATTTGCGCCTCGGGCGAGGCCGGGTTCGCCGCCACCCGCGCCTCGTCGAGCGCGAGCGCCTCGCGGTAGAGCGCGAGCGCCTCCGTCGGTCGGCTGGTCACCTCGAAGAGGGCGCCGAGCGTCTTGTTCGACAGTGCGAGGTTGCGGCGATCGTTGTCGGCCGCGGTCGGATCGTGCGCGGCGTCCTTGAAGAGGCCCCGTTCCTTCTGGCGGAACTCGATGGCCGTTGCCCAGTCCTTTCGATCCGTATGAAAATTCGCGAGTGCGCTGTAGCTGATCGCGAGGCCGCGCCTGGCGTCGCGTGACGACGGGTCGCGCTCGAGAATCGCGCGCCGGATTGCGACAGCACGAACGTGCATGGGGAGCGTCTCATCGCGCTCCGGCCCGAGGACGCGCGCGAGCTCGTCCAGCTCGGAGGCGAGGGCGGCCCGGTCCCCGTCGGCAGCCAGAGGCGTGTCCACAAGCGTCTCGAGGAGGCGGATCGCGGCGCGGTGGCTCCGCACGGCGCCGTCCAGGTCGCCGAGCGTCGCGTTGCCGCCCCCCTGAACGCGGCCGAGGCGCGCGTAACCCGCCGCGACGTCGCGCGCGAGCGCCGGCTCGCGTCCGGCCTCGGCGGCGAGTGCGTCGAGATAGCGGAGAGCGGTCGACACGAGCGTGGCCCGCGCCTTCGTCGAGCCGGGCAGGGGCGCGATCTCGTCATGAAGCTCGAAGAGGACGGTTTTCGCGAGTGACCGGACGTCCTCGAAACGTCTTCGCGCAATCGCCTCGCTCTCTCTCGCGCGCCCCGCCTGCCAGAGCGCGACGCCCGCGCCCGCGACGAGGGACGCCGCGACGATCGAAGCCGCCGCGACTCCGAGCCGGTGCCGTCTCACGAACTTGCCGGCGCGGTAGGGGAACGTGTCCCTTCGCGCGAGGACGGGACGGCCGTCGAAATGGCGCTGGAGGTCTTCCGAGAGCTTCTCGGCAGTGGCGTAGCGGCGCTCGGGCTCCTTGCGGAGCGCCATCAACAGGATCGTGTCCAGATCTCCGGCGAGGAGGTGCGCCCTCTTCGAGCCCGAGGCTCCCTCCGCTTCGCGCACGGCCCGGCTCGGCGGTTCGGGGTGTGTTTCGCAGACCGCCCGCGCGACGTCCTCCGGAGTTCTATCCCTCCGGCGGAACGGGTGCACGCCCGTCAGGAGCTCGTAAAGAACAACCCCCAGCGAGAAGATGTCGCTTGCGGTGGTGATGCTCTGGAGGCGCACCTGCTCGGGGCTCGCGTACTCCGGCGTGAAGGCGCTGATTCCGGCGATTGTCAGATAGGAGGTGTCGCCCGACTCGCGGGCGTCGAGGACCTTCGCGAGGCCGAAGTCGAGAAGCTTGGGAACGCCCTCGGTCGTGACGAGGATGTTCGAGGGCTTGATGTCGCGGTGGACGACGAGGTTTTGGTGCGCATACTGGACTGCGGTGCAGACAGTCTGAAAGAGCGCGGCACGCTCTGAAAGCGGCGCGCGGTGGATCCGGCACCACGTGATGAGATCCTCGCCCTCGATGTACTCCATCGCGAAATAGGGCCGGCCATCCGCCGTCGTGCCTCCGTCCAGAAGGCGCCCGATGTTCGGGTGCGACAGGGATGCCAGGATCTGCCTTTCGGAACGAAACCGCTGGAGAATGAAGTCCGTGTCCATTCCGCGCCGTACGACCTTCAGGGCGACGCGTCCGCGGTACTCGTGGTCGGCGCGTTCGGCGAGGTAGACCATTCCCATTCCGCCATGCCCGATTTCGCGCAGGATCGTCCAGGGGCCGATGCGAGCGCCCGGCATGGCGCCATCTTCCCCGGGAGCGGGCGCGTCGCGGATGGACGCTGGAAGGAGTGCGTGCAGAAAGCCCGGGGACCGCGACTCGGATTCGAGTAGCGCCGCCACTTCGCTCTCGAGCTCGGTGTCGCCGCCGCACGAGCCCGAAACGAAGGCGTTCCGCTCGGTTTCCGGGCGCTCGAGGGCATCCATGAAGATCGCCTTCGCGCGCGCAAAGCTCTCTTGTGTCATGAGCCGTTCAGGGGACCTCTCAGGACATTTCTCTGTGGAGCCACGTCTCGGCGTGACGCCACTCGCGGCTGACCGTGGCAGGCGAGATCTCGAGCACCTCGGCGGCCTCGTCGATCGTCAGGCCGCCGAAGACCCGAAGCTCGACGAGCCGGGCCTGGCGTTCGTCCAGGGCGGCGAGCCGCTTCAGTGTCCGGTCGAGGTCGAGGAGGTCGATGTTCCTCGGCGCCGCCGCCGGGTTCACGTCGTCGATGGAAATCAGGCTGTCCGGGCCGCCGCGCTTGGCGGCCCGCCGCTTCCGGGCGTGATCGACGAGGATCTCGCGCATCGCACGTGCCGCCACGCCGAAGAAGTGCGCGCGGTTCTGCCACTTCACCTGGCTCTGGTCGACGAGCCTGAGATAGACCTCGTGCACGAGGGCCGTGGGTTGGAGCGTATGGCCGGACCTCTCGTTTCTGAGGTATCCCCGGGCCTGTCGCCGCAGCTCTCCGTAGACCAGCGGGATGAGACGCTCCAGCGCCGCGGCGTCTCCTTCGTTCCACGCGATGAGGAGGCGGGTTACCTCGCCTGGGGGTGACGCTTGAACCTCCTGGGGCTTATGTGGTTCGGCCATGAGGGGATCCGGCGCCCATTTTCGCATTACTAGTCGGGGGCACCTTGCCATGCGGAATGCGACGGTCCTCACTGCGGCTCTTCTTTGTGTTCTGTCGAAGGGAATGCCCGCTCATGCCTCCACCTGGACCATCCCCGGCACCGTCAACGCCGGTGGCTTGAACAACACCCGTTTCGTGTCGGACCTCGCGGTGACGAACCCCGGAAGCGTCCCGGTGCTTGCGACGATCTCGTTCATCCCGGCAAACGGCACGACGCCGAAGCAGGTCACGCTGAATGCCGGGGAGACGGTCGTCTATCGCAACGTCCTCGACATTCTCTGGGGCACGCAGGGTGCCGGGGCGACGCAGGTCACGAGCGGCTCGCCTCTTCTCATCCGGGCTCGGACGTACAACACGGCGGTGTCGGGCACGTACGGCGTCGCGTTGCCCGTCTTCGCGGACGATCGGCTGCTCCAACTCGGCGACACGGCCGACAGCTTGTGGATCAGCCAGTCGGCCGACGGAAGCTCCGGCTACCGCACGAACGTCGCGGTCGTCTTCCCGGACGACGGCGGCGGCTCGGCCACCGTGACCATCTACGGCGCGGACGGCGGCAAGCTCGCCTCGCAGGACTACAGTCTGGACGCGCCCGGCTTTCAGCAGTTTGGGGTGGGCAGCTTCGCGGGCGCGGTGCCCCTGGGCCGGGCCGAGGTCGTCGTGACGAGCGGGCGGGCGGCGGGGTACTCGGTCGTCGTGGACAACGTGACGGGAGATAGCTCGCTCTTCACCTTCGAGGACCTACCCGCCGGATTCCAGGATGTCCTCGTCAACGGCGTCGCCCGTGCGAACGGCAGAAACAACACCTTCTTCCGGACGGACGGCCGCTTCTACA
>JARXKK010000170.1 GCA_030278895.1 Acidobacteriota bacterium
TCTGGAGCGCCGTGACGACATGGGCGGCCGCGACGATCGTGTCGCGCGTCTCGTGAGGCGAGGCGGCGTGCCCGCCCGGGCTCGTCACGTCGATCCGGAATTCGTCGACGGCGGCCATCATGGGGCCGCGCGCGACGCCGACCCCAGAAAGCGGCAGGGCCGCCCACAAGTGCACGCCGAAGACCGCGTCGGGCCGGGGGTCGTCCAGCACCCCGTCGGCGATCATGGCCTTCGCGCCGCCCGCGCCTTCCTCGCCCGGCTGAAACGCGAAGATGACGCGTCCCGCCGCCGGGGGCTCGAGGAGGAGGATGTCCGCGGCTGCGTCGAGAGCGGCGACGTGGCCGTCGTGGCCGCACGCGTGCATCCGCCCGTTCGTGGCGGCGAAGGGAAGGCGCGTCTTTTCGACGATCGGGAGCGCGTCCATGTCCGCGCGAAGGAGAACGGTCTTCCCGGGACGCCCCGTGTCGAGAACGGCCACCACGCCTGTCTTCCCGACGCCCGTCCGCACGGTCAGCCCGCGCGCGCGCATCCGATCGGCGACGGTGCGGGCGGTCTCGACCTCTTCGAACGCGGTTTCCGGGCGGGCGTGAATCTCGCGGCGGAGGCGGACGGCTCCGGCCTCGACGTCTTCCGCGCCCGTCGCGAGCGGTCTCACGAGGGGATCATAGGACCAAGCCGCGCTATCCTCCTCGCGTGCCGGAGCCTCCGAAAAGAACGTTCACGTTCGAGGAAGCGCGCGCCCTTCTTCCGGAGGTCCGCGAACGGACGCGTCGCGCCGTCGAGGCGCTCGCGAACCTCACCGTGCCGGGAGACGACGGGCGGGAAGCCGCCGAGGAAAGGGCCGAGAAGGCCGTGGCCCTGACGCTGTCGTCCTGGGCGAGCGAGATCGAAGGGCTCGGCATCGAGGTGAAGGGGCCGTGGCTCGTGGACTTCGACTCGGGCGCGGGCTACTACTGCTGGAAGTGGCCCGAGGAATCCCTGTCGTTCTTCCACGGCTACCAGGAAGGCTTCTCGGGAAGAATCAGGCTGCAGTAGGGAGAGGTCCGTCGCGTCAGGCGATCCCGAGAATTTTCTTTCCCTCGGGCGTCATCATCTCCGCGCTCCAGGGCGGATCCCACACGAGCGCGACTTCGGCCTCGGCGACTCCGGGCACCGCCGCGATCTTGGACTGCGCGTCGGCGGCGATCGCCCCGCCCATGCCGCACCCTGGCGCCGTGAGCGTCATCTTCACCTCGACCCGCTCGCCGGCGGCGGACGCCGGCAGGATGCGGAGGTCGTACACGAGGCCGAGGTCCACGATGTTCACGGGGATCTCGGGGTCATAGACCGTGCGCAGGCGGTCCCAGACGGCCGTTTCGCTCACGGGGCCGGAAGGGCCCGCCGCCGAGGGGCGTCCCGAAGAAACGGCAGACGCGGCCGGCCCCGCTCCCGCCGGCACGTCGAGCCCGAGCGCGTCCGCGTCGCTTCCCGCGATGCGGAAGAGTCCGCCGAGCGAAGGAGCCTGCACCGTGAACGTGCCGCCCAGCGACTGCGTGAGGTAGACGGATGTGCCCGCGGGCAGGTTGACGGGCTCGCCGCTCGGGATGCGGATGGAGGCGCAATCGCGCGAGAGGGTGTGAGCGGTCGGCGTCTGCGGCGTCATGAGGGTTTCATCCGGCTCTCTGCCCGGGTCTCGGCGGAGCCCGGAGCCCGGTCATTCTCTCTCAGGAGAGAGGTCGTGGAAAGCACGAGCGCACCGGCCTCGAGCACGGCGGCTGCCACGTGCGGCCAGTCGGGCCCAAGCCGGAAGTACAGGTTCTCGCTTCCGAAAGGCCCGGCGACGCGGCCGAGGGAGCTCATCGACTGGTATGCGCCCAGGATCTCGCCCTGTTCGGCCGCGGCCGACCGCTTACTCACGAGCGAGGACAACGTCGGTGTCGTGATGCCGATTCCAAGGGCGATCGTGGCGATCATGACGAGGAGAATCGGGACCGAGTCTGCGAACTTCAGGCCGAGGAACCCCGCGATGAGGAGCACGCCTCCCGCGACGACGAGCCGCCCCTCGCCGAAGCGCTTCACGAGGCGCCGCACGAGGACGCCTTGCACGACGGCCGAGCACACGCCGATGAAGACGAAGAACCAGGCGACCGTGGACGGGCCGGCGGAGAGCCGCAGCGAGACGAACTGCGCGAACGTGGACTCGAACGTGGCGAAAGCGGTCGTCGTGACGAGGGAGAGCAGCATCAGGGCGCCGATCTCGGGCCTGCGGAACGCCTTCGCGAGCGTCGCGAACGAGAAGACCGAGAACCGTTCGCGGGGACCGCCTGCGGGGCGCGTCTCGGGCAGCTTGACGAAGGCCCAGACGAGCGCGACGAACGAGAGCGACGCGGCCGCGAGGCCCGGCGCCGCCTGGGAAATACCGACCGTAAACCCGCCGATCGCCGGACCGAAGATGAACCCGAGGCCGAACGCCATCCCGACGAGACCCATGCCGCGGGCGCGATCCTCCCGGCTCGTCGTGTCGGCGATGATCGCCTGCGCGGTACCGATGTTCCCGCCCGTGGCGCCGTCGAGGAGGCGCGATGCGAAGAGCAGCGCGAGCGAGTGCGCGAACGCGAAGAGGAGATATCCGAGCACCGTCCCCGCCAGCGAGAGGAGGATCACGGGACGGCGTCCGAACCGGTCCGAGAGGCGTCCGAGGATCGGCGCGAAGAGAAACTGCATCGCCGAATAACTCGACATCAGAAGGCCGAATGCGAGCGGCGACGGGTGGTACTTCTCGGCGTAGAGGGGCAACAGCGGGATCACGATCCCGAAGCCGAGGAGGTCGATGAAGACCGTCAGGAAGACGATCGAGAGGATGGAGCGCTGAGCGGTCAGCTAAAGCTCTTTCCGCAGCCGCAGCTTCCGCCGGTGGCGTTCGGATTCTCGACCGAGAAGCCCGCGCCGCGCATGTCCTCGATGAAGTCCACGGTCGCGCCGTGCAGCTTCAGCGCGCTCTGCGGGTCGACGATGACCTCGATCTCCTTCACCGCCAGGACGTGATCGGTGGGGCGCTTCTCGTCGAACGTGAAGCCGTACTGGAATCCGGAGCAGCCGCCACCCTGGATGAAGACGCGGAGCGCCTTGCCCGCGGCGTCCGGCATTTTCGAGGCGAAGTCCTTGACCTTGTCGACCGCGCGGTCGGTGACGTTCAGGACAAAAACGGAAGGCGACGTCGCCTGGGTGGCGGCGGTCTCGGTGACGCTGGACATTGAGGACTTCCTCCCGCGGCCCAAGGGCCGCTCTTGAGAATGAATCTTGGGGCGTCAAGCCCATGGAAGTCAAACGGATCGGGTCTTCTCGCGATTTCGGCCCGGAGGGCCCACCCCCACTATCTAGTGGGCGGCAAAAAGAAAAACACTAGCAGTAGCGTTTTTTCCCTTGAAAAAGGGAGGGGCCGGAATTACCTTGTGAGACAGCCCCATACGCCGGACGCGAGGAACGCGGAAGAGCGCGGATTGAGCGCGAAAAAACGGACCAGGCAGCTGGCTGAGGGGTAGTTTCGTCAAAAAGGGAGGCCTTCTCCGACATGAGTACCTCGAACGAGCGCGAGACCCGCGGCAAGGCGCCCGAAGCGCGGACTGAGAAAGCGACGGCCGGAGAGGGAACAAGGGAGAGAACCCGAAGCGGGCTCAGCGGCCTCACGTTCCGGAGGCTCTTCACGGACGGGGTCACGCACCCCTTCGACTCCCTCGAGTGGGAGCTGCGCACCGCGGCGATCACGAACGAGAAGGGGGAGGTGTTCTTCGAGCAGAAGGACGTCGAGGTCCCGAAAACCTGGTCGATGACGGCGACGAACATCGTCGCCCAGAAGTACTTCAGCGGGAAGCCGGGGACGGCGCAGCGCGAACGCTCGATCAAGCAGCTCATCGGGCGCGTGGTGGACACCATCACGGGCTTCGGCCAGAAGAACGGCACCTTCCGCACGGCGGCCGACCGCGACACGTTCTCCGACGAGCTCTGTCACATCCTCGTGAACCAGGCCGCGAGCTTCAACTCGCCCGTCTGGTTCAACGTCGGCGTCGAGCCGAAACCCCAGGCCTCCGCGTGCTTCATCAATTCGGTCGGCGACTCGATGTCCTCGATCCTCGACCTCGCCAAGACCGAGGGCATGCTCTTCAAGTTCGGCTCGGGCACGGGCTCGAACCTCTCCTCGCTGCGCTCGTCGACCGAGTCGCTCTCCTCCGGGGGCATCGCGTCCGGCCCCGTGTCCTTCATGAAGGGCTTCGACAGCTTCGCGGGCGCCATCAAGTCGGGCGGCAAGACGCGCCGCGCCGCGAAGATGGTCATCCTGAACGTCGACCACCCGGACATCGAAGAGTTCATCCTCTGCAAGGAGCGCGAAGAGAAGAAGGCCTGGGATCTCATCGACTCCGGCTGGGACGGCTCGTTCAACGGCGAGGTCTACAGCAACATCGCCTTCCAGAACGCGAACCACTCGGTGCGCGTGACGGACGAGTTCATGCGCGCCGCCGAGGCGGGCGGCACGCACACGACGAAGGCCGTGACGTCCGGCGAGCCGATGGGAACCTACGACGCGAAGGCCCTCCTCATGAAGATGGCCGAGTCGGCCTGGGTCTGCGGCGACCCCGGCATGCAGTACGACACGCTCATCAACACGTGGAACCCGTGCAAGTCGACGCACCGCATCAACGCGTCGAACCCCTGCTCGGAATACATGTTCATCGACGACTCCGCCTGCAACCTCGCGTCCCTGAACCTCATGAAGTTCGCGCGCGAGGACGGCGGCTTCGAGATCGAGAAATTCCGCCACGCGGTCGACGTCGTCTTCGCGGCCCAGGAGATGCTCGTCGGCGAGGCGTCGTACCCGACGCCCGCGATCGAGAAGAACTCGCACGCGTTCCGCCCGATCGGTCTCGGGTACGCGAACCTCGGCGCGCTCCTCATGTTCAACGGCATCCCGTACGACAGCGACGAGGGCCGCCACTACGCCGCCGCCGTCACGAGCCTCATGCACGGGCAGGCCTTCCTCATGTCCTCGAAGATCGCGGCCGAGATGGAGCCCTTTGCGGGCTACGCACCGAACCGGGACGCGTTTCTCGACGTCATTTCCATGCACCGCGACGCCGCGTACACCGTCGAGAAGAACGGCGTGCCGAAAGACCTGTACGAGGCGCAAAAGGCCGTGTGGGACCTGACGCTCGAGTCCGGACGGCAGCACGGCTACCGGAACGCGCAGGCCACCGTCCTCGCGCCCACGGGCACGATCGGCTTCATGATGGACTGCGACACGACGGGCGTGGAGCCCGACCTCGCGCTCGTCAAGTACAAGAAACTCGTGGGCGGCGGGACGATCAAGATCGTCAACCAGACCGTGCCGAACGCGCTCACGCGGCTCGGCTACGCGGACGACGCGATGCACGCGATCGTCCAGTACATCGACGAGAAGGGCACGATCGAAGGCGCGCCGGGGCTCAAGGCCGAGCACCTGCCGGTCTTCGACTGCGCCTTCAAGGCGCTCGGCGGAACCCGGTCGATCGCCCCGATGGGCCACGTCAGGATGATGTCCGCCGTCCAGCCGTTCATCTCGGGCGCGATCAGCAAGACCGTGAACATGCCGAACGACGCCACGGTCGAGGAAATCGCGGATGTCTACGTGCAGGGCTGGAAGATGGGCCTCAAGGCGATCGCGATCTATCGCGACGGCTGCAAGCGTACGCAGCCCCTGAACACCGCGGCGAGCCGCAACGACGACGCGGTGAAAGGCGGCAGAGACTCCCGGGGGAAC
>JARXKK010000171.1:0-1775 GCA_030278895.1 Acidobacteriota bacterium
TCTTCCGGGCTCGCCACGAGGGCGCCCGCCTGCCTCTTCCTCACGCTGCCGTCCGGATCGGTCACGAGGAAGTGGGGCACGGCGCGGATCTTCATCTTCCTCGCCCAAGCGCCCGACGTGTCGACGAGGACCTCGCGTCCGATGCTTCGCGCCATCTCCGCGCACTTCGGCATCGAGTCCATGCCGACGACGAAGGTCGTCTCGATGCCTCGGTCCTTGACGAGATCCGCGAGCGCCCGGTCGCCCGGGAGCGACTGCTTGCAGGGCCCGCACCAGGGAGCGACATAGACGATGAGACAGCCCTTCGCCCCCCCGCATTTCCCGGCGGGCGCATCGCCGGCCGGAGTCCCGTCCGCGGCGAGCCGCGGGAGCGTGGTGCCCGAGACGTTCGAAGGTGCGCGCAAGAAGAGCCAGGCTCCGGCCGCGAGGACGACGAGGGCGAGGAGCACTGTTCGGCCCGAGGGACCCATCGACGGAGCGGGTCGTCCCGCGTCGAAGCGGGATGGCGATGCCGGGCGGAGTCCCGACACTTCACGCGGGCCCCCCGGCGGCGGCGACTGGGTTCCCATGAGAGCCATTCTCGCCCTGGGAAGACTTTTCGGGAACCCCGCTTGCGTCGAGAGCGCGAGGTACCTCTTTCCACTGGCGCTAATGCCGTTCTAATCTCCATCGCCTATGTTTTGGCAGGTGAGCCAGAAACGGCTTCACGAAAACTCACGGACCGTCCGCGGGCCATCAACGAGCGCACCCATCCCGAAGGAGAGAACATGAAACGAACCCTCATAGCATTGCTGGGAGTCATCGTCCTTGCGTCCGGAGTCGTCGCGGCGCACGAAGGCGAGGACCATGCGAAGAACAACAAGGTCATGGGAACCGTGACATCGGTCGACGTCGAGAAGGGCAGCCTCGAAATCAAGATGAAAGACGGCAAGCCCGAAACCATTGCCCTCGACAAGAGTACGAAGGTGTTGAAGGGTGACAAGACCGCGGCGATCGGGGACATTGCCGTCGGCACGAAGGTCGTCGTGACGTTGATGGACCACCCCGGCATGAAAATGGCCATGGTGGTCCGGCTTCCCGCGGCCAAGACGGAGCCCGCGCCGGCGAAATAGAACTTTTGCGTTCTGGCAATGGCATGGTCCGTGCTCACCAAGCGTTCGAGACCTGTGTCTCAGGAGGTTCACATGGATGAGAAGACCGGATGTAGCTGTGGCGCCTGCTCTTGTAAGGAGTCGTCGGTTGAGGTGCTAGGAAAAAAGTTCTGCTCGGCAGAATGTGCCGACTGCAAGGACATGGATTCGTGCACATGCGGGCACTCCGGCTGCAAGCCGAAGTGAGCCTTCGCGCGACAGCCGGGACGAAAGAGAAGGGGGCGCATGCGCCCCCTTCTCTTTACCTCGGCAGGCATTCCGTACGACCCGCGGCCGTCGCGGCCCTCGCCCTACTACTCGCGGTGGGGTGTGGCGGCAAACAAAGCGTCGCGAGCAAGAGCGCCGCCGCCTATCAGGAGGCGCTGAAAAAGGGACTCCCCATTGGAGAGGGCAGCCATGGCGGACACGTCGCTTCCGAAAAGGGCGGCATGGCCGGTATGGAGCACTCGAAGATCAAGCCGGGCGCCGGCATGGCCGGTATGGACCACTCGAAGATGAAGCAGGGTGGCGGCATGGCCGGCATGGACCACTCGAAGATGAAGCAGGGTGGCGGCATGACCGATATGGATCACTCGAAGATGAAGGGTGGCGGCATGGCCGGAATGGCGGGAATGGCGATGGGCG
>JARXKK010000171.1:1875-5672 GCA_030278895.1 Acidobacteriota bacterium
CACTCGAAGATGAAGGGTGGCGGCATGGCCGGAATGGCGGGAATGGCGATGGGCGACCCGGCTACGGCCGCGATCGTCGCGGAAAGGTCGGCAGCCGCTACGCCCGGCAAGCCCGCCGCCATCTTGTCATCAGACCCTCTCGATGCTCCAGCCACGACCGCGGTGGAAGACGCACAGCGATCGAAGCAGATGAACGAAGGGATGGCCTCGGGAGACGGAATGACGATGTCGCCGGGAAACTACGTCCAGAAGGACGCGGGACGCCCGCAGGCGACCCCGACGGGCAAGCGATGAGACGAGCGATGAAAGCGGCCATCGCGCGAGGTGTCGGCTGCGTGAGCGCCGTGGCGCTCCTCGGCGGCTGCGTATCCGTTCCGAGAGATGCCGGCTTCGGCGACGTTCAGACCGTGGTCAAGGACCACGTGAAGCAGCCGATCGAATGGAATCGGGGCGCCATCGAAGCGCAAGGGCACGACGAACGGGTGCAGTCCCTCTTGCAGGGCCCCCTCGACGCCGAGCGCACCGTTGAAATTGCTCTTCGGAACAACAGAGATGTCCAGGCGACGTTAGAACGCCTCGGAATCGCCCGCGCTGAATACCTGCAAGCGTTCCTCCCCAGGAATCCCATCCTGGACGTAGAGATCCGCTTCCCGGCCAGCCCCGTGGCTCCCTTCGAGATCGCTATTAGCCAGACGCTGATCGACCTCGTGAAGCTCGGATCGCGCAAGCAGCTCGCGGCGGCGACGTTGAAGTCCGCGCAGATCGGCGTGAGCGGCGCGATCGTCAGCTTCGCTGCTGAGGTGCGCTCGGACTTTTACGACCTCCAGGCCGCCGAGCAGGTTCTCGCTCGACAGCGTGTCATCACACAGGCGGCGCGCGTGTCGGCCGAATTCTCGAGTCGCCAGCACGCATCCGGCAACATCTCCGATCTCGACTTGGAAAACGAGCAGGCGCTCTACGAGCAGGCCAAGCTCGACGCGGCGCGGACCGAGCTCCAGGCGCTCGCGGCTCGCGAACGATTGACGAGCGACATGGGTCTCGCGGGCCCCGACATCAAATGGTCCGTCGCCGAGGAGTTCACGCCCTTACCGAAAACCGAGAATCCAAGCGAGGACCTCGAGAGCGTCGCCCTCTCGAGACGCGTCGACATCGCCTTCGCCAGGCAGGAGCTGGAGGCGGCGCGGCGGAGGCTTCCGCTCGCACGCACGGCGGTCCTCGACCCGCTCGCGGTTGGTATCCATCAATCGCGTGAACCGGACGGCGTGAAGACGACGGGTCCTTCTCTGGCTCTCCCCATCCCGATCTTCGACCGCGGCGGTGCCTCTCGGGACCGAGCCGTCGGGATCGCCCGGCAGGCCGAGCAGCGCCTCGCGGCGCTGATCATCACGGCGCGGTCCGAGGTCCGAGCGGCTCGGGAGCGCGTCCTGGAGGCGCGAGCGCGTACGGAGTACGTTCGCGACGTCATCGTCCCTCGACGCCGGCGAATTCTGTATCTCACCCAGCTCGAGTACAACGCGATGCTCAAGGGTGTGTTTCAGCTCATTCAAGCCCGCCAGAACCTCGCGCAAGCGGAACGTGACTACGTCCTCGCGCAGCGCGATTACTGGCTCGCCCGAACGGATCTCGATGGCGCGATCAGCGGAGCCGCCCGATTCTCGGCGCGCGACGAGGGCTCGCGTGCCGGACGTTCGAGCTTCTCCTCCAGGATGACGGACCAGCAGAGTCCCGCCGCGATGACGCAGCAACAGGGCAAGTGAAACGCAGGAGCGATGAGATGATCTCCAGAAGGCAAGTGTTCCTCTCCGGCGCGGGCGCTTTCGCCGCGAGCGCCGCCGCGCTCCTCAGCCCGCGACGTCTGATGGCGGCCGCGCGTCCTTTCACCGCGACGGGCAACGACAAAGGGGGCGGATATACCCCGGTCGTGACCCCGAACGGCTCATCCCTCCCGTGGCGAATGGAGGATGGCCGAAAGACCTTTCACCTGATCGCCGAGCCCGTCGTTCGCGAGTTCGCGCCCGGAATGAAGGTCAATTGCTGGGGATACAACGGTCAGACTCCGGGCCCGACGATCGAAGCGGTCGAGGGCGATCGGGTGCGGATCTACGTCGAAAACCGGCTCCCGGAACCGACGTCCGCCCATTGGCACGGTGTCCTTCTGCCGAACGGCATGGACGGCGTCAGCGGCTTGAACCAGAAGCGCATCGAGCCGGGCGAGACCTTCAAGTACGAGTTCACCGTGCGCCAGCACGGTACGCAGATGTACCACCCCCATTTCGACGAGATGGTGCAGTTCTCGATGGGCTTGATGGGACTGCTCATTTTTCACCCCAAGCACCTGGACCGCCGGATCGACCGCGATTTCGGGATCTTCCTCAACGAGTGGTTCATCAAGCCGGGCACGTCCACGCCCGACCCCACGGTGATGACCGACTTCAACATGTTCACCATGAACAGCCGTGTGTTTCCGGGCACGGACCCCTGGATCGTCAAGCTCGGCGACCGGGTCCGGATTCGCATCGCCAACATCAGCATGGATTCGCATCCCATTCACGTCCATGGGCACGCCTTTCACTGGACCGCGAGCGACGGCGGACCACTGCCGAAAACCGCGTGGATCCCGGAAACGACCATCAACGTCCCTCCGGGGACCACGCGAGACGTCGAGTTCATCGCCGACAACCCGGGCGATTGGGCGGTTCATTGCCACAAGGTTCATCACACGATGAATCAGATGGGGCACAACCTGCCGATCATGACGGGCGTCGATCAGAGCGGACTCACCGAGAAGCTGAACGAGCTTCTACCCGGCTACATGGAGATGGGGAGCACCGGGATGGGCGACATGATGGACATGGGGCGTCCCCGCAACTCACTTCTCATGGGTTCTCACGAAGGGCGAGCGGCCGGACCTTTCGGATCGATCTTCATGGGGGGCATGTTCACGATCCTCAAGATCCGGGAGAACCTCGGGAGCTACGACGAGGATCCCGGCTGGTACGACAATCCTGCGGGAACCGTCGCCTCGCCGATCGGGCCTCCGCGACCCGTAGGGCAGTCGCCGAATCCGCACCGACAGCATTCGTCGATGCAGCGAACGGTCCCCGCCGGCGAATACGACGTCGTCCGGCTCTCTTCGTGCGCGGGTCCGGTTGCCGGGAGGTGAACGTGAGGGGCGCGCTCAAGATCGGACTTGTCGCGGCCGCTGTGCTCTCACTCGTCTGCGCCCTGCTTTTCGCGCGCATGCTGCGATACGGGTTGAGCGCTCACGACGAGCCAACGACGATCGAAGCGACGATCGCATCGCGCATGCGCCGCTGGGCCGTCCCCGCCGACCTGCGCGAGGTGACGAACCCCGTGCCTCTCACACCCGAGGTCCTCGAGAAAGCGAAGGCGCACTTCGCGGATCACTGCGCGTCGTGTCACGGAAACGACGGGAAGGGGCAGACAGCCATCGGAAAGCACCTCTATCCGAAGGCTCCTGACATGGCCGCCGCGAAAACCCAGGCGCTTTCGGACGGTGAGCTGTTCGCGACGATCGAGAACGGGATCCGCCTCACCGGTATGCCGGGTTGGGGAGACGGTACGGCCGAATCGGCATATGGAAGCTGGACCCTCGTTCACCTGATACGGCACATTCCGAAGATCACGGCGGACGAGGTCGCCGAGATGGAGAGGATGAATCCGGTGTCCCCGAGCGAGATGGAAGAAAGGCAGAGCGAGGAGAAGTTTCTTGAAGGGGCCGACGAGAAGGCCGGCGCCCACGCCACGCATGCGAAGTGACTTAGGAAACCGCCCGG
>JARXKK010000172.1 GCA_030278895.1 Acidobacteriota bacterium
CCGCGCGAAAGATGCCGACGAGCGGACTCGCCTCGCACTTGTCGCAGATCCCGAGCACGTCGGCGAACTTCCGGCTTTTTCGGAAGTGGTTCAGGAACGCGCGCGAGTCGGATGCGGCGCGTGAGAAACTCCAGATTCTGCCTATGATGATTGCCCAGGACGCGAGCGAAAAGAGAGCGAGGACGATCAGGACGGCCTTTGCCGTCGGCCCCGCCGAGAGAAAAAGCTGGGCGATGTTCGAGCCGCCGGATTCCGTCATGGTTTCGTGTGACTCCCTCTCGGGATGCGCTCGACGGACCCGTTTCGGGCCGTCCCGTCAAGGTAGCATGGAATCTTCAAGCGGGTCAAAGCGTTGGGGGCTCCGCGCGGTGGTTCTCGCTCTTCTCGCGACGAGCCTCGGCGGGTCCGCGCCGGCGGCGACGACCACGTCCCTCCCCGCCGACATCCTGCCGCTTTCGGCCGTCCGGACGGGAATGAAGGGCTACGGCCTGACGGTGCTCCACGGCTCCCTCGTGGAACGGTTCGACGTCGAAGTCCTCGGGATCGTGCCGAACAACCTCGGGCGTTCGCAGATCATCGTCCGCGTGTCGGGGCTCGGCCTCGAGAAGACGGGCATTCTCGCGGGAATGAGCGGCAGCCCCGTCTATTTCGAGGGCCGGCTCGCCGGGGCCGTGGCCGCCACGTGGGGTTTCGCGAAGGAGCCCGTCGGGTCCGTCACGCCGATCGAGTCGATGCTCGCGATCGACGGCGGCGAGGGCGAGAAGGGCCCGGATGCCGGCGCCCAAACGGGTCGGATCGCGAGGCTCACGGCCTCTCCGTCCGGCTTTGCGGAGTTTGCCGCGGCGCTGACGCTTCCGGAGGACGAGAGGCTGCTGGCGCTGCGCCGCATCGTCGAGGCGCGACCCGGCTGGCCTGTTCACGCGTCCCCTTCGCTCCTGGCCCCGGTTTCCACCGGCTTCCCGGCCGACACGCTCGGACGCTTCAGCGACGACCTCTCGCGCCTCGGGATTCCGCTCGCGTCGGGAACGCTGCCCGCCCTTCCGGGAACGGCCCTGCAGGCGGCAGAACGGGCGCGCCCTGCCGCGCCGCTCGCGGCGGGTTCCGCGTTGACGGCTCTTCTCATCGACGGCGACCTGCAGCTCGGCGCGACCGGCACCGTGACGCGCGTGGACGAAAAGGGACGGTTTCTGGCGTTTGGACATCCGTTCCTCGGAGCAGGCAGGATCGAGCTTCCAGCCGCGCCGGCGGAGGTCGTCACGGTTTTCCCGAGCGCGATGCTCTCGTTCAAAATGGCGTACGCCCTCGCCCCGTTGTATCGGCTGACGCACGACCGCGACAGCGGCGTGGCCGGACGCACGGACCGGACCGTGCCTCTCGTCCCCGTGCGCTTTCGGCTCGAGTCCGACGGCGGGAGCGTCCGCACGCTGTCATGGGGCATCGCACGCGAGACGGCGCTGCTTCCGATGCTCCTCTCGATTTCCCTGGATGCGGCGCTCACGACGCTCGACACGACGCCCATCGACCGGACGCTTCACCTTCGTGTCGCCGTGGACACGAAGACGGGGCCCTTCGTCTACGCCGACCAGATGACCGGTCCGCGCGCCAAGGAGCTCGCGCTCATGACCGCGAACGTCCTGACCGGGCTCGTCGCCCAGAACGACTACGAGGAACCGGGAATCACCGGAGTGGACGTGTCGATCGTGAGCGCGCCCGGCGAGAAGCGGCTGCGGATCGTGGAGGCGGCTCTCTCCACGCGGAAAGCGGCGCCGGGCGAGACGCTGCACGTCACGGTGCGTCTCGCCGACCGCCGCGGCGCCGAGCAGACGCGGGTCCTCTTCCTCACGCTGCCGAAGGAGACGCCCGAAGGCCGCGCGATCGTCCTCGTCGGGGACGGCAACGCGGCCTCCGGCGCGCGCCTCGCGGCCCAACCGTCCGAGCCCCGCAACCTCGCGGGCCTGCGTGACGCCATCGGGCGGCTCGTTCCGGGTGACCGTCTCGCGGCGCTTCTGCTCGTTCCGGCGCGCGGGGCGACGACGGGCGACGCCACACTGACGGCTCTTCCCCCTTCGTTCGCAATGCTCCTCTCCGAGGGAAGCGAGGGAAACCCGCGCCCTTCCGTTCCGTCCCGCATCCTCGCCGAAGAGATCGTCGTCCTCGACCGGCCCGCGTCCGGTTCCGTGCGCCTCGAGGTCGAGGTAGAAAGGCCCCGTTCCTGATGCGACGCCCGCGCCTCGCCCTCATTCCTCTCGCCGGTGCCGTCTTCGCGGCGCCGCTTCTTCTCGGTGGAACGCCTCGTATCGCCGTCACGGCGGGGGCGCGCGACTTTCTCGCGGGCGACGCGAAAGGCGTCGCCATCTCCGCCGACGGCCGGCTCACGCTCGGCGCGGCCTTCGCGGCTCGCGCGTGGCCCGACGACGCGGCCGATGCCGCGGTCTTCGCGGCGGCGGCCGATGGCACTGGCCGCGTCTTCGTGGCGACGGGCGGCGGGCTGGGGCGGCTCTTCGTCTCGAGCGTCGCGAACGTGAAGCTCCTTTTCACCGCGCCCGAACCGAACATCACGGCGGTCGCTGTGGCGTCCGACGGCGCCGTTTTTTGCGGGACGTCCCCGAACGGGAAGATCTATCGCGTCGACCCGAGAGCCGCGGACACGGCGACTTCCGGAACGGTCGTCGGCGACCCGAAGGAAGCCGCGATCTGGGCTCTGGCGTTCGGGAAAGACGGAACTCTTTACGCGGGGACGGGGAACAAGGGCCGCATCTATCGCAAGACTCCCTCGGGCACGCTCGAGCTGTTCCACGAGGTCGAGGACGTGCACATCCGCGCTCTCGCGGTCGGCTCCGACGGAACCGTCTACGCGGGCACCTCGGATCGCGGCCTCGTGATCGCGTTTCCGGTCCAGGGCGGCGCACGCACGCTTCACGATTTCTCCAGGCCGGAAGTCACGGGCCTCGCCGTGGACGCCCGGGGCGTCCTCTATGCGGCGGCGTCGCAGATCGATCCATCAGCGGGCCGGCCCGCGCTGACGGACCTCCGGCTACGGCCCGCTCCCACGCCCGTGCCGCCTCCCGCGGGAGCGGAGGAAACGCCGCGCGGTTCGGTCTCCGTGTCCGCCTCCACGTCCACGCTGCGGCCCGCCGTGGAGGTCCACGCGGCGAGCAGCTCCGAGATCGCCGTCATTCAGCCCGACGGCTTCGTCGAGCCGGGCTGGCTCTTCCCGGAGGAATCCATTCTCGGCCTCCGGCTCGAAGCGAACGGGGCTCTCCTCGTCGCCACGGGCTCCAAGGGGCGCGTCTACGAGTGGAAGGACAGGCGTGTCCGGCTCGTGGCTTCGACCGGCGAGAAGCTCGCGCTCGCGGTCCCGGCCGTGGGCTCCGGCTTCGCGGTCGTGACGATGGGCGCGGCGGGGATCCTGAGGCCTGAAACCCGGGTCCCGGCTTCGGGCACGTTCACGTCTGCCGTGAAGGACGCATCGCGCCTCTCGACGTTCGGACGCCTCCGCTGGGAGGGGCAGGTTCCCGCGGGAGCGACTCTCACACTCATGGTGCGGGCCGGAAATTCGGACAAGCCCGACGCCACGTGGTCGGCCTGGCTGCCCGTCGGCGCGGAGGGAGGCGCGAAGCCCCCCGTCGCCCGTTTCTTCCAGTGGAAGGCCGAGATGAAGGCGTCGGCGAAGGGGGAGTCGCCGGTCGTCGAACGCATCGATCTCTCCTATGCCGAACGCAACGCCCGACCGGTTCTCGAGAATCTCTCGCTCCTCGAGCCGGGCGCGGTCTTCTCCCGCGGCGCGACGGGTGTCGGGGTCCTCTCCGTCGCGAACCCCGACGAGTCCGGGATCTATTCCGGGCTCGAAGTTCCGCGCGACGGCGCGGGGGACGGTCCCGGAAAGAGGCTGTTCCGCAAAGGCTACCGGACGCTCACGTGGAAGGGAACGGATCCGAACGGCGACACGTTGCGCTACGAAGTCGAAGGGCGCCGCGAGGAGGGCGCGACGTGGTTCCCGGTCCGCAAGGACCTCGAGGACGCGTACCTCTCCTTCGACACGACGGCGCTCGCCGACGGGCGCTACCGATTCCGGGTCACCGCGTCGGACCGCCTCTCGCAGCCCGAAACCGAAGCGCTCATGGCGCGCGAGGAGACAGGGGTCGTCGTCATCGACAACACGCCACCCGTCCTGAAGGTGGAGTCGAAAAGGGCCGAAGGGGACTTCGTCGTCCTGACGGTTCTCGCCGCCGACGCGCTCTCCCCGGTCACGAAAGCCGAAGGCGCCGTGAACGCGGACCGCTGGCGCCTTCTGCCCGCCGAAGACGGCTCGGCGGACTCTCCGGTCGAACGTTTCGTCTTCCGGATCCCGAAGCCGCCGGGCCCGGCGGTCCTCTCGGTGCGCGTGCTCGACGCGATGGGCAACGTCGCGGCGGTCTCCGTGGAGTGGCCGTTTTGAAGAAGCTCGCGCTCGTCGTCATCGCGGTTCTCCTTTCGGCCTGCGGCGTGCGCGGCAAGAGCCAGGACAGTGTCGTCCGCCGCCGCCTCGACGGCGACCCCAAGACGTTGAACCCCATCCTCGCGACGACGGACGCCGAGCAAATCGTGCTCGCGCTCCTCGCGCGGAACCTGCTTGACTACGACGAGAAGCTGAACCTCGTGCCGGGTCTCGCCGAGGAAGTCTCTGACTCTCCCGACCATCTCGTTTACACGATCCGCCTTCGGAAGGACGCGCGCTGGGAGGACGGCACGCCCGTCACGTCCGAGGACGTCGTCTTCACGATGACGACGCTCCTCGACCCGAAGACGCCCGCGCTCACGCGGCGCGCCCTTTTCGACGGTTTCGTCAGGGCCGAGGCCGTGGATCCGCGGACGGCGCGGGTCATTTTCAAGACGGCCGCCGTCGGCCGTCGCGACGCGTTCAACCTGCCTCTCTTGTCCGCGGCCGCGTGGGCGGGCGGTGACGTGGCCACGCACGTTCGGAACAGGAATCCGCTGGCGAATGGGCCCTACCGGCTGGGCTCCTGGGAGGCCGGCCGGACTCTCACCCTCGTCCGCAACACCCAGTACTTCGGCGAGAAGCCCCACGCCGAGCAAGTGATCTTCCGCGTGGTGCCCGAGAACGCACCGGCTTTCGCGGCGCTCGGAACCGGCGACCTCGACGAGATGCGGCTCTCGTTCACGCAGAAGAAAGAGCTGGACGCGAAGGCCGGGACCGCCGGTGCGCCCCGCGTCGTCACATTCGACGAGCTCTCGTACGCGTACATCGGCTGGAACAACCGGCTGCCGATCTTCTCGGACAGGCGCGTGCGGCGCGCCCTCACGATGCTCGTGGACCGCGAGAGCATCGGACGAAATCTCTTCGGAGGTCTCGCGAAGCTCGCGAACGGACCTCTTCCGCCCGCGCACTGGGCCTGGAACTCGACGATCGCGCCGTGGCCTTACGACCCGAGGGCCGCCGAGGCTCTTCTCGACGAGGCCGGATTCCGCAAGGGCCCGGACGGAATGCGCGGCAAGGGTACGCTCCGCCTCGCCTTCACGCTTTCTCTCGGCATGGGGAGCGACGTCCAGCGCCAGATCATCGAGCTGGCGCAGCAGTCCTTTCGGAAGGTGGGCATCGAGATGGCGATCCAGCCTCTCGAGTGGGGAGCTTTCGCCGCGAAGATGGACGC